>NZ_JBYIVZ010000012.1:0-196207 GCF_057710365.1 Streptomyces sp. bgisy027
AAGCTCAAACGTATGCGCTATGACCTGGTGATCTTCGACAATGACGGCGTGCTCGTCGACAGCGAGCCCATTTCCAACCGGTTTCTTGCCGCGTACCTCACGGAGCTGGGGCACCCGACGTCGTACGAGGACTCCATTCGGGACTACATGGGATCGGCGATGCACCGGATTCACGACCTGGTGCTGGAGCGGACCGGGGAGCGGCTGCCCGAGGACTTCGACGACGTGTTCCATGCGCGGGTGTTCGCCGCGTTCGAGCGGGAGTTGAAGGCTGTTCCGGGCGCCGTGGACGCGCTGGAGAAGCTGGGTGCGGACGGGGTGCCGTACTGTGTCGCGTCCTCCGGGAGCCATGAGCGGATTCGGGTGGGGCATCGGACGACGGGGCTCGACCGGTACTTTCACGAGGGGCGGGTCTTCAGCTCGCAGGATGTGGGGCGGGGGAAGCCGGCGCCGGATCTGTTCCTGCATGCCGCTGAGCGGATGGGGGTCGCACCAGCGCGCTGTCTCGTCGTCGAGGACAGTCCGCTGGGGGTGCAGGCGGCCGTCGCGGCCGGGATGGATGTCTATGGGTTCACCGCCATGACGCCGCCCGCGAAGCTCGCCGGGGCCACTCAACTCTTCGCTGACATGGGCGAGTTGGCTGACCTGTTGGTGTGATGCGGCGTGGTGGTGCGGTGCTGACATTTGTCATGCAGAGGGCTGGACGATCGTTTCTACCGGGGGCCCGGCGCCGGACGCGAAGCTGAGGGCATGACGAACACGGGGACCACCAAGGCAAACAGCACCAACCGTCGCCGCGTGCTGCGGAACTTCGCGCCGCTGCTCATCGATGTCGCGGTGCCCATCGGGACGTACTACCTCCTGAAGAACGGCTTCGGGATGAGCACCCTGATGGCGCTCGCGCTGAGCAGCATCGTGCCGGCCGTGCGGACCGGGTGGGGCGTGCTGAAGTCGCGTGAGGTGAACGGGATGGCCGCGCTCATCCTGTTCGTGAACGTCGTGTCGCTGCTGCTGAGCTTCGTCGCCGGGGATCCGCGGCTGATGATCGCCAAGGACAGTGCCGTCAGCAGCACCATCGGGATCGGGATCATCGTCTCCGTGATGCTGGGCAGGCCGATGATGACCGCCGGCATGAAGCCCTGGGTGGTGAAGGGGGACGCCGGTCGGGAGGCCGCCTGGGCTCGGCTGCACGCGGGGTCGGCGCGGTTCCGGCGGGCGGAGCGGATGTTCTCGCTGGTGTGGGGTGTCGTACTGCTCGCGGAGTGTGTGGTGCGGATCGTGGGGGCGTACGCCCTGCCCGTGGACACCATGGTGTGGGCCGGCAATGTGATCATGGTCGGTGCCATGGCCCTGGGCTTCGTGGTCGGCGGTGCGCTGGGTGCCGGTCCGATGGCCGCCATGGTCGTCTCGGAGGCCAAGTCGGGGGCCAAGTCGGAGGCGGGGAAGGGCTGTCGGGCCGGTGAGGTCACCGGGGCTTGTGAGCTCGTCCGAGCTGAGCCGGCGCCCGCCGGTCTGGCGCACGCCAAGTAAAGCTGAGGGAAATTCATCTTTGGCTGGATCTACCCACCGGTACAACGGGGCTCTACGCTCGCCGCCATGACTGATGTGCTGCGGCGCGGTAGGGCCTCGTTGGCGTTGAGCTTCGGCGCTCAGGGTGTTGCCTTTGCCCTGCTGGTGACGCGGATTCCGGCCATCCAGGACCGGTACGGAGTCTCCGACGCGTTGCTGCCCGCTTTCCTCGCGGCCGTACCGGTCCTCGCCGGTGTCGGCAGTGTGGCCACCGAGCGGCTGGTGAAGCGAATACCGCCGAGCCGGGTGCTGCGCTGGTCCCAGCCTGTCGTGCTGCTGGCGCTTCTCGGGGTCGGCGCGGGGGAGCGGATGGTCGAGCTGGGCGTGGCGCTGGCCGCGTTCGGGCTGGCCGTGGGCGCGTTGGACGCCTCGATGAACATGCTCGGGGTGAGCCTCCAGCGGGCGTACGGGCGCAGCATCATGCTCAGCTTCCACGCGGCGTACAGCCTGGGCGGGATCGTCGGGGCCTCGCTGGCGTGGGTGGGGGCGCACTGGGATCTGGCGCTGTTCGTGTCGTATCTGCCGGTCGTCGTGGTGCTGTTGCCGACCGCGCTGGTGGGGAGCCGGTGGTACGTCGACGGGAGTGACGGCGATGAGGTCGTGCCGGAGAGCGCGGGTGAGCGTGGGCCCGTCGTGTTCAAGGTGCTGTTGCCGCTGTGTCTGGTGATGACGTTCGCGTACATCGGGGACTCGACGGTCTCCAACTGGAGCGCCAAGTACCTCCAGGACGTGCTGGGCAGTTCGGAGCAGCTGGCGACCGTGCCGTACAACGTCTACATGGTGACCACGCTGGTGGGGCGGGCCATCGGGGACTTCGGGGTACGGCGGTTCGGGGCCGTGGTGGTCGTGCGGGGCGGGGCGCTGGTGGCGGCGGCCGGGTTCGCGGTCGTGGCCTCGGCGCCGGGGGCCTGGGTCGGGATGCTGGGGTTCACGCTGGTCGGGGTCGGGTTGTGCGTGCTGGTGCCGCAGACTTTCGCGGCGGCCGGGCGGCTGTTCCCAGGGGCTTCGGATGTGGCCGTCGCGCGACTCAATGTCTTCAACTATGTGGGCTTTTTGATCGGGTCGCCGTTGGTCGGGGCGCTGGGCGACGCGTGGAGCTATCGCGGGGCCATGCTCGTGCCGATGGTGTTGGTGCTGGTGACGCTCGGGTACGCCCGTTCGTTCGCCGCTCAACCGGACCGATACGGTGACGGGCATGAGCGGCCGCGCACAGCTGATGTGGGACGAGGCAGTAACGGGCTATGACTTCGGTCCGGAGCATCCGATGGATCCGGTCCGGCTTGCCCTGACCCGGAGGCTCGTCGACGCCTTCGGGCTCGACCGGGAGGTGGAGGTCGTCGCGGCCAAGCCCGCCGGGGAGTCGACGCTGCGGCTGGTCCACCGCGAGGACTACATCGAGGCCGTGAGGGCGGCGTCGGCCGAGCCGGGGGCGGCGGACATGTCGTACGGGCTGGGCACGCTCGATGATCCCGCGTTCGCCGGAATGCACGAGGTGTCGGCGCTGATCGCCGGGCAGTCGGTGGGTGCGGCGGAGGCGGTGTGGCGCGGGGAGGCGCTGCACGCGGTGAACTTCGCGGGCGGGTTGCACCACGCGATGCCGGGCGGGGCCTCGGGTTTCTGCATCTACAACGACGCCTCGCTGGCCATCGCGCGGCTGCTGGAGCTGGGGGCCGAGCGGGTCGCGTACGTCGACGTCGACGTCCACCACGGTGACGGGGTCCAGGCCGCGTTCTGGGACGACCCGCGGGTGCTGACGATCTCGCTGCACGAGCACCCCCGCACCCTGTTCCCGCAGACCGGGTGGCCCGAGGAGACCGGGGCGCCGGGTGCGGAGGGCGCGGCGGTGAACGTGGCCCTGCCGGCCGGCACCGGGGACGCCGGGTGGGTGCGGGCGTTCCATGCCGTGGTGCCGGAGCTGCTGGCGGAGTTCCGGCCGCAGGTGCTGGTGACGCAGCACGGTGCCGACACGCACTTCGAGGATCCGCTGGCGCATCTGGCGGTGTCGCTGGACGCACAGCGGGCCGTGCAGGTGGCGTGTCACGACCTCGCGCACGAGTACGCCGACGGCAGGTGGGTCGCCCTGGGCGGCGGCGGATATGCCGTGGTGGAGGTCGTGCCGCGGTCCTGGACGCATCTCGTGGCCATCACCGCGGGCCGGCCGATCGAGCCCGAGGCGATGATCCCGGAGAGCTGGCGACAGGAGGTCTTCGCGCGGACGCGGCAGCTGGCGCCGATGCGGATGACCGACGGACGGTGGCCGGTGTCCTGGGCGGACTGGGAGTCGGGGTACGACCCCGGGGACCGGCTGGACCAGGCCGTACTGGCGGCCCGGCGGGCGGCGTTCCCGCTGCGGGGACTGCTGCCGTAGCGGCCCCCGCGGGGTCGGGACCCCGGTCGGGTCAGGAGCAGAGCCCGCGCATGCTGTCGTCCCTGTGTTGGCGGACGACGTGTGCGCCGCCCGGGTCGTGGGTGGCGCCGGTCAACTGGCGGTCGTCGCGCCCGTGTGGTGAGACCAGGGACCCTGCCCGACGGTGGTGGGGTGGTTCTGTCGCTGTTCAGTCGCCTCGGTCGCCGTGGTCGTTACGCCAACTGTGCGGTGTTTCCCCGTTCCGTCGGCATTCGTCCGCTTCTTCGGTCACGATCGCTGACGTGTTGAGCACCGGTGCCCTGCGCGCCCATCTCCTCGCCGCGCGTCTTGCCGGGCCCGTGGCCACTTCCCGTGAGGAGAGCCTGCGGAGTTACCGGCTCTTCGCCGCCCGCGATCCTCGTGTGCTGCTCGGGCTGGATCCCGAGGGGGTCTGGGGGCAGCGTGAACTGATTGCGCTGATGGCGGAGAAGTGTGGGGTTTCGGCCGATCCGCATCAGATTTCTGGCCAGGATGTGATCGATCCGGAGCTGACTCTGACCGCTCTGGATGCCTTTGCGGAACGCCTCGCGGCAGTCGCCCAGCGCAGAGCGCCTGTCCTGCTCGGCACCGGGCACCCCCACAGACTGCTCGGGTTCTACGTCGCCTTGGCGGACGCGTTGTCGGCGGCGGGATGTGCCGTTCTCACCCCCGCGCATGGCCACAGTGTCGACATAACGACCCGGTTCGGACTACGCACGTACAACCTTGCCTACGTACGAGGAGTCGCGCTGGTGCGGGAACCCGGCGCCTCTCGCCCCGGTTGTGAGCCCGGCGCACACACGCACTCACCCCTCCCGGTTCGCACGGCCCTGGCAGCCGCGGTGGAGGCCGGCGGCCCCCTGCCGGAGCTGGTGATCGGGGACCACGGCTGGGTCTGCGGGGCAGGTCAGCTGGGGTTTGAGGCCATTGGTCCGGCCGATACGAATGACCCCGCGCTCTTTGTGGGGCAGGCCGAGGGGTCCGTGTCCGTCGTCGTTCCACTTGATGACGCTGTGCGGTCTGATTACTACCGACCGCTTACCCGCTACGTACTCAATCGAGCGTGTCTGTCACAGTAAGGCGCCGATGCCATCCCCTCTTCCCCACTCGCATCACCCGCCCCTACATTGGGGAGTGAGCACGCAGCGACGAAGAGTCACCGGAAGGGGAAGCCGGTGGCCGTCGAGTGCGGAAGGTTCAGGTGTGTCATGGCTGCAGCTGGCGAGAGGCCTCTGAACGAGGTTCAGTTCCTTACCGTGGCGGAAGTCGCCTCGGTGATGCGAGTGTCGAAGATGACCGTGTACCGGCTGGTGCACAGCGGTCATCTGCCCGCGATCCGTGTGGGGCGGTCGTTCCGCGTCCCGGAGCAAGCGGTTCACGAATACCTCCGCGAGAGCTACGTGGGGGTGGAAACCGCCTGACGGCAAAGGGCGGGAGGGGGCCCTCAGGGCACTTCGGGATTCCCTCCCGCCTCCTCGATTACGACCTCAGCGCTCGGGCGGGTAGGCTAGCCCCTCGTAGGTCGTGTGGGCCCATGGCGCCCAAACACCGAGTGATGAGAAGTGAGCGAGGGTAGTCGTGGGCTCTGTTATCAAGAAGCGGCGCAAGCGGATGGCCAAGAAGAAGCACCGCAAGCTGCTCAAGCGCACGCGCGTTCAGCGTCGCAACAAGAAGTGAGCGACGCTGCGAAAGCAGCGTGATTGTGGCCCCCCACCGCACCGGTGGGGGGCCACACGCGTATCGGGGGCGATGTGCGAAGGGCCGAACTCTGTGCGTATGCCTGCACAAAGGACTGACCCGTCCGGTGGTACGCGGAGAATTATCGTCACTTCGTGCATTGGGCGGTCATCACAGTGCAACATCGACCCGCTAAGTTGGCCGCACACGGGGAACTCGGCAGGGGTACGAGTGCTGGAAGGAAGGCGCTGATCTTGGGCAAGGTCGTGCTCGTGACCGGAGTGGCCCGTCAACTGGGGGGCCGTTTCGTACGACGGATCCAGCGTGACCCCCAGGTGGACCGGGTGGTGGCCGTGGACGCGGTTCCGCCCGGGCACCATCTGGGCGGGGCCGACTTCATCCAGGCCGACATCCGCCAGCCCACCATCGCGCGGGTACTGGCGGAGAGCGGTGCCGACACCGTGGTCCACATGGACGTGACCGGGACCGCGCTGGGCAGCGGCAGCCGGACCACGGTCAAGGAGACCAACGTCATCGGGACCATGCAGCTGCTCGGCGCCTGCCAGAAGTCCCCCACCGTCAAGCGCCTCGTGGTGAAGTCCAGTACGAACGTCTACGGGTCCGCGCCCCGCGACCCGGCCGTCTTCACCGAGACGACCCCGCCCAAGTCCCTGCCCAGCGGCGGCTTCGCCAAGGACGCCGTCGAGGTCGAGGGCTATGTGCGCGGGTTCGCCCGGCGGCGGCCGGACGTCGCCGTGTGCGTGCTGCGGTTCGCCAACATCCTCGGCCCCTCCGCGGACACGCCGCTGGCCTCGTACTTCTCGCTGCCGGTGCTGCCGACCGTGTTCGGTTACGACCCGCGGCTCCAGTTCGTCCACGAGGACGACGTGATCGAGGTGCTGCGCATCGCCTCGCACGAGCCGGAGCGGGGCACGCTCAACAGCGGCACCTTCAACATCGCCGGCGACGGCGTCCTGCTGCTCTCGCAGTGCTCCCGACGGCTGGGCCGGCCCACCGTGCCGCTGCTGCTCCCCGCGGTCACCTGGGCGGGCTCCCTGGTGCGTACGCTGGGCATGTCGGACTTCTCGCCGGAGCAGATCCGATTGCTCACTCACGGCCGGGTGGTGTCCACGGACCAGATGCGAGAGACACTCGGATTCAAGCCGAAGTACACGACGGCGGAGACCTTCGCGGAGTTCGCACGCAGCCGCGGACCGGGTCTGCTGCCGCCGGAGGCCCTCGCGGGGGCCGTCGACCGGATCGCCGCGCTGCCCTTGCCGGGCGGCGGCCACCTCCCGACGCAGAGCGCCAACTGAGGAGCGCATCAACGATGGCGGACGCCAAGGTCATTCCGTTCGACGACGACCGGTCCCGCGGGAGCGCCGTGCAGCGGCCGTCGCGGCGCCGGAGCGCGGGGAGCCGGCGCAAGAGCGGTGAATCCGCGCTGGTACGCGAGGTCCAGCCACTCCCGGGACGGTCCATCGCGCAGGATGATGTTCCTGTGACACGTGAGGAACAGCCGCCCCAGCAGCCCCTGGACGACGGCGGCCTGGAGCGGCGTATCGCGAGCGGCCTGGCCTTCCTGCGGCGCCGCCTCACCGGGGACTACGAGGTCGACGACTTCGGGTACGACGAGGAGCTCACCGACCAGGTCCTGATGTCCCTGCTGCGCCCGGTGTACGAGAAGTACTTCCGGGTCGAGGTGAAGGGCGTCGAGAACATCCCGGCCGAGGGTGGCGCGCTGATCGTCGCCAACCACTCGGGCACCGTGCCACTGGACGGCCTGATGATGCAGGTCGCCGTGCACGACCACCACCCCGCGGGCCGGCATCTGCGGCTGCTCGCGGCGGACCTGGTCTTCGTCCTGCCGGTGGTCAACGAACTCGCCCGCAAGCTGGGCCATACCCTGGCCTGCGCGGAGGACGCCGAGCGGCTGCTCGGGAAGGGCGAGTTGGTCGGGGTGATGCCGGAGGGCTTCAAGGGCATCGGAAAGCCGTTCGGCGAGCGCTACAAGCTCCAGCGCTTCGGCCGTGGCGGCTTCGTCTCCACGGCTCTGCGCAAGCGCACGCCGATCATCCCGTGCTCGATCGTCGGGGCCGAGGAGATCTATCCGATGATCGGCAACGCGAAGACGCTGGCCCGGCTCCTGGGCTTCCCGTACTTCCCGCTGACGCCGACCTTCCCGTGGCTCGGCCCGCTCGGCGCGGTCCCGCTGCCGACGAAGTGGACGATCCAGTTCGGCGAACCGATCCCCACGGACGGCTACCCGCCGGAGGCCGCCGAGGACCCGATGCTGATGTTCAACCTGACCGACCAGGTCAGAGAACAGATCCAGCACACGCTGTACAAGTTGTTGGTGCAGCGGCGGTCCGTGTTCTTCTGAGGCCGGCTCTTCAGGCGGAGAAACGTTTGTACGACGATGGGGGCGCCCCTTGTGCGAGGGGCGCCCCCATCGTCGGACTGGCGATTCCGCGGTGGCCTAGTGCGCGTCCTCGCCCTCGATGCCCAGGCCGGGCAGGAGGCCCGGGAGCAGGGGCGGGAGGGTGACCGCGGGCTCGGTGGTGGGGGTCGGGGTGGTGGACGACGAACCCGAGCTGCCGGTGTCCTTGGGCGGGTCGAGGAGGCCGCCGGTGTTTCCGCCGAGCAGGCCCTCGCTCTCGCTGCCGGAGCTGTCCGCCGAGTTGCTCGGACGGCTGGAGCGATGGCCGTCGGAGGAGCCGCTGCCGCCGGCGCTGGGCCGGGCCGTCCGGTCGGAGCCGGACGTACCGGTGGAGGCCGATCCGGAACCGCCGTGCCGCTTGCCCTCGCCGCTCTGGGCCGGCTGCTCCGGCAGGAGGGACTCCAGCGGGGCGACCTCTTCGTCTATGGCGTCGAACACCGAAGACACCTGGTCCCCGACGTCCCCGAGCTGGAGGGGCAGCCGCTCGCGGAGGCTGCCCCACACCGCGCGGTGCGAGCGGGAGAAGGCGGACAGGGCCTGGATGGGGCCCAGGGAGTCGGGGTCGCGCTCGTAGGCCTCGCGCAGCAGCCGGTGGCCCTCCGAGGCGTCGTGCCGCATGCCGTACAGAGTGCGGCGGATCTCCGCCATCGACTCGTGGTCGAGCTGTCCGCCACGGTCGCGCTCCATCAGCCGCCGGGCCTCGCTCAGCCGGGTGGAGGCCTGGTCGAGGTAGCTGCGCCCGCGCTCGTCCTTGCCGTCGGCCAGGACATTGAGCTTGAAGTCCTCGATGCCGCGCTTGAGGCCGTACAGCGAATCGCCGGGCAGGGCGTCGGAGCTCGCGGCGGCCACCCCGCCGAAGGCTCCGGCGGCGACGCCGACACTGAGCCCGCCGGCGGTGAGGCCCTTGGCGAGTCGTGAGCGCGGCCGCAGTTTGCCCAGTGGGGAAGCCCGGTGCGCCCCTCGTTCCCGTTCCGAACGCTGCCCGGGCAGGGTTGGGCCCGCCTCGGTGCCCGTGGTGCCCTCCTGGAGCATGGCCTCCATGGCGGCCACGAGCTGGGCGCGCTGGACGACCTTGACCTCGGGGTCGAGCTCGGGCTTGGGCAGTTCGCCGAGACTCTCGGTGAGGGCCAACAGGCGACCCTGCTCGGTGCGTTCCGCAGCAGTGTCCGCCGGTGCCGTTCCCTCGGGCTGCTCGGGCTGCTCGGCCGCCGAACCCCGGTCGGTCAGCTCGTCCAGGGCCTGGGCGAAGGCGTTCGCCCGCCGGTGTGCCGATACGTTCGCGATCACTGGCGGCACCTCCTCTCGTGATGACGGTCGACTCCCCAGGGGGTCCTGAGGGTTGCACGCCCTGACCACTTGCACACGATCGAGTGATCGAAGTCGGCCAGGGAGTGACCACAGGGAGCCTGCATCCCGCACAACGAGCGGCTTGGCACTTGGGTTACGGACTGCGGATGAACGGACCGCGAAGTCAACAGACTTTCACCGAGGGTGAGTTGGAGGTTGCGGAGAGTGCTGGATCGGTGCCGGTGAAGCGCTCAGCGCGCGTCGTCCGGCAGCAGTCGGGCGAGGGTGCGGACGGCCCGGTACTGGAGGGTCTTGATGGCGCCCTCGTTCTTGCCCATGACACGGGCCGTCTCGGCGACGGACAGGCCCTGGAGGAAGCGGAGGGTGACGCACTCCTGCTGCTGGGGGTTGAGTCGCCGTACGGCTTCCAGGAGGGCGGCGTTGGAGAGGGACTCCAGGACGGAGTCCTCGGGGGAGCGCTCGACCTCGTTGGCGTCGAGCATCTCGCCGGTGGTCACCTCCAGCCGGAAGCGGCTGGACTTGAAGTGGTCGGCGACCAGGTTGCGGGCGATGGTGACGAGCCAGGCGCCGAAGTCCCGGCCCTGCCAGGTGAAGGTGCCGATGCGTCGCAGGGCCCGCAGAAAGGTCTCACTGGTGAGGTCCTCGGCGGTGGCCTTCCCGCCGACGCGGTAGTAGATGTAGCGGTAGACGGTGTCGCTGTACTGGTCGTAGAGCCGGCCGAACGCGTCGGCCTCGCCGGCCTGTGCGCGTTCGACGAGATCCATCATTCGAGCGCTGTCGCTGTCCGCGGCGGGCCGACGCGCGGTCGTCGCGCCGGCCGCGCGTCCCCGTCTGCCGACTGCGGCGCCGCCGTCGGCGAGCGCGTAGCACGGGCCTACGGGTGCGGCGGTTACGGCGAGGGCGGGGACGGCGTACGCGGTGGGGACGAAGCCGCGCAACAGGTCTTGGACCGTTGCGCGCAGCGTAGCCAGGCCCGAGGCGTCAACCCCGACGTGTGGGTACACGGGACTCCCAGAGGCAGAGCTTCCATCACGTGCAGTACGGAACCATTCACCCGTCGTAGCGACGGAGCGGTACCGGTTTGCGTCTGAGGAGAATAACGCTTCGTGCAGGCACTGCTACGCCCAGTTGCTCAAATCACCGATTGCGTCTCTTCTGTAACCGATTGACGCCCGATCAAGTGCCGCAGAGTGACCGTTTGTTGATCGATTGCGTCCGCGTTGGGGCTGACTCCAGGGCGTGTTGTGGCCGTGTGCAGCCAAGGGGACTGGACAGGGAGTCATGGGGGTATGGGGTGCGGATCGGCGGGTCGGCCCGGGCGTGCCCCGCCGCGCGAAACCGCGCCGAGGCCGTCGCGGGCGGATTCCGCGGCGGCCTCGGTACGGAGGGACTCGGTGACGGCGGTGCGGACGCATTCAGCGGCGGCGGCGGTGCAGGGCGATTGCCGCTGCCGTGCCGCCGGCCACCGCGCCGACGCCGGCGGCGGCCGGGATGCCGACCTTGGCCGCCTTCCGGCCCGTGCGGTAGTCGCGCAGGCGCCAGTCCAGGTGGCGGGCGTGTTTGCGGAGCTTGGTGTCCGGGTTGATGGCGTAGGGGTGACCGACCAGGGAGAGCATCGGGATGTCGTTGTGCGAGTCGCTGTACGCCGCGCAGCGGGCGAGGTCCAGGCCCTCCGCCGAGGCCAGCGCGCGCACCGCCTCCGCCTTCGCCGGGCCGTGCAGCGGCTCGCCCACCAGCTTGCCGGTGTAGACGCCGTCGACCGACTCCGCGACCGTGCCCAGGGCGCCGGTCAGGCCCAGGCGGCGGGCGATCACGGTGGCGATCTCCACCGGGGCCGCCGTGACGAGCCACACCTTCTGGCCCGCGTCCAGGTGGGCCTGGGCGAGGGCGCGGGTGCCGGGCCAGATGCGCTCGGCCATGTACTCGTCGTAGATCTCCTCGCCGATCGACTGGAGCTCGGCGACGCGGTGGCCCTTGACGATCGACAGTGCCGAGTCGCGGGCCTCCTGCATGTGTTCCGGATCCTCGACGCCCGCGAGCCTGAACCACGCCTGCTGCCAGGCGAACTTCGCGAGGTCGCGGGTCTCGAAGAACTTCCGCTTGTACAGGCCCCGACCGAAGTGGAAGAGGGCGGCACCTTGCATCACGGTGTTGTCCAGGTCGAAGAAGGCCGCGGCCTGCTCGTCGCCGAGCACCGGGAACTCCGGCTCGGCCTCCGAGGGCTCCGAGACCTCTGTCGCCTCCTGCGAGGACTTGCGCGCGGCCTCCGCCGAAGCCTCGCCAGCCAACACGCTCCGCGCCGTGGCGGAGCGCCTACGGGGAGTGAGCCATCCAAGAGCGGCCATGACCGTGAGCATAGCCAGTCTGTTCGGTGCTTCCGGAGTCGAGAGGTTTGAAGGCCGTGAACTCTCCGCGACCGCGCAGTTAAACGGCGTGGTCGGGCGACGACCGGTCATCCGGGCTCGGGCGCGCGAGAATGGCTGACATGAGCCCCCTCTTCCGTCGCGCCGCGGCCAAGTCCCCCGGGGACCGGCTGGTCACCCTCATCGGCAAACCCGACTGCCATCTGTGTGATGACGCACAGAGTGTCGTCGAGCGGATCTGCGGCGAGCTGGGGGTTCCCTGGGAGTGGAAGGACATCACCCGGGACGCCCGACTCCACGACCAGTACTGGGAACAGATCCCCGTCGTCCTCGTCGACGGAGCCCAGCACACCTTCTGGCGCGTGAACGAGGATCGCCTCCGCAAAGCACTGACCGAGTAGTCCAAAGTCCTCGGGAATCGGCTTAGGATCGACGGCGACTTGGTCTCGGGGGCGGGGATCGTTGAGGAGAGTGTGCGGTTTTGCCCCCAAGAGTTGAGGAACGGTGGTGCGTATGCGCCGGTTCCACACCAGTGCGCCGGGCGTGCGTGAGCCCGGTCACGTTGGGCGGGCAAATCGGACACCATCTTTGTGCACGCGTTCACAAAGACATAGCCTGCATTCGACGGGGCGGTCTAGGTACGTGTGACCGCCTGCCCCCACGCTCTACCCGCAGGAGCACCGTGGCAACTGGCCGAACTCACCGACCGGCGACCCGTAGCCGAGGGATTCCCGAGGCCACCGTCGCCCGGCTTCCGCTGTACCTCCGCGCCCTGACCGCACTGTCGGAGCGCTCGGTACCCACGGTCTCCTCCGAGGAGCTCGCGGCCGCGGCGGGGGTCAACTCCGCCAAGCTGCGCAAGGACTTCTCGTACCTCGGGTCCTACGGAACGCGCGGTGTCGGCTACGACGTCGAGTATCTCGTCTACCAGATCTCCCGCGAACTCGGGCTGACCCAGGACTGGCCGGTTGTCATCGTCGGTATCGGCAACCTCGGCGCCGCCCTCGCCAACTACGGCGGATTCGCCTCCCGCGGCTTCCGGGTCGCCGCGCTCATCGACGCCGACCCGGCCATGGCCGGCAAGCCCGTCGCCGGGATCCCGGTGCAGCACTCCGACAGCCTGGAGAAGATCATCCAGGAGAACGGCGTGTCCATCGGCGTCATCGCCACTCCCGCCGGTGCCGCCCAGCCGGTCTGCGACCGTCTCGTGGCCGCCGGTGTGACCTCCATCCTGAACTTCGCGCCGACCGTGCTGACCGTCCCGGACGGTGTCGACGTGCGCAAGGTCGACCTCTCCATCGAGCTGCAGATCCTCGCCTTCCACGAGCAGCGCAAGGCGGGCGAGGAGGCCCACACCGACGGCGCCGGACCGGCCGCCGCCACCCGTGAGGGGTCCGACGACTCCGCCGATCAGGGGCCCGACGGGGACGTTCCCGCCGTGATGCCGGCATGAGTCTCCTCGTCGTGGGGCTGAGCCACCGCAGCGCCCCGGTCAGCGTGCTGGAGCGGGCCGCGCTGGGCACGGACGCCCAGATCAAGCTGCTTCAGGACACGGTCGCCGCCGAGCCCGCCACCGAGGCCGCGGTGCTCGCCACCTGCAACCGCATCGAGCTGTACGCCGACGTGGACAAGTTCCACGCCGGTGTCGCCGAGCTGTCCACGCTGCTCGCCCAGCACAGCGGGGTGGGGCTGGACGAGCTCACGCCGTACCTCTACGTCCACTACGAGGACCGGGCCGTCCACCACTTCTTCTCGGTGGCCTGCGGGCTCGACTCCATGGTCGTCGGGGAGGGGCAGATCCTCGGGCAGATCAAGGACTCCCTCGCCAAGGCGCAGGAACTGCACAGCGCCGGACGGCTGCTGAACGACCTGTTCCAGCAGGCCCTGCGGGTCGGCAAGCGCGCCCACTCCGAGACCGGCATCGACCGCGCCGGCCAGTCCCTGGTCACCTTCGGCCTTCAGCAGCTGGCCGAGGGCGCGGACGTCACGGCGTGGGCCCGCGGCAAGAAGGCCCTGGTCATCGGCGCCGGTTCGATGTCCTCGCTGGCCGCGGCCACGCTCGCGCGGGCCGGGGTCGCCGAGATCGTCGTCGCCAACCGCACCGCCGACCGCGCCGAGCGCCTGGCGGCCCTGCTCGAAGAGCAATATGGACCGGGTCTCGACGCGGCGGACGACACGCACCTGCTGGCCCGCGCGGTACCGATGGAGTCGGTGCCGGTCGAGCTGACACGTGCCGACGTCGTCGTTTCCTGTACCGGCGCGACCGGCCTCGTCCTCGCGGCCGAGGAGGTCGCCGCCGCGGTGGAGGGCCGTACCGGTCGTCCGGTCGCCTTCGACGGGGCCGGCAGCGGCGGTCGTACGGCCGACCGGGCGCCCGCCCCCAGGACGAACGCCGACAGCGCCGACGTACGGCAGACCCCGCTGCCGCCCACCAGCGTCGGCACCGACGAGAACTGCCCGCTGGACGTCGCCGCCGTGCAGGGAGGTTTCTCCGTGCTCGGCGAGGCCGCCGTCGCCGGGATGGACGCGGCCACCCTGGAGCAGCACGCCGCGTGGGCGGCGGGCAGTGCCGTCGACCGGCGCGAGGCCGCCCGGCGCAGCCCCGAGGCCGACGCCGAGCTGATCACCGCGCTCGCCGCGACCGCGGCCACCGTCGGCCGCATCCCCGAGCGCCGCAAGCCCGAGCCGGTGATCGACGTGCCCCGGCCCGCGCCCGCGCTGTCCCTGCTCGACCTCGCCATGCCCCGCGACATCGACGCGGCCGTGCACCGGCTGACCGGGGTGCGTCTGGTGGACATCGAGTCGCTGGCGGAAGCCTCCGCCGACGCCCCGATGGCGGCCGACGTCGACCAGGTCCGCCGGATCGTCTCCGACGAGGTCGCCGCCTTCGGCGCCGCGCTGCGGGCCGCCCACATCACGCCCACCGTCGTCGCGCTGCGAGCGATGGCCGCCGATGTCGTGGCGAACGAGATCGCCCGCCTTGAGGGCCGTCTGCCCGGCCTCGACGACAAGCACCGCGGTGAGATCACGCAGACCGTGCGGCGCGTGGTCGACAAGCTGCTGCACGCCCCCACCGTGCGGGTCAAGCAGCTCGCGGCCGAGCCCGGCGGCGCCGGGTACGCGGACGCCCTGCGGACCCTGTTCGACCTCGATCAGGAGACGGTGGCCTCCGTCTCCCGCGCCGAGGACAGCACCGAGAAGAACCGAGGCCCACGATGACTCAGCAGGCACTACGGCTCGGCACCAGGCGCAGCAAGCTCGCCATGGCCCAGTCCGGGCAGGTCGCGGACGCCGTGCGTCGGGTGACCGGACGGGCCGTCGAACTCGTCGAGATCACCACGTACGGCGATGTCTCGCGCGAGGCCCTCGCGCAGATCGGCGGCACCGGCGTGTTCGTCACCGCCCTGCGCGACGCGCTCGTGCGGGGCGAGGTCGACTTCGCGGTGCACTCCCTGAAGGACCTGCCGACCACGCAGCCCGAGGAACTGGCCCTGGCGGCCGTCCCCGAGCGCGAGGACCCGCGCGACGTGATCGTCGCCCGGGACGCCCTCAAGCTCACCGACCTGCCGCGCGGCGCGCGCATCGGTACGGGCTCGCCGCGCCGGATGGCCCAGCTGAACGCGTACGCGCGCAGCCACGGGCTGGACTTCGAGACGGTCGCGATCCGCGGCAACGTCGACACCCGGATCCGGTACGTGCGCGACGGCGAGCTGGACGCGGTCGTGCTGGCCGCGGCCGGCCTGAATCGCATCGGCCGCAGCGAAGAAGTGACCGACTTCCTGTCGGTCGACACGGTTTTGCCCGCCCCCGGCCAGGGGGCACTGGCGATCGAGTGCACCGCGGACAACGCGGACCTCGTCGCCGCGCTCGGCGAGCTCGACGACCCGTTCACGCGGGTCGCCGTGAGCGCCGAGCGATCACTGCTCGCCGCCCTGGAGGCCGGCTGCTCCGCCCCTGTGGGGGCGCTGGCCGACCTTTTGGCCGACGGGCAGATTGTCAAGGAAATGCGCCTGCGTGGCGTCGTCGGCACGACCGACGGTTCGCGCATGGTGCAGCTGTCCACCACCGGTCCCGTGCCCGAGACGCACGACCAAGCGCTGGCGCTCGGTCGCGAACTCGCTACCGAGATGCTTGCCCAGGGCGCGGCCGGTCTGATGGGGGAGCGAGCACAGTGAGCCCCACCACCCTTCCCGCCGGCCTTGAACACGGGCACGTCACCTTCCTCGGTGCCGGACCCGGGGATCCGGGGCTGCTGACTCTGCGCGCCGTCGAGGCACTGGCGAACGCGGACGTACTGGTCGCCGAGCACGAGGTGCTCGACGTCGTACGCGTGCACGCCAGAGCCGGCATCGCCGAAGTGCACACGGACACGGGTCCCGATGCGGACGCGGTTCCGGGCACAGGCACGCCTCAACTAGCGGTTGTTGACGGCGCGTCAACGACCGCTGGGCTACCCGCGGTGCGGGATGCCGCACATCTTGTCATGGAGGCCGCACGCGGCGGCAGGCGGGTCGTGCGTGCGGTGTCCGGGGATCCCGGGCTCGACACGTACGCCACCAACGAGATGCTCGCGTGCGCCGCGGCCGGTGTGCCGTTCGAGGTCGTACCGGGTGTCGCCGCGGCCGTCGGCGTCCCCGCCTACGCCGGCGTCCCGTTGCGCGACGCGCAGGGCGCGGACGTGCGGTTCGTCGACGCGCGCACCGCGTCCGACCGGTGCTGGACCGAGGTCGGCGCGTCCGACGGGACCGTGGTCGTGTCGACGACGCTGGACTCCGTGGGCGCGGCCGCCGGTGAACTGGTCTCGGCGGGACGCAAGCCCGACACGCCGCTGACGGTCACCGTCGCCGGTACGACGACCCGGCAGCGGACCTGGACCGCGACGCTGGGCACCATCGCCCAGACGCTGAAGCAGGCCAAGGTGCTGCCCTCACCCGAGGGCGGCCGGCCGGTGATAGCCGTGGTCGGTGAGCGTTCCGCCGCAGCACAGCGCGACCAGTTGTCGTGGTTCGAGTCCAAGCCGCTCTTCGGGTGGCGGGTGCTCGTGCCGCGTACGAAGGAGCAGGCGGCTTCGCTCTCCGACCAGCTGCGGTCGTACGGGGCCGTGCCGCACGAGGTGCCGACGATCGCCGTCGAGCCGCCGCGCACGCCCCAGCAGATGGAGCGGGCCGTCAAGGGGCTCGTGACCGGACGGTACGAATGGATCGCCTTCACCTCGGTGAACGCGGTCAAGGCCGTGCGGGAGAAGTTCGAGGAGTACGGGCTCGACGCCCGTGCGTTCGCCGGGATCAAGGTCGCGGCGGTGGGGGAGCAGACCGCGAAGGCGCTCATCGCCTTCGGCGTGAAGCCGGACCTGGTGCCGAGCGGTGAGCAGTCGGCCGCGGGGCTGCTGGAGGACTGGCCGCCGTACGACCCGGTCTTCGACCCGATCGACCGCGTGTTCCTGCCGCGGGCCGACATCGCCACGGAGACCCTGGTGGCCGGGCTCATCGAGCTGGGCTGGGAGGTCGACGACGTCACGGCCTACCGGACCGTGCGGGCCTCGCCGCCGCCGGCGGAGACCCGGGAGGCGATCAAGGGGGGTGGCTTCGACGCCGTTCTCTTCACCTCGTCGTCCACGGTGCGCAATCTCGTGGGGATCGCCGGCAAGCCGCACAACGTGACCGTGATCGCCTGTATCGGTCCCGCCACCGCGAAGACCGCCGAGGAACACGGGCTGCGGGTGGACGTGATGGCTCCGGAGCCGTCCGTGCACAAGCTGGCCGAGGCGCTGGCGGACTTCGGGCTGCGGCGGCGTGCCGCGGCGGTCGAGGCCGGGGATCCGGTGACTCGGCCGAGCGAGCGGCGGCCGGGGGCGCGTCGGCGGCGGTCGACGACGTAAAGGTGCGGAGGCGGTGGCGGGCGCGGGCCCGAAGGTTCTCGCCCCGCCGCCCCTACCCGTCCCATCCTGAAGGGGCTCCGCCCCTTCGGCCCCGTCGCCGGCCCTGAACGGGCCTTGTCCTCAAACGCCGGACGGGCCGGGAGGGGTCACCGTGTGGCCGAAGCTGAGCAGGTTGGACGGGTCGTAGGTCGACTTGTCCCTGCACAGGCGGTCGTAGACCTCCGGCGTCCAAGCCCGCGCGCGGTCGGCCTCGTCGCCCGGGGTGCCGTGGATGTTGACCATGGTGCGCCCCGTGCCGTAGGGGGCCATCGCCGTGTGCAGGGCTGCCGCGGCGGCCTCGATCGCCTCGGCCGCGGGCGGGGCGGCCAGGACACCCACGGTCTCCAGGAAGTAGTCCGCGTCCCGGGCGCAGATCGCGTCCTCCAGCCGGGCGGGTCGGGCCAGGGCCCCTCCCATGTGCCGGATCTCCACCAGCAGCAGGGGACAGTCCGGAACGTCCGGGCCGACCCGGTCGAGGAACGCGCCGATGGCGTCCGGGGTCAGGTCGTGCAGCAGGGCGCAGGACTCCAGGGCGGGAAGCGGGTCCTGAGGCTCCATGTAGATGCGGTCCATCGCCGCGTACGGCATTTCCTCCACCGTGTCGACGGTCACCGGCGCCGCCGAGCGGATCGGGGACAGCAGCTCTTCGCCCGTCTTCGGGTCGCCGGTCCAGGCGACCGCCACCCTGGCCCAGAAGCCGCCGCGCAGGGGCTCGGGGATCTGGGGCAGGGGCGGCAGGCGCAGCAGGCTGAACGCCGTGCACATCTCGTCCGGGACCTCGTGCGTCCAGTCGGCCCAGGCCGTCAGAAGTGCCTGCGCGTGCTCGCCCGGGCAGTGGATGCCGCCGCCGAGGAGGGTGGCGAGCGGGAGCAGCTCGAAGGTCAGCGACGTCACCACTCCCACGTTGCCCTTGCCGCCGCGCAGCGCCCAGAACAGCTCCGGTTCGTGCTCGGGGTCGGACTCGCGGAGTGTGCCGTCCGGTGTGGCCACCTGGAACGAGCGGACAAGGTCGGCCGCGTAGCCGTAGGTGCGGCCGAGGGCGGGGAGGCCGCCGCCCAGGGTGTAGCCGACCACACCGGCGTCCGTCGATGTGCCGCAGAGTGCGGCGAGGCCGTGCGGCGCGGCGGCGTCCAGGACATGGCGCCACTTCGCCCCGGCCCCGGCGGTGGCGAGGCGCCGGTCCGGATCGATGCGTACGTCGGCCATGCGCATCGTGGTGACCAGCAGGCCGTGGTCGATGGGGAAGTTCGCCCCGTGGCCCGTCGCCTGGATCGCGACGGGAGTGTTCGTGGCCGTGGCCCAGCGCAGCGCCGCGACCACGTCGTCGGCGCCTGTCGCACCCACGACCACCTCGGGGGTGTGCAGCGCGGCCAGGTTGAAGCCGGTGACCTCGTCGGCGTAGCCGTCGTCGCCGGGACGCAGGACCGGGCCGCGGATGTCGGACAGGGCGAACAGATCGGGGATGTTGTGATGGGTGGCGGTCATCGCGTCCTCCGTGGTGCGCGTACGTACGGAGGGACGGCGGCGGCGAAGCGGGGAGGGCGGGGCCGTCGGGTCCTTGAGGCCCTGGCTCTCGGGGCCGGACGGTGCACGGTGTCCCTGAGGGCCTCTCTTCAGGATGGACCCGGGTGCCGGGGGGCCGCATGCGGGGCCGTGCGCGGCGTACGGCCGTCCCGACGGCCAGTCGGCAAAGGTGCTGCCGGGGCGGGCGTAGCGTAGGTGGCATGACGACGTACGGATCCTTTCCCGGTACTCGGCCGCGGCGTCTGCGGACCACCCCCGTCATGCGGCGCATGGTCGCCGAGACCAGGCTGCACCCCGCCGACTTCATCCTCCCGGCCTTCGTCCGCGAGGGTGTCGGCGAGCCGGTGCCGATCGCCACCATGCCGGGGGTCGTCCAGCACACGCGGGACAGCCTGAAGAAGGCGGCGCTGGAGGCCGTGCAGGCCGGTGTCTCCGGGATCATGCTCTTCGGCGTGCCCGAGGAGGGCAAGAAGGACGCGCTCGGGACGCCGGGGACGGATCCCGACGGCATCCTCCAGGTCGCCATCCGCGACGTGCGCGCCGAGGTGGGCGACGACCTGCTCGTCATGTCCGACCTGTGCCTGGACGAGACCACCGACCACGGGCACTGCGGAGTGCTGGACGACGAAGGGCGCGTCGACAACGACGCGACCCTGGAGCGCTACGCCGAGATGGCGCAGGTGCAGGCCGACGCCGGGGCCCATGTCGTGGGGCCCAGCGGCATGATGGACGGGCAGATCGGCGTCGTGCGTGACGCGCTCGACCAGATCGGGCGGGAGGACGTCGCGATCCTCGCCTACACCGCCAAGTACGCCTCCGCCTTCTACGGGCCCTTCCGCGAGGCCGTCGCCTCCTCGCTCAAGGGCGACCGCAAGACGTATCAGCAGGACCCCGCGAACGTCCGGGAGTCGATGCGCGAGCTGGCCCTCGACCTGGAGGAGGGCGCCGACATGGTGATGGTCAAGCCGGCCGGGCCCTACCTCGACATCCTGGCCCGGGTCGCCGACGCGGTGGACGTGCCGGTGGCCGCCTACCAGATCTCCGGCGAGTTCTCGATGATCGAGGCCGCCGCCGAGAAGGGCTGGATCGACCGGGACCGTGCGATCTTCGAGACGCTGACCGGCATCAAGCGGGCCGGCGCGCGCAACATCCTCACCTACTGGGCGACGGAGGCCGCGCAGAAGCTGGGCCGGCAGTAACCGCGGACCGTCACCCGCCGCCGTCCGGCGGAGGCGGCGTCGTGGGCGACGTCGCCGTCGGACTGGTCGGGGTCGACGGACCCTCGTCGCGCAGGCCCTGGCCGTCCTCGCACGCGGTGAGCGCGAGTACGGCGACCGCCACCAGCGTGGCGGCGAGCAGCCGGGCCCGGGAGCGAGGGGGGTGTGCGGACGCGGACATGGCGCGGCCCTCTCCATGGGTGGGGGTCGGGGTCGCCCTCCAGCCTGCGCGATCATCCGTCCCGACCGCCACCATGGACCGCCAATTCGGGACGCCCGAGCCGTGGGACGGTCGCTGACCTGCGGGGACGTCGGATGCCGACGGCTGGCTGTGGGACGCCGGAAGCCGCCGGTCCCGGCGGCCGGGCCAGTGTGCGGGGCGGCGGGTCCGTATCCCGGACCCCTGTGCGCGGGGCGGCGGGGGCCGGGCCCCGGGAAAACGGCCGGCTCCTCGCCGAGACGCGGGCGGACGGAACGGTCGTGGAGCGTGAGGTGACGGGGGAGGCGGAGGCGCGGCGGCTGCTGGACGAGGAGTTCGGGATCGAAGCCTCCGACGGGATGACGCTGCCGCCGCCCGCGTGAGGGCGGGCCGTCAGTCCCACCAGAAGTGCCAGGCCGGCCGGCCCAGCAGACGGTTCTCGGCATAGGCGCGGATGCCGGTGTCGCCGCTCTGGAGGATGTTGTCCGGGCAGAACGCGAAGTGCTCGGCGGCGACGGCCTCCGCCTCGGCCAGGGTGACCGGCGGGAACGCGACGGAGACGAGCAGGTGGTCGAAGCCGAGCGCCACGACGCGTATGCCGAAGCGGTCCTCCCACGAGCGGAGCACCGCGCACAGGCGGGCGGTGTCGCCCTCGTGGTTCACCGGGCCCGACCAGCCGATCGCCGCCGGGATGTCCGCGCTGCGGCGGGCCGGGACGAGCGCGAGGCGGGGCTCCTCCAGCAGGCCGCCCCTCTCCACGAGGTCGTCCGCGATGTCCATGGCCACGGCGTCCGGGTCCTCCGCGGAGCGGGAGCCGGAGCCGGAGTCCGGGTCCGCGGTGGCGTCGGCCAGGCCCGGCCAGTCCTCCTGCGTCTCCCCGGCGGCGTACTCCTCCCAGAGATCCGCCAGCACCTCGTCGGCGTCGTGATCTCCCGGGTACGACACCGCGTCGGGCGCCAGCTCCCAGTCCTGCGGGCCGCCGTGCAGGCCGCCTGCGTCGACTACGACCGGCAGCAGGCCGGCGGACCGCCGGGCCGGGGCCAGCGTGGCCCAGTCACCTGGCGCCGCCTTCTCGTCCGCGAGCCACAGCAAGGGCTCGTGCCAAGGGCCCTCGTCGGTCGCGTCGACGAGCCGCCCGGGCGGGAGTTGGAGACCGAGAGCGGCACCCGTGGGGTCGCTCGTGAGCTTCGGCAGCGGGTTGGGAAGAGTCGCCATGCCGGTGACTGTAGGGGGTGGCACTGACATCGACTTACCTCACCACCCGGCTGTCGAAGCACTCCTCGCCGCTGCCGGCCACCGGGTCGAAGCAGGCCCGCACGACGCTGCCCGGGTCGGCCGCGGTCATGGGCGTGTAGACGTAGGAGTCCGCGTCGACGCCGTTCTGGATCTCCACGCTGCGGACGCGGCCGTGCCCGGCGCCGACTCCGCCGACTCCGGTTGCCGACATCTCCAGCCGGTCGCCGATCCGCGTCCCCCACATCCGGGCCCAACTCGTCCCGCACTCCTGGCTGTAGCGCAGCTCCAGCGAGGCACCGGTCGCGGTCCGGTACGAGGCGAGGGTCAGCGGCGCCGCCGCGCACTTCATCCACATCGGGCTCTTGCCCTCACAGACCTCCCCCCGGCAGCGCGGCCCGGCCGCGGACGGCGGCGGCGACAGCGACGCCCCGGGCCCGCCGCCGGGGTCCGGCAGCAGCAGGGCCGCCGCCGCGACACCCCCGACGGCCACGGCGGACACCGACGCGAGAACCGCGACCAGCGTCGCGCGGCGGTGCGCGGAACTCCGGTCCGCCGAGCCCCGCGCGCCGTCGTCCTCGCCGGGCGCGGCCTCTTCAGGGGGCGGAGCCGCCGCCCGCCCGCTCCCCTCCGACTCGGCGATCTCCCACAGCGCCAGACAGCGCCCCTCCGGCTCCCCGGCAAGGCGGCACAGCTCCTGCACCGCGTCGCGCGGCGGCAGCGTCCTGCCGTTGAGGTAGCGGTCCCAGGACGACTTGCTGAACGCGGTCTTGGCCGCCAGCCCGGCCAGGCTCAGGCCGGTGCGGCCCTTCAACTCCCGCAGCACGGCGGCCAGCCGGGCCCGTTCCGGCGACGGCGCCGTCATCCCCGTAGAGCCTTCCAGGTGTGCGGCCCGATGATGCCGTCCACCACCAGACCCGCCCGCCGCTGCACCTGCCTGACCGCCCGCTCCGTCACCGGCCCGAAGATCCCGTCGACGGCACCCGGCGAAATCCCCGCCCGGCGCAGCAGACACTGCGCCTCGGCGACGTCCGGCCCCGCCTGGCCGCCTGCCAGGATGGCGTCCCGGGTGCGGCTGAGGCCCGCGTACCAGTGGCCGTCGACCCGTTCGAGACGGCAGGTGTACACCGGTGCCGAGGGCGGGGCCGACGCGGACACCACCGGGGAAGACCGTCCGCCGGTCGCCGCCAGGGGCGAAGTCGGCTGTGCCTGGTCGCCGCCGCTCAGCCGGACGACGACGAGCACGGCCGTGGAGAGCGCCAGCACCAGCGCCACGGCCCCCGCCACGAGGGCGACCCGCAGCGAACGGCCGGGCGGCACAGGGCCGGCGACCTCGACGGAGAGGCTCCCGGGCGCCACGAGCGGCTCCCGCTCGGGCTCTCCGGCCGGCGCCTCGCGGCGTCCGTTCCGCCACGCCTCCGCCGCCACCTCGTGCAACGCCAGCAACCGCGTCGGATCCTCGGCCACCGCCCCGGCCAACGCTTCGACGGCCTCCCGCGGCGGCAGCGACCGGCCGCCCAGATACCGCTCCCACGACTTCTGGCTGTACCCCGTCCGCGCCGCCAGCTGCCGCAGGCTCAGCCCGCTGTGATCCTTCAGCCGACGCAACCGCACCACCAACTGCCGCACGCGCGGATCCAGTTCCGCGGGCAGCGCTGCCCAACGCGACATGTTCCCCCCATTCGCGTTCACGGTCCGGGCCCGCGGTCCGTGGTCAGCGGCCCCCGCGCCCCCGCCGCATTCTGCAACAGCATCCACGGCCCGCACCGGAAGTCGGTTCCGGCACCGGTACGGAATCGGCCACCCACCCCGCCACACCCGTCCCGCCGTGCCGCCCAGGCCGGAAGTGTCCGCGCAGGTCAGCGTGTAGGACGTCCCACGATGACGTCACTTGTGCGACGGCCCTGGCAACCCTCGCCGCCCGCCCCGCACTCTCGTCGCACCAGCCGCCGGCAGGGGGCCGGCACCCCAACCAGAGCGAGAGGGAGACACATGCGAGCGAACATCTGGACGAGGACCCTCGTGAGCGCCGGCGCCGTCGTCGGCCTCGCCGCCGGAAGCCTCGCGACCGCGGGCACGTCCTTCGCCGCCTCGGACGCGAAGCCGGCCGTGCGCTCCGAAGTCGGCGTCCTCGCGGTGAACAACCTCGGCCTGAGCACCACTCAGGCCCGCTACGTCCAGTGCTGGATCCAGGACTACTGGGGCTACACCGGCGCCCTCGACGGGCAGCTCGGCACCAACAGCTGGAAGGCGCTCCAGCGCTGGCTCAAGGCGCACTGGGGCTACAACGACAGCATCGACGGGATCGTCGGCCCGAACACCATCAAGGCCCTGCAACGTGACCTGAAGGCGTACCACGGCTACCCCGGCGCGATCGACGGCATCGCCGGATCGGGCACCAAGGCCGCCTTCAAGGACTTCGCGGCCGACTCCAAGCAGTACTGCTGAGCCGTCGGCCCGACATGACCGCGGCCCGTCCTCCCCGCGGGGAGGACGGGCCGCGGCCTCACGTCACAGGCTCAGAGGCGCTCGGGCGTCCGGATGCCCAGCAGGGCCATGCCCCGGTGGAGCGTGCGGGCCGTCATGTCGCACAGCAGCAGACGGTTCTCGACCTGCTCGGGCGACTCGGCCTTCAGCACCGGACACTTGTCGTAGAACGACGTGTACAGCGACGCCAGCTGGTACAGGTACGCGGCCAGCTTGTGCGGGGCGTACTCCGCCGCCGCCTCGAAGACCGTGTCCCCGAACGCGTCCAGGTGCAGGCCCAACGCCCGCTCCGCAGCGTGCAGTTCCAGCTCCGCGTGCGCGACGGGCCGGACGTCGCCCGCCTTGCGCAGGATCGACTGGATACGGGCGTACGCGTACTGGAGGTAGACGGACGTGTCGCCGTTCAGCGAGACCATCTGGTCCAGGTCGAACTTGTAGTCCCGGTTCGGCGACGTCGACAGGTCGGCGTACTTCACGGCGCCGATGCCGACCTGCTGCGCCCGCTCCTGGATCTCGTCCTCGGTCAGGTCCTGCGCCTTCTCCCGGACCACCTCGGCGGCCCGCTGCACCGCCTCGTCGAGCAGGTCCTCAAGGCGTACGGTCTCGCCCTCGCGCGTCTTGAACGGCTTGCCGTCCGCGCCCAGCACCGTGCCGTAGCCCATGTTGTGCGCGGTGACCTCGTCGGTCAGCCAGCCGGCCCTGCGCGCCGCCTCGAAGACCATCTTGAAGTGCAGCGACTGCCGCACGTCCACGACATAGATCAGGGACGTGGCGTTGAGGTCCGTGATCCGGTTGCGGATCGCCGTCAGGTCGGAGGCCGCGTAGCCGAAGCCGCCGTCGGCCTTCTGCACGATCAGCGGGACCGGCTTGTCGTCCTTGCCGCGGATGTCGTCGAAGAACACGACGAGCGCGCCCTCGGAACGCTCCGCGACACCCATCTCCTCCAGAAGACGGGCGGTCTCGGGCATGCCGTCGTTGTACGCGGACTCACCGACGATCTCTTCGTCGCGGATCTCCATGTCGAGCTTCTCGAAGACGGAGTAGAAGTAGACCTTCGACTCGTCGACGAACTGCTGCCACAGCTCCAGCGTCTCCTCGTCGCCGGACTGCAGGGCGACGACCCGCTTACGGGCCCGCTCCTTGAACTCCTCGTCCGAGTCGAAGACCGCGCGCGACGCCTTGTACACCCGGTTCAGGTTGCTCATCGCCTGCTCGCCGTCGACGTCGGCCGCAGGGGCCAGCTCGCCGGGGTTCTCGAACAGGTGCTGGATGAGCATGCCGAACTGGGTGCCCCAGTCGCCGATGTGGTGCCGGCCGATCGTCCTCTCACCGGTGAAGTCGAGCATGCCGCGCAGGGCGTCGCCGATCACCGCGGAGCGCAGATGGCCGACGTGCATCTCCTTGGCCACGTTCGGCTGGGCGTAGTCGACGACCGTGATGCCGGGCTCGGCCTTGGGCGCCACGCCGAGCCGGTCGCCGTCGGCGTACCGCGCGGCCAGGTTCTCGGTGATCGCCCGGTCCGTGAGGGTGATGTTGAGGAAGCCGGGGCCGGAGACCTCGACGTCCTCGATCACGTCACCGGTGGTGATGCCGGCGACGACCTGGGTGGCGAGCTCCCGCGGGTTCGACCCGGCCTTCTTGGCGAGGGCGAGGATGCCGTTCGCCTGGTAGTCCGCCCGGTCGCTACGTCGCAGCAGCGGGTCGACGTCGGTCGCCTCCGGCAGGGTGGCCGAGAGGGCGGACGTGAGCTGCTGTTCGACGGAGGCGCTGAGAGGCGTGACCGAGGCCATGGAATGGGGAGCCGTTCTCCTCGTGGGTCGGATGGACGCAGTCAGTATCCCATGGGTGGTAAAGCCGTTTTCTCGACCGGGAGGCCGTCTGGGAGAATGCAGTGCCGGCCGTTGACCGTACGGCTGCCCTGGAGAAAGAAGGACGTGCCGATCGTGGCTCAGAGCACCGAGACCACCGACTGGGTCTCCCGTTTCGCGGATGAGGTCATCGAGGAGTCGGAGCGTCGGGCCCCGGGCAAACCGGTCGTCGTCGCGTCCGGACTCTCCCCCTCCGGCCCCATCCATCTGGGCAACCTGCGCGAGGTCATGACCCCGCACCTGGTCGCCGACGAGATCCGGCGGCGCGGGCGCGACGTCCGGCACCTGATCTCCTGGGACGACTACGACCGCTACCGCAAGGTGCCGGCCGGCATCGCCGGCGTCGACGAGTCGTGGGCCCAGCACATCGGCAAGCCGCTGACCTCCGTGCCCGCGCCGCACGGGTCGTCGTACCCGAACTGGGCCGAGCACTTCAAGGCCGCGATGGTCGCCTCGCTCGCCGAGCTCGGCGTGGAGTTCGACGGGATCAGCCAGACCGCGCAGTACACCTCCGGCGTGTACCGCGAGCAGATCCTGCACGCCATGAAGCACCGCGGCGACATCGACGCCGTGCTCGCCCAGTACCGCACCAAGCCCAAGGGCGGCGCCAAGAAGTCGCAGAAGCCCCTCGACGAGGCCGAGCTGGAGGCCGCCGAGGGCTCCGGCGCGGCCGGCGAGGACGACGGCAGCTCCGGCTCCGCCGGGTACTTCCCGTACAAGCCCTACTGCGGCAACTGCGAGAAGGACCTCACCACCGTCACCTCCTACATCGACGACACCACCGAGCTGTCGTACACCTGCAACGAATGCGGCTTCTCCGAGACCGTCCGGCTGAACGAGTTCAACCGCGGCAAGCTGGTCTGGAAGGTCGACTGGCCCATGCGCTGGGCCTACGAAGGCGTCGTCTTCGAACCCAGCGGTGTCGACCACTCCTCGCCCGGCTCCAGCTTCCAGGTCGGCGGGCAGATCGTCGGGATCTTCGGCGGCAAGCAGCCCATCGGGCCGATGTACGCCTTCGTCGGCATCAGCGGCATGGCGAAGATGTCCTCCTCGCGCGGCGGGGTGCCCACCCCGGCCGACGCCCTGAAGATCATGGAGCCGCAGATCCTGCGCTGGCTCTACGCCCGCCGCCGGCCCAACCAGTCCTTCAAGATCGCCTTCGACCAGGAGATCCAGCGGCTCTACGACGAGTGGGACAAACTGGACGCCAAGGTCCAGGACGGCTCCGCGCTGCCCGCCGACATCGCCGCGCACTCCCGCGCCGTGCGCACCGCCGCGGGAGAGCTGCCGCGCACGGCACGCCCGATGCCGTACCGGACGCTCGCCTCCGTCGCCGACATCACCGCAGGACACCAGGACCAGGCGCTGCGCATCCTCTCCGAACTCGACCCGGAGAACCCCCTCGCAACCCTGGACGAGGCCCGCCCCCGGTACGACAGGGCCGAGGCGTGGATCAACACCCAGGTACCCGCCGACCAGCGGACCATCGTGCGCGAGGAGCCCGACGGCGAACTGCTGAAGTCCCTCGACGAGGACACCCGGCAGTCGCTGCGGCTGCTGCTCGACGGCCTCGCCGAGCACTGGTCGCTCGACGGGCTCACCCACCTCGTCTACGGCGTGCCCAAGGTGCAGGCCGGGTTCTCCGCCGACGCCACCCCCAAGGAACTGCCCGCCGAGATCAAGACCGCCCAGCGGACGTTCTTCGCCCTGCTCTACCACCTGCTGGTGAGCCGGGACACCGGACCACGACTGCCCACCCTGCTTCTCGCGGTCGGGCAGGAGCGAGTGCGGCGCCTGCTCGGCGAGTAGCAGCCGGCCAGACGGAGAAAGGGGCCCCCGAACCGTCGGGGGCCCCTTCCCATGCGCCTCGGGCGCCGTCCGTGTCAGGCGATGTGCTCGTCCGTCAGCTCCGCGTTCAGACGGTTGGAGAAGCGGTTCACCATCCGCTTGGACTCCGCCTCCTCCAGCGTGACGCCGTACGTCGCCTCGACGTCGGCGATGAACCCGCGCGGAGTCGGCGCGCCGTTCCCGCCCTTGATCGACTCACGGAACACCAGGTAGTAGTCCTCCTCGCCCGGCGCCGGCGCCGGGGTGCCGCCGCCCTCGCCCAGCTGACGGGTGCGGTTGGGCGTCACCGGGATCGGAAAGGTACCGGTGTCCTCCGGAGAGGGCTCCTGGACCGGGGGCTCCTCCACGTACTGGTCCTGGTACTGCTCCGCCTGGACCTGCTCCTGGTACCACTCCTCGTAGTGCTCCTGCGGGTCGTACGAAGCGTCGTAGCCGCCCTGGTACTCGACCTGGCGAGGCGTGTTGAACCAGTCCTGCACATACTCCTGCCGACCCGGCACCGGCGGCCCCGCCAGCTCGGGACGCTGCTCGCCCGAGGGCGCCGACCGCTGCTGCGGGACCGGTGCCGGAGCAGCGGCGGCCGGCGCGGGCGCCGACGCGGCCACCTCGGCCGCGGGCGCCACGCCCAGGACCTGCTGCCGAGCCGGCGGCAGCACCGCCGGCTCGATGCCCGCCGCGGCCAGGCCCGCCGGAGCCGTGTCCGCGAGCGGAACGCCGTAACGCGCCAGACGCAGCGGCATCAGCGACTCCACCGGCGCCTTGCGGCGCCACGCCCGGCCGAAGCGCGAACGCAGCCGGGCCTGATACACCAGGCGCTCCTGCTCCAGCTTGATGACCTGCTCGTAGGAGCGCAGCTCCCACAGCTTCATACGGCGCCACAGCAGGAACGTCGGCAACGGCGAGAGCAGCCAGCGCGTGAGGCGGACACCCTCCATGTGCTTGTCGGCCGTGATGTCCGCTATACGGCCGATCGCATGCCGGGCGGCCTCCACGGCCACCACGAACAGGATCGGGATCACCGCGTGCATGCCCACGCCCAGCGGATCCGGCCACGCCGCCGCCCCGTTGAACGCGATCGTCGCGGCCGTCAGCAGCCAGGCGGTCTGCCGCAGCAGCGGGAACGGTATCCGGATCCAGGTCAGCAGGAGGTCAAGGGCGAGCAGGACACAGATGCCCGCGTCGATGCCGATCGGGAACACATAACTGAAGTTCCCGAAGCCCTTCTGGATGGCCAGCTCGCGGACGGCTGCGTACGAACCGGCGAAGCCGATGCCGGCGATGATCACGGCGCCGAACACGACCACGCCGATGAGAACGCGGTGCATCCGAGTCAGCTGCGGTGGCCCGGCCACTCGTACTCCCCTCCCCTTGCGTGTTGTTGCGCGCAACAGAGTGGCACATCCGTACGGCGAACGTTCTCCCGGTACGGCACGAGCCCGGACCGTTATCGGACCGGGCCCGCCCAAAGGGCTTCGCTGAGCTGCGCGTTGTGACCCAACGCCATGCCGGGTGTGACGGTCAGCTCTTCTTCGCCGCTGACTTGGACGGGGAGCTGGACGCCGCCTTCTACGAGCTGCCGGACGCAGACTTCGAAGCCGACTTCGAGGGGGCGCTGCTCGGCGTGCCCGCACCGCCGCCGTCGTTGGCCTCGGCCACCGCGGCCACGGCCTCCTTGATCGCCTTCTGGGCGAGCTTGTTCAGGGTGTCCGCGCTCGGGGTCTTCTCACCGGCGAGACCGGCACCGTTGTAGTCCAGCGTCACCACGACGTTCTCGACCCGGGCCACGACCGTCTGCTGCTTGAAGGAACCCTCCTTCTTCTTCAGGTCGTAGCGCACCGCCGTCGCCTGGTCCCCCACCCCGGCGACCGGCTCCGACTTCAGGCTCTTCGCACCGGACACCGACTTCGCGTCCTGCACCTGCGTCTCGTAGTACCCCTGCGCCAGATCCTCGCCCGAGCCGCGCGTCACATCGGACTCGAAGCGCAGCAGGGACACATTGAGCCACCGGAACTGCGAGCCCTTCACACCGTTGTTGTCCAGGCTGCTCCAGGAGCAGGAGCCGCGCGTCGACGCATCGTCCGACGAGCCCTTCTTGCCGGACTTGGCCTCGGGAACCAGATCCTCGAGCGTCTTCTTCCCCAGCACCTTGCACGCGTCCGGGATCGACTTGTACACGGCCGCCTGCACCGTCGGCGACGGGCTCGCGGACGACGACGCCGAAGACTTCGTGCCGCTGTCGTCGGCGGCCTTGTCACCCGAACCGGAGTCCGAGGAGCAGCCCGCGGCGATCAGCATCACGGGGACTGCGGCCGCGCAGACAACGGCTCGGCGCAGGCCCCTCGCCCGCTGCTCGCGCTGGTCACGCCGGTCATGCTCGTCTCGCTTCACTGCTCGCTGCATGGTTCCTTCACTCATGACTGCCACTGTGGTTCCTGCGGTCGGATCGGGTCCGAGGGGCCACGGTACGCGGTGAAGAAGCTGTGCGGTCTCGTTTCGGTTACGTCGCACAAGGGGGTGGAGGAGTGAAGAACGGGCGCTAGTCCGACAGCGCGTCCGCCAGCCGGGCGGCCAGTTTCTGGGCCCTGTCCTGCATTTCCTCGCTGTCCGGGACCACGCCCACGGCCGCCGGCTGCTCCTCGTACTCGATGGTCACGATCACGTTGGACGTGCGGAACGCCACAGTCACCGTGCGCTGCCGAGCCGTCGAACCGGAACCGGCGAGCCGGTCGTCGAGGAACGCCTCGTCACCGAGGTCCTCCAGTACCCGGGGCTGGAGTTCGGCGGCGGCCGCGTCGTCGGTGGACGCGGACGAGGAGGGGGAGGCGCTGGATGAAACCGACGGTGACGCGGAGTTGGCCGCCGAGGAGGAGGGCGAGCCGCTCGGGCTGCCGCCGGCGTCGGCCGACGGATCGGTGCTCGCGGTGCCCTCGCCGCCCGCGGTGTCACTGTCCGAACTCGCCGGCTCGGGCAGGTCCGCCGCCTCCTGCTTGGTCGCGAAGAGCTGCTCGGCCTCGCTGTCGTCGCTGACCGCGGTGTCGTACGACACGACGCGCTCGAAGCCGACGAAGAGGTGGTCGGTGGCGTCGGCCGAATCCACCTTCCAACGACAGCCGATCTTGCGGTCGGTGTCGTAGGTGAGCGTCGGCGTGCCCTCGTACGCCTTCTCCTGCTGGTCGGCGTTCGTGAGCTCCTGGATGCCCGGCAGGAGCGAGTCGAGGGTGTCCTCGCCGACCACGCCACACGGCTCCGGGAGCGTGCGGTAGCGGCCGGGTTCGGCCGTCGCGGTCGCCGTGCCGGTGTCGCCCGGGTTGGAGTCGTCGGTCGCGCCGCCGCTGTCGGAGCTGCCGGTGCAGCCGGCCAGCAGTGCCGCGAGGAGGGCTGCGACGCCGGATACGTAGGCCTTCCGCTGCACGGTCAGGCTCCTCTCGACGGTGGCTGTGTGGTCGGTCCGCTGCCGGTCTCTCAGTGTCCCCGCTGGTTATTCGCTTGCCGCGCGGGGGCGCCCACTGGAGACAATGTGTATCGCACGCACCACCGTGGACGCCGGTCCGTTGTCCCTTTTCATCGACCCTGGCGCCGGTTTTGCGTTTTCAGACTTGTGTTTTGTTTCCGGGGGATTGAGGACGATATGTCGTACGTGGAGGTGCCGGGCGCGAAGGTTCCCATCCGTATGTGGGCCGACCCGGCGACGATCGAGGGCTCCGCACTCCAGCAGCTCCAGAACGTCGCGACCCTGCCGTGGATCAAGGGCCTCGCCGTGATGCCGGACGTGCATTACGGAAAGGGCGCGACGGTCGGGTCCGTCATCGCGATGCGCGGGGCCGTGTGCCCCGCGGCGGTCGGCGTGGACATCGGCTGCGGGATGTCGGCGGTGAAGACGTCCCTGACGGCGAACGACCTGCCGGGCGACCTGTCCCGGCTGCGGTCGAAGATCGAGCAGGCGATTCCGGTGGGGCGGGGGATGCACGACAGTCCTGTGGAGCCGGGGCGCTTCCATGGGTTGGCCACCGGAGGTTGGGACGACTTCTGGGAGAGGTTCGACCGGGTCGCTGACGCGGTCCACTTCCGCAAGGAGCGGGCGGCTACGCAAATGGGAACCCTTGGCCAGGGCAATCACTTTGTCGAAGTCTGCGTAGATTCAGACGATTCGGTCTGGCTCATGTTGCACTCCGGATCAAGGAACATCGGCAAGGAACTGGCCGAGCATCACATCGGTGTGGCCCAGAAGCTCCCGCACAACCAGGGCCTGGTCGATCGTGATCTCGCGGTCTTCGTGGCGGACACACCGCAGATGCAGGCGTACCGAAACGACTTGTTCTGGGCGCAGGAGTACGCCAAGTACAACCGCACGATCATGATGGCTCTCCTCAAGGACGTCATCCGCAAGGAGTTCAAGAAGGGGAAGCCGACCTTCGAGCCGGAGATTTCGTGTCACCACAATTATGTGGCCGAGGAGCGGTACGAGGGCATGGATCTGCTCGTGACTCGTAAGGGCGCGATCCGGGCCGGCTCCGGCGAGTACGGGATCATTCCGGGTTCGATGGGAACGGGCTCGTACATCGTGAAGGGTCTCGGTAACGAGCGGTCCTTCAACTCGGCGTCGCACGGCGCGGGTCGGCGCATGAGCCGCAATGCGGCCAAGCGGCGGTTCTCGACAAAGGATCTGGCGGAGCAGACCCGTGGCGTGGAGTGCCGTAAGGACTCCGGTGTCGTGGACGAGATCCCGGGCGCCTACAAGCCGATCGAGCAGGTCATCGATCAGCAGCGCGATCTGGTGCAGGTCGTGGCGAAGCTGAAGCAGGTCGTGTGTGTGAAGGGCTGACGGACGCCTGAGGCCCCCGGTCGCTATCGGGGGCCTCAGGCGCTTTTTCACTGGTTGCCGGGCATGGGTACTTGGCCGCTGCGGAGACGCCAAAGGCGAAGGCTGCAGCTCTGGACGGTTCTACCGAGTGCTTCGGCGGCCGAAGTCGGGCTGTTGTGCCTTAGCAAGATCCGGTCTTCGAATTCGCTCCAGCGGCGTGCCGTGTAGGCAGCCCTCATCGTCGCGGGGCGTGTCCAGTCAGCGAGGGCATCGGCAGCGGCGTACTTGCGCTGCAAGGAAAGGCAGCCGGGATAGTAGAGGTCGAGTGCCAGATCCTGAGCGGCCTCCATGGTGTAGAGAACGTTGTAGATGCCGTCCCGCGAATTGCGCTTGGTGGTCCGCTGGGCTCCCGTCACTTCCTTGGCGTAGCAGGACAAGTACTCCGCGATAGCGGTGCTGGCCGTCGTCAGGGAGACGAAGGGGAAGCCTCTGCTGGTGTAGCCGACCGAGCCGTCCGCGTCGATGACCCCGCGTAGGTAGTCGTGACGTGAGAACTCGCCGTTGGGCGGGGTGATCGTTCTCGACTTGCGGCCGTAGGGGAGGCCCAGTTCGTTGAGCCTGGTCCTGGCCTCCAGGGAACACAGGGTCCAGGCCGCCGAGTTGTGAGCCCTGGCGAAGTTCGTTGACCGAGTGCGCTCGGTGATGCTGGTGTAGTACGGCGTGAGCTTCTGAAACTTTCGCAGGAGTTCGACGTCGCGGGCGTTGATCTCGACGGATAACTTGCCCTTTTGCCCGACGCCCCTCTGTAGGTGCTCGTCCGCCTGTAGAAAGCCGAACATGTACGCGTACTCGGGGACCGTCAGGTCCATGAATTGGTGGACGCTAGGCTCGCAGTCAGCCATGAGGAAGTGATTCCTTCCTTGCTGGTCAGGCCCTCGGGCGGGATGCCGCCCGGCCGGGGGCCGTCGTTTTGATGTTGTGGCGCGAGCCTAGGTCGACTGTTCGGACTGCGGTCGGGTGATCGGTGAGGATCGCCCTTGTGAGTTAACTCGCCGCTCCGGGTTACTTGGGGGCGTGGGTCACCGCGTAGATCATCACGAAGGCCACGATGTGGATGCCGAAGAGGAAGTAGCCGAGCCACCACCACATCTGGCGTTCGTTGTGGGGGTCCTTGCGATCGTCCTGTGTCATGACAGCTCCCTGTGCACCTTCGTGTTGGACGCCTGGGCGCGGGGGCGGACGACGAGGAGGTCGATGTTGACGTGGCTGGGGCGGGTGACCGCCCAGGTGATGGTGTCGGCGACGTCGTCGGCGGTGAGGGGCTCGGCCACACCCTCGTAGACCTTCGCCGCCCTGGTCTCGTCGCCGCCGAAGCGGGTCAGCGCGAACTCGTCGGTCCTGACCATGCCGGGGGCGACCTCGATGACGCGGACCGGGCGGCCGACGATCTCCAGGCGGAGGGTCTCGGCGAGGACGTGGGCGCCGTGCTTGGCGGCGACGTAGCCACCGCCGCCCTCGTAGGTGCCGTGGCCGGCCGTGGAGGACAGGACGACCACCGTGCCGTCGCCGCTCGCCTCCAGCTTGGGCAGCAGGGCCTGGGTGAGGTTCAGGGTGCCGATGACGTTCGTCTCGTACATCGTGCGCCAGTCGGCGGGGTCGCCGGTCGCGACCGGGTCGGCGCCGAGCGCGCCGCCGGCGTTGTTGACGAGGACGCCGATGGTCTTGAAGGCCGTCGCGAACTCGTCCACCGCCGCGCGGTCGGTCACGTCGAGCTGGTACGCGGTCGCGGCGTGCCCGGCCGCGTTGATCTCCTCGGCCAGCGCCTCGATGCGGTCCTTGCGGCGGGCGGTGAGGACCACGCGGTAGCCGGCCGCGGCGAGCTGCCGTGCCGTGGCGGCTCCGATTCCGCTGCTCGCACCGGTGACGACGGCGATGCGGGAGGCGGCGGGCGGTGCGGCGGTGGGCATGGCTGCTCCTCGTGCGGGTCGATGCGGCCGGGGCCGGGCCTGTCCGGCCAGGATAGGCGCGCGGTGCGGTGGGACAATGAGACGGGTGATCCCTCGGGCAGGAGGTGGATCATGGGACAGGCACGTGAGGTCATGGACCGGCTCACCACGGCGATCACCACCGGGAACTCCGACGCCATCGCCGGTCTCTACGCGCAGGACGCGGTCGCGGTCACTCCGGACGGCGGGGAGCTGCACGGGCGCGACGACATCGCCGCGTACTGGCGGCAGATGACCGAGGCGGTGCCGGACGGCTCGTACGAGTCGGTGCACGCCTACGAGGTCGGCAACACGGCCATCGACGAGGGCGTCTTCACCGGCAGGAACACCGGGCCGATCCAGTTGCCGACGGGGGAGACGCTGCCCCCGACGCAGAAGGAGATCAGGATCCGCGGGGTGGACTTCGCCACGGTCGACGACGCCGGGCGGATCGTCGACTACCGGCTCTACTTCGACGAGATGGAGTTCCTGGGGCAGTTGGGGCTGCTGCCCGACGAGCCGTCCTGAGCCGGGACCGGCGGGAGGCGCCGGTCAGTTCCCTCGCGGCGCGTACATGATCACCGCCATGCCCGCGAGGCAGATCAGTGCGCCCGTGACGTCCCAGCGGTCCGGGCGGTAGCCGTCGGCGACCATCCCCCAGGCCAGCGAACCGGCGACGAAGACGCCTCCGTACGCGGCGAGGATCCGGCCGAAGTTCGCGTCGGGCTGGAGTGTGGCGATGAAGCCGTAGGCGCCGAGGGCCATGACGCCGGCGCCGATCCACAGCCAGCCGCGGTGTTCGCGCACGCCCTGCCAGACCAGCCACGCGCCGCCGATCTCGAAGAGCGCGGCGACGACGAACAGGGCGACGGAGCGGAGGATCAGCATGGCGACGAGCTTCGCATGCCGTCGCCGGGGACCCTCGGCCGTGTGTCACCTGTTGGACGGCGCCTGCCGGGCGCCGGGCGGGGGATACATCGCTACGACCACGTGGAGTTACGACCACGTGGAGTGAGGAGTGGCGGTATGCGGCGGATGCGGGTTGCTGCGGTGTGCGGCGCGGTCGTGGTGACGGCGATCGGCGGGGTGACTCCGGCCGCCGGGGCGGTGCGCGGTGCCGAGGCGGTGCGCGGGGTCGGGGCGGTGCGCGGTGCCGAGTCCGGGCTCGCCTATCACGGCTCCGCCGACATGGTCGGGGACCGGGTCGACGTACGGTTCACGCCGCACAATCACGGGCCGGGTGCGGTGCCGGGCTCCGTGGTGCGGATCCGCTGGTCGCAGCCGTTGGAGGAGGGGCAGGCGCTGCCCGTGGGGTGCGTGCCGGAGGGGGATCGGGCGGTGCGGTGCCGGGTCGGGCCGTTGGGTGCGCACGACTCGGGTGAGCGGATCGGCCTGCGGGTACGGCTGCGCGGGGCGCCGTCGGAGGTGCTGGTGGAGTTCGACCCGGTGGGCGCCGACGGGACGGTCGACGAGAGCCGGGCGGCGCAGCGGCAGCGCGTGCTGGTGCTGGACACGGGGGACACGTACTACTTCTGAGAGGTGTTGCTCCTTCTGGCAGGTGTTGCTTCCGACCTCGGCCCGCGCCCCCTGTACGGGCGCTCCTCCGGCTCCGGCGTCAGCCCTCGGGGGTCTCGGCGTCGTAGCGCTCGCGGGAGCGGTGCACCTCGTCGAAGTGGGTCTCCGCCCAGTTCTTCACCGCCAGCAGCAGCAGGGCCAGGTTCTGGCCGAGCGGGGTCAGTTCGTAGTCGACGCGGACCGGGACGGACGGGGTGACGGTGCGGGTGAGGAGGCCGTCGCGTTCGAGGGAGCGCAGGGTCTGGGTCAGCATCTTGGGACTGACGCCGGCGATCTTGCGGCCGAGGTCGCTGTAGCGCAGGGGGCCGGGGGCGAGGGCGGAGACGACGAGGCTGACCCACTTGTCGCTGATGCGGTCCAGGAGCTGGTTGGTCGGGCAGCTCTTGAGGAACGCGTCGTACTCGATCCGGGCCTGTTCGCGTCGCTGGGCCGCCGTCGTGGTCGCCATGGCTCACCTCTGGGGTACGTACGCACTCTCAGGTAACTACTTACCCAGAGATAGTAACTCTTCCTAGGGTTGTTCGCAGGTGGTCGGGAGAACGTCCCGTCCACACGCTGACGGACAACAGGAGAGTCGCTGTGCGTGCTGTAGTGGTGGATTCGGTCGGTGGGCCCGAGGTCGTGGAGGTCGTGGAGACGGGCGTACCGGAGCCCGGCGAGCGGCAGATACGGATCAAGGTCGCGGCGGCCGCGCTGAACCCCGTGGACGCGGGTGTGCGGGCCGGGGTCTTCGGAGGTCTTCAGGGGCGGACCGGGCTCGGCTGGGACGTCGCCGGGACGGTGGACGCGGTCGGCGGCGCCGGCCCCTGGAGCGTGGGTGACGAGGTGGTGGCCCTGCACTACGGCATGGTCAAGCCGCTCGGCACCCATGCCGAGTATGTCGTCGTGGACTCGGACGCCGTGGCCTCGGCGCCGGCGACCGCGGACGCCGTGCACGCGGCCTCGCTGCCGCTGAACGCGCTGACCGCCCTGCAGGCGCTGGATCGCCTTGAGCTGACGTCCGGGCAGTCGCTCCTGGTCACGGGTGCGGCGGGGGCGGTCGGTTCCTACGCCGTGGAGCTCGCCGCGCGGCGCGGGATCGAGGTCACCGCGCTGGCGCGGGAGGCCGACGAAGAGTTCGTGCGGTCGCTGGGTGCCGCCGGTTTCTCGGCGGGCGGGGCCGGGGTGGGGAGTTTCGACGCGGTGCTGGACGCGGCCGTCCTGGGCGAGCCCGCGCTGGAGTGGGTGCGGGACGGGGGTGCCTACATCGGCGTCATCCCGCATGCCGAGCCGGGGCCGGTGCGTGGGGTGCGGACGGGCGCGGTCGAGGTGAGCGCCGACGGTGCGCAGCTCGCCGGACTGGTCCGGCTGGTGGACGAGGGCGTGCTGACCCTGCGGGTGGCGGAGACCTACGCCCTGGACGACGCGGCGAAGGCGCACGCGCGGCTGGCGGAGGGTGGGATTCGGGGGCGGTTGGTGCTGGTGCCGTGACCGGGTGCCGGGAGGTGTCGTGGGTCGGGTGCGGCGGCGTTGTGGCCGGTCGCGCAGTTCCCCGCGCCCCTTGAGGGGGTGCCGCGGTGCGTGGTTGTTCGGGTGCGGCGGTGTTGTGGCTGGTTGCGCAGTTCCCCGCGCCCTTTGAGGGGGTGCCGCGGTGTGTGGTTGTTCGGGTGCGGCGGTGTTGTGGCTGGTTGCGCAGTTCCCCGCGCCCCTTGGGGGGGTGCCGGGAGGTGTCGTGGGTCGGGTGCGGCGGTGTTGTGGCCGGTCGCGCAGTTCCCCGCGCCCCTTGGGGCGTTGCTGCTCGGCGGTGTCGTCGAACAGGCCCGGCGGGGCTATCGGGGGTCTGTGCCCTGTGCGTACGCCGTCGGTGGTACCCCCACCGTCGTGGTGAAGTCCCTGACCAGGTGGGCCTGGTCGGCGTAGCCGAGGTCGGCTGCGAGGGTGGCCCAGTCGACGTCCGTGCGGGTGCCGGCGAGTTCCAGGGCCTCGTGGATGCGGTAGCGCAGGATGCACCACTTGGGGCTGACGCCGACGTAGGTCGAGAAGAGCCGTTGCAGCGCCCGGACCGACAGGCCCTGCGCCTGGGCGAAGTCGCCGACGCGCAGGACGGTGCGGTCGGCGCGGATGTGGCGGACGAGGCCGATCGCGAGATCGGCCTGGGGGTCGGGGGTGCGGGGGAGTGCGAGGAGGAAGGCGTCCAGGGCGGCCACCCGGGCGTGGTCGTCGGCCCCGGTGACGATCGTGCGGGTGGTCTCGGCCGAGACCCCCGGGAACACCTCGCCGGCGGGCAGTGCGCGGCCCGTCCAGCGGGACACCGGGGCCCCGGGGGCGTACGGGCGGAATCCGCCGGGCCGGAACTTCACCCCGCAGACCCGGCCCCGCCCGGTCAGCTTCCGGGTGTACATGCCGAGCGCGACGCCGGTGAGCTCGGCATACGGGGGACCTTCGTCCTTGTCCCACTGGAAGGTGAGGTTGACGGCCGGGTGCGGGACGAGGTGGGAGGCGTAGGGCTCGGGCAGGTCCCAGTCGATGAGCCAGTACCACTCGACGTACCGGCGCAGCGGCTCGGCGGGCTCGTGGCGGCGGAACCGCACGCGCCGCAGCAGCCCGGACGGGTCGACGATCCCGCGGGTGTCGTGGCGGGGTGCCTCCATGGCCGGATCGTACGTCGCGTTTCTTCAAGAAGGGCAGCCGCCGGAGTCCCTACCGTCGAGCCATGGACACGAATGGTGTGAAGACGTACGGCATCGGCGAGCTGCTGGTTATGGCGCGCGAGCGGGCGGTCGTGGTGGTGCGGGGCATCCCCGACGAGGCGCTCACCGCGCCCACGCCCTGCGCCGAGTACGACGTGAAGGCCCTGGTCAATCACCTGTACCAGGTGATCGTGCAGTTCCAGCGGCTGGCCGCGAAGGAGGCGTCGGAGTTCGGCGACAGCACCCCGGACCGGGTCGCCGGGGACGCCGAGTGGCGCGAGGGGCTCGTGCGGGAGGCGGACCGGCTGGTGGCGGCCTGGTCCGCGCCCGGCGCCGAGGAGGGGAGGACCGGTGGGATGGACATGCCCGCCCGGCTGGTCGGCTCGATGGCGCTGCTCGATCTGACCGTGCACGTGTGGGACCTGGCCCGGGCGACCGGCCAGGACCACCCCGGCGCCGACGAGCCGGTCGTGGTGGAGCTCACCGGCGCGGTGGACACGCTGGCGCCGACGGCCCGGAAGATGGGCGTCTTCGGGGAGCCGGCGCCGGAGCCGGCGGGCGCGTCTCCCTTCGAGCGCCTGCTCGCCCGGACCGGCCGGGACCCGCACTGGCGTTAGTCGCGGCGGGTCGGCGGGTCGGCGGGCGTCCGGACAGGTCGGCAGTGCTCTGTTCGGTTGCCATTCGTCCCGGCGGGCCGGGAATAGTCCTCGCCGGGTCTCCGTTCTCCGGGTATAGTTGAACCGTCAACAACCTGGAGGGTGAGCGACCATGCAGTTCGGGATCTTCAGCGTCGGCGACGTGACGCCGGACCCCACCACGGGCCGTACGCCGACCGAGCGCGATCGCATCAAGGCCATGGTCGCCATCGCGCTGAAGGCCGAGGAGGTCGGACTCGACGTCTTCGCGACCGGTGAGCACCACAATCCGCCGTTCGTGCCGTCGTCGCCGACGACGATGCTCGGCTACATCGCGGCGCGCACGGAGCGGCTGGTGCTGTCCACCTCCACCACGCTCATCACCACGAACGACCCGGTGAAGATCGCCGAGGACTTCGCGATGCTCCAGCACCTGGCCGACGGCCGGACGGACCTGATGATGGGCCGCGGCAACACCGGCCCGGTCTACCCCTGGTTCGGGCAGGACATCCGCCAGGGCATCAACCTCGCCATCGAGAACTACGCCCTGCTGCACCGGCTGTGGCGCGAGGACGTGGTGAACTGGGAGGGGAAGTTGCGCTCGCCGCTGCAGGGCTTCACCTCCACGCCCCGCCCGCTGGACGGCGTCGCGCCGTTCGTCTGGCACGGCTCCATCCGCTCCCCGGAGATCGCCGAGCAGGCCGCGTACTACGGCGACGGCTTCTTCCACAACAACATCTTCTGGCCGGCCGACCACACCAAGCGGATGGTCGAGCTGTACCGGTCCCGGTACGCCCACTACGGCCACGGCACGCCCGAGCAGGCGATCGTCGGGCTTGGCGGCCAGGTGTTCATGCGGAAGAACTCCCAGGACGCGATCCGCGAGTTCCGGCCCTACTTCGACGTCGCCCCGGTCTACGGGCACGGCCCGTCGCTGGAGGACTTCATGGACCAGACCCCGCTGACGGTCGGCTCCCCGCAGCAGGTGATCGAGAAGACGCTCGCCTTCCGCGACTACGCCGGTGACTACCAGCGCCAGCTGTTCCTGATGGACCACGCCGGGCTGCCGCTCAAGACCGTCCTGGAGCAGCTCGATCTGCTCGGCGAGGAGGTCGTGCCGGTGCTGCGCAAGGAGTTCGCCGCCGGGCGCCCGGCCGACGTCCCGGAGGCGCCGACCCACGCTTCCCTGCTGGCCAGGAAGGAGTCGGAAGAGGTGACCGTCGCATGAGGCTCGTAGTCGTGTCCGCGGGGCTGAGCGTCCCGTCCTCCACCCGGCTGCTGGGCGACCGGCTGGCGGCGGCGGCCGTACGGACCGCCGCGGAGCCGGTGGAGGTCGAGGTCGTCGAGCTGCGCGACCTCGCCGTGGAGATCGCGCACAACTTCACAGGCGGTTTCCCCGGCCGGCAGCTGGCCGCCGCGATCGACGCGGTGACCTCGGCCGACGGACTGATCGTCGTCACGCCGGTGTTCTCGGCGTCGTACAGCGGGCTGTTCAAGTCGTTCTTCGACGTGATCGAGAAGGACGCGCTGGCGGGTCTGCCGGTGCTGATCGCCGCGACCGGCGGCACGGCACGGCACTCCCTGGTCCTGGAGCACGCGCTGCGCCCCCTCTTCGCCCACCTGCGGGCCGTGGTCGTCCCGACCGGCGTGTACGCCGCCTCGGAGGACTGGGGCGCGCAGGGCCTGGACGGGCGCGTCGAGCGGGCGGCGGGGGAGCTGGTCGGGCTGACGTCCGGACGGCCCGCCCGGAGAAGGGCGGAGCCCGAGGTGGTGCCGTTCGCCGAACAGCTGGCGGCCCAGTCGGGCCCGGCCGGAGGCTGAGGCCGGGAGGCATGTCCCAGTCCGTCCGGCGTTTGAGGACGAGGCCGTCCAGGCCGCAACGGGGGTCCGGGGGCGGAGCCCCCGGAGGCGGCCCTGTGACGGTGAGATCCCAGTAAGAAGGGCAACCGCGGCGCACCCGAAACGGCCGAACCGCCACAGGCCTTGGCAGACTGAACGGGTGTCCCAGACTGTTCTCCTCGCCGAAGACGACCGCGCCATCCGCCACGCCCTGGAGCGCGCGCTGACCCTGGAGGGCTACCAGGTCACCGCGGTCGCCGACGGCGTGGAGGCGCTGGCGCAGGCCCACCGCACGCCGCCGGACGTGCTCGTGCTGGACGTGATGATGCCCGGCATAGACGGGCTCCAGGTCTGCCGGGTGCTGCGCGCCGAGGGCGACCGCACCCCGATCCTGATGCTGACGGCGCTCGTGGAGACCCAGGACCGCATCGCCGGCCTGGACGCGGGCGCCGACGACTATGTGGTCAAGCCCTTCGACGTGGAGGAGGTCTTCGCCCGGCTGCGCGCCCTGCTGCGCCGCACCAGCGAGGCCAACGGAGCCCCTGTCGACGCACCCCCGAAGCCGGCCCCCGAGCCCGTCGGCCGGCTGATCGAGGCGGCCGGGCTGCGGATGGACCCGCAGGCGCGCCGGGCCTGGCGGGGCGGGCGGGAGCTGGAGCTGACGCGGACCGAGTTCGAGCTGCTGGAGCTGCTCGTGCGCAACGCCGGCATCGTCCTCGACCACGCCACCATCTACGACCGCATCTGGGGCTACGACTTCGGCCCCGGCTCCAAGAACCTCGCCGTCTACGTCGGCTACCTGCGCCGCAAACTCGACGAGCCGGGCGCCCCGCAGCTGATCCACACGGTCCGCGGGGTGGGTTACGTGCTGCGGGAGGACTGAGTGGGCGGCCCCGCCCGCCGGCGGCTCGCCCGGCTCGTCGCCGCACGGCTGCTGACCGGACGCCGGCGTACCGGGCTCGTCTCGCTGCGCTCCACCTTCGCCGTGTCCTTCGCGGCCGTCACCGCCGTCGTCACCGTCCTGGTCGGCCTGCTGTCGTACACCGCCGCCGCCCGGCTGGTGCGGGTGGACCAGGAGTCCGTGTTCGACGAGGTCGTGCAGGACCTGCGCGGGGAGGTGACCCAGCGGCCGATGCTGCCGGACGACTTCTCCTCCTCCGCGCCCGGCCACGATCTCGTACGGCCCGCCCGTACCGATGTGCAGGTGCTGGGCCCGGACGGCGCCGTCGTCGACCCGGGGCGCCCGGGGCTGCCGGTGACGGCCTCCGACCGGCGGATCGCGGCCGACGGGACGGCCGGGCGCATGGTCCAGCACAAGGACGTCGACGTCGGCAGCGACGTCTACCGCGTGGCGACCGTGGCGCTCGGCGGCGGCCGGGGCGCGGTGCAGATCGCCCAGGAGTTCAGCGACACCGAGGACCTGCTGCGGGCGCTCCAGCAGCGGACGCTGCTGCTGATGGCGGCCGTGGTGGTCCTCGCGGGGCTCTTCGGCTGGTGGCTGGCCCGGCGCATCACCCGCCGGCTGGTCGTCCTGACCGACGCGGCCGAGGACGTCGCGCGCACCCGGCAGCTCGGCATCCAGGTGCCCGTCACCGGCTACGACGAGGTCGGCCGCCTCGGCCGGGCCTTCGACCGCATGCTGGGGCGGCTGGCCCAGTCGGAGGAGGACCAGCGGCGGCTGGTGCAGGACGCGGGCCACGAGCTGCGCACCCCGCTCACCTCGCTGCGCACCAACATCTCCCTGCTGCGCCGCATCGACGAGCTGCCGCCCGACACCCGTAACGAGCTGGTGGCCGACCTGGGCCAGGAGGCGCGCGAACTGACCGACCTGGTCAACGAGCTGGTCGATCTGGCGGCCGGGCAGTCCGACACCGAGCCGGCCCAGCGGGTGGACCTCGCCGACATCGCGGAGGACGTCGCCGGGCTCGCACGGCGGCGTACGGGACGGCGGATCCAGGTCCGGGCGTGCGGCGACACGACCACGCAGGGCCGGCCCGCGATGCTCCAGCGTGCGGTGACCAACCTCGTGGAGAACGCGGCGAAGTTCGACCGCGACGGCACCGCGCCCATCGAGATCAGCGTCGCCGGACCCGCACGGCCCGGCACGGTCCGCGTCGAGGTCCTGGACCGGGGACCCGGCATCGCCGAGGACGACCTGATCAGGGTCTTCGACCGCTTCTACCGCGCCGCCGCCGCCCGCTCCCTGCCCGGGTCGGGGCTGGGTCTGTCGATCGTGCGGGAGGTGGCGCTGGCGCACGGCGGGGCGCCGTTCGCGTTCCGCCGGGAGGGCGGCGGGACGGCGATCGGCTTCACGGTCGGCGGCTCCGGCTGACCCGGCGAGGGTCCGCGCTCTCTCGGATCTCCCCGTCATGGGCCACCATCTGATCGGGCGGGCCGTGCGCCCGGTGGCGAGGGGAGGGACGTCGTCGTGCTGAGTGACGTGGAGAACGCCGTACTGGCGGAGATCGACGAGGCCGGGATCGGGCGGACGCTGCTGGAGCTGATCTCCGTGCCGAGCGTGACCGGGAGCGCCGCCGAGTCCGAGCTCCAGCATCTGCTGGCCGGGCGGCTGGAGCGGCTCGGTCTCGACGTCGACCTGTGGTCCATGGACCTGGACGCGCTGCGCGCGGACCCGGAGTTCCCGGGGACGGAGGCCGAGCGCGAGGAGGCCTGGGGGCTGGCCGGGGTCACCGGGGACGGCGGTGACGGGCCCGCCTTCGTCCTGCAGGGCCATGTGGACGTCGTACCGCCCGGGGATCCGGAGGCCTGGGACGGCGACCCGTTCGTGCCCAGGGTCGTCGGGGACGTCGTGCACGGTCGCGGCGCCTGCGACATGAAGGCCGGGCTGACCGCCCACCTCGCCGCGCTCGCCGCGATACGGGCCGCCGGGGTACGGCTGCGCGGGCGGGTCGGGGTGCACTTCGTGGTCGGGGAGGAGGACGGCGGCCTCGGCGCCTTCGGCACGCTGCGCCGCGGCCACCGCGGCGACGTCTGCGTCATCACCGAGCCGACCGGCGGCGCCCTCGTCACCGCCAACGCCGGCGCGCTGACGTTCCGGATCGCCGTGCCCGGCAAGGCGGCCCACGGCAGCGCCCGCGACCAGGGCGTCAGCGCGATCGACGCCTATGTGCCGCTGCACGCGGCGCTGGCCCGGCTGGAGACCGAGCGCAACCGGGACGCCGACGCGCTGATGGCCGAGCACCCCGTCCCCTACGCCCTGTCGGTGGGTACCGTGCGCGCCGGGGACTGGGCGAGCAGCGTGCCCGATCTGCTTCTCGCCGAGGGGCGGCTCGGCGTACGGCTCGGCGAGGACCCGGCCCGGGCGCGGGCCGCCTTCGAGCGGTGCGTCGCCGAGGCGTGTGCCGCCGACCCGTGGCTGCGCGGGCATCCGGCGACGGTGACCTGGCCGGGCGGGCAGTTCGCCAGCGGCCGGCTGCCCGAGGGCCACCCCCTGCCGGCGCTGATACGCGGCGCCCACGCCGATGCCGGGGGAGCCGCGGACCCGCGCGAGTGCGGGGCGCCGTACGGCAGCGATCTGCGGCTGTACTCCGGGGCGGGGATCCCGACGCTGCAGTACGGGCCGGGCGACATCCGGGTGGCGCACAGCGCGCGGGAGAAGGTGTCGCTGGCCGAAGTGGCCGAGGTGGCGCGGACGTTGGCGGTGACGGTGCTGCGGACGGTCGGCGTCAGGTGAACGCGCGGGTGGCAAAAACGCCGCTCAGGATGTCGGCCAGCACCTCTTGCTGGTGCTCCGTCAGGAAGAAGTGGCCGCCCGGAAAGGTACGCAGGGCGAAGTCGCCGGTGGTCGCCTCGCGCCAGGCCGCCGCCTGCGCCACCGTGACACCGGGGTCCGTCTCGCCCGTGTGGACGGTCACCGGCGTGGTGATCCGCGCGCCGGGCGCCGGGCGGTAGGTCTCCATCAGGCGCAGGTCGGCGCGCAGGGAGGGCAGGACGACCTCCAGCAGGTCGGGGTCGTCGGCCAGCGTCTCGTACGCCCCGCCCAGGCCGCGCACGCCCGCGAGCATCGTGGCGTCGTCCTCGTGGTGCAGCGGGCGGCCGGTCCGCTCCGCGAAGGGGGTGGCCTGACCCGAGGCGAACAGCCGCAGCGGGGGTGTGCCGCGGTCCTCCAGGCGGCGCGTCACCTCGTAGCCGACGGTGGCTCCCATGCTGTGGCCGAACAGGGCGAACGGCGCCTCCAGCAGCGGGGCGAGGGCGTCGGCGACGGCGTCCGCGAGGGTGTCCATGTCCGTGACGCACGGCTCGGCCAGGCGGTCCTGGCGGCCCGGGTACTGGACGGCCACGGGCTCCACCTCCTCGGGCAGGTTCTGCGCCCAGTCGCGGAAGAATGCGGCGGTGCCACCGCCGTGCGGCAGACAGAACAGCCGCAGCCGGGGTGCGGCCGAGGGGCGGTAACGCTTTAGCCAGCGGGTGGAGTGGAGCACTTTTCAGACATCCTTTCCTCGCCCTTGGACAAGCCACGGTAACCGCCGATCGACATCTCCGGCGGGCATTCCAGAATATGGATCGATCTTGACTGCCCAGGCGGGCACGTGTCAGTGTCCCCAAGGAATATGAGTCGCACGGGGGAGCGAACGCCCGGTTTGGCCATGATCGGGTAGGGGTGACCTCGTATTCACGAACGGGGAACCAGCATGGCGGAGCTGAAGTTCCATTGGTGTTCACCGCTGGACAGTGGGCAGCAGAAAGCGACCGAAAAATACCGGTCCGGGGAGCTTGACTTCGACGGGATCGTCGACTTCGCGCGGGAGGCCGAGCAACTCGGCGTCGACTCCCTGCTCATGGGCATCAGCTACCACATGCCCGACCCGCTTCCGATGATCGGCGCCCTGGTGCGCGAGACGGAACGCGTCAAGTTCATTCTCGCCTATCGTCCGGGCCTTTTAGGTCCGACGCTCTTCACCCAGGTCGTGAACACCATTTCCTGGATGTCGGACGGCCGGATATCGCTGAATCTGGTGGCCGGAATTTCCCCCGCCGAGCAGGCGTACTACGGCGACTTCCTGGCTCACGACGACCGCTATGCCCGCTCGAACGAGTTCCTGAGCGTCCTGCACCGCTTCTGGGAGGGCGAGAATCCGCTTTCTCACCGGGGCGCGCACTATCGCATCGAAGAAGCCCAGCTCGGACTGGGATACAAAGGCGGCGGCCGGCCCACGATCTACATCAGCGGCGCCTCCGCCCCCGCGCAGAAGACCGCCGTCGACTTCGGCGACTGCTGGCTGCGCTACGGAGACACCCCGGAGGGCATCGCGCGGGCCACCGCCCCCGTGCTCGCCAACGGCTGCCGGGCCGGCATCCGCATGCACGTCCTGGCCCGCCCGACCCGCGAGGAGGCGCTGACCGACCTCGCCGAGATGATGCGGGACCCCGACGAGGACCACCGCGCCTGGGTCAGCAGCTTCGTCGCCGCCTCCGACTCCGAGGCGGTGAAGAACTCCTTCCGCCTGGCCGAGAAGGCCCAGGACGACTGGCTGTCCCCCTACCTCTACTCCGGCGCCGTCGCCTACCGCGGCGGCCCCGCGCTCTGCGTCGTCGGCAGCTACCAGGAGGTCGCGGCCTACCTGTACGAGTACAAGGCCGCCGGCGTCAGCGAGTTCATCTTCTCCGGCTGGCCCACCCGCGACGAGATGCGGATCTTCTACACCCACGTACTGCCGCTGATCCGCGAGCACGAGCGCACCGCCGGACCGGCATGACGGCGCGGGTGGAGAGCCTGCACCGGGGGCTGTTCGGCACCGGCGTGCTGCTCGGGCTCATCGCGGAGCAAGTGGTGCTGTTCGCCGTGCCGTTGCTCATCTTCCAGGACACCGGCGACGTCTCGACGCTCGGCTTCGCGTTCGCCCTGGAATGGCTTCCCGGGCTGCTGGCCTACCCCTTCGCGGGACTGATCGCCGACCGGGACGGCGGCGCCCGGCTGTTCTCCCGGGTCTCGATCGGCCGTGCCGCCGTCCTCGGCCTCGTCGTCGTGATCGTCGTGGCCGAGCCGGGCTGGACCACGGCCGCCCTGATGGCCAACGGCGCACTGCTGTCGATCCTCGCGGCACCCGTGCGGATGTCGGTCGAGAAGATGGTCCCGCAGGTGGCCCGCGGCGAGAAACTGGCGACCACGCAGTCCCTGGTGCAGAACATGGAACTGCTGGCGATGGCCCTCGGACCCGCCCTCGCCGCCGTCGCCGTACTGGTCCTCGGCAAGGTGTGGCTGCTCGCCCTCGCCGCCGGCGTCTTCCTGGTCGCCGCCGCCTGCTGGCTCCCGCTGCCCCGGCAGAAGTGGCAGCCCGGCAACGGCGGCGGCGCCCGCGAGATCCTCGGCGAACTCGGGCTCGGCTGGAGACTGCTGATCCGCAACCGCCCCGTCCGGCTGCTGGCCGTGCTCAACTTCGCCATCAACCTGGTCTTCGCCACCGTGCTCAGCGCCAACGCCGCCCTGGTCACCGGGGTGTTCGGCGCCTCCGAGTCGTCCTACGGCCTGCTCAACACCTTCGTCGGCATCGTGGGCCTTGGAAACCTGCTGGTCATCCCGCTGCTGCTGCGCAAGCTCGATGTGCACGTCCTCGGCGTCATCGGGTTCACCTCGCTGTGCGCGGCCCTGCTGGTCGCCGGCACCGCGTCCTCGTTCGCCGTCTACGGCACCGCCTTCGTCGCGGGGATGACCGGAGTGGCGTACTACAACGTCTTCAACCGCACCCAGCGGATCAAGGTCATCCCGCAGGAGCACCTGGGCAAGGTCATGGGCCCCTTCTACCTGCTCAACCTGCTCTCCTACCCGATGGCCGGGCTCCTGGTCGGCACCGCCGGCGAGGCGATCGAGCCCCAGGACCTGGTGACCGGGCTCGCCGTGCTGCTCAGCGTCTTCGGGGCCGTCCTGCTGCCGCTGGTGATGCGCAGCTTCCGCCAGGTGCTCACCCCGCGGGACACGGGCTCCCCGGACGTTCCCCAGACAACAGAGGTGCACTGATGCATATCGTCCTGGTCAATCGCTGGCCCCGCTTCTCGGACGGGATCCGCTGGGACAACGAGCTCACGCGGTACGAGGAGTTCATCGACCACGACAAGCACCGGGTGAGCTACGTCGTCGACGCGCTCGGCGCCGAGGGCGTGCTCGTCGACCCCGCCCGCATCGCGCACTACGTGCAGGTCGAGGACGTCAACGACTACGACGCGCTGCGCTCGGCGGTCCAGGAGGTCACCGAGAAGGCCGGGCCCGTCGACCAGCTCATCGCGCTGTCCGAGTTCACGCTGGAGATCGCCGCCCGGGTGCGGGTCGCGCTCGGCATCCCCGGGCCCACTCCCGAGCAGGTGGCCGTGTACCGGGACAAGGTCCGCATGAAGGAGGTGCTGGCCGAGGCGGGGGTACGGGTACCGCGCTTCGCGCCCTGCGCCGACCTGGAGAGCTGCGTGGCCTTCGCCGGCTCCACCGGCTACCCGGTGATCCTCAAGCCCGTCGACGGGGCCGCGAGCATCGGCGTCCACCGCGTCGACGACGAGGCCGCGCTGCGGGAGCTCGTGCCCACGCTCGACCTGACCCGGTACGAGATCGAGGAGTTCGTCACCGGAGTCATCCACCACGTGGACGGCTTCGCCGACGCGCGCTGCCAGGTCCCCTTCCAGGTCGCGTCCGTGTACGTCAACGACTGCCTCGCCTTCGGCTCCGGCTCGCCGCTCGGCTCGGTGGTGCTGCGCGAGAGCGAACTGCGCACCCGCATCGAGGACTTCACCCGCGAGTGCATCGCCGTCCTCGGGATGTACGACACCCCCTTCCACCTGGAGCTGTTCGTCACCGGCAGCGGGGAGTTGGTCTTCCTGGAGGTGGGCGGCCGGGTCGGCGGCAGCGAGGTGCCGCACCTGGTGAACAAGCTCTTCGGGGTCAACCTGTACGAGGCGTGGCTGCGCGCCCTGTCCGGCGAGAGCGTCGACCTGCCGCCCAAGTCGGGCGACCCGAGCGGCGGCTGGCTCGTGCTGCCCAAGCCGGACGGGCTGCCGCTGCGGGTGCGCAGGGCGTCCCCGATGAAGGAACGTTTCGAGACGATCTGGCGCGAACTCGTGCCCCGGCCGGGGCAGGTCCTGGAACCGGGCGGCAGCTACGACGCCCTGCACAGCGGCCGGTTCATCCTGCTCCACGAGGACCAGCAGCGCGTCACGGACGACATCCACCGCATCATCGAGACCTTCGAGTTCGAGGTGGAGCAGCCATGAGCCGGGCCGGCCGGTGAACGCCCCTCACGCGAGGGGCGCCCACCGGTGGCTCACGTGACGATCATGACCGTCGCCGCGGTGACCCCGACGACGACGATCACGACACGCAACGCCATCGCCGGCAGCTTGCGGCCCACCTTGGCCCCGAGCAGACCGCCGACCGTCGAACCGGCCGCGATCACCGCGGCGGCCGCCCAGTCGACGTCGGCGACCGCCACGAACACCACCGCCGCGGCACCGTTGACGACGGCGGCCAGCACGTTCTTCGCCGCGTTCAGCCGCTGGAGGTCGTCCCGCAGAAAGCTCCCGAACAGGCCCATGAGCAACACCCCCTGGGCCGCGCCGAAGTAGCCGCCGTACACGCCGGTGCCCAGCACCCCGCACCACAGCGGGACCCCGCCGTCCGCGCCGCCGCGCTCCGGGCGCTTCCTCAGCCAGGCGTTCAGCCGGGGCTGGAGCAGCACCAGCGCGCACGCGGCGAGGATCAGCACCGGCACCACGGTGTCGAAGGCGGCGGAGTCCAGCTGGAGCAGCAGCAGGGCTCCGGTCAGGCCACCGATCAGGGACGCGACGCCGAACCGCAGCAGCCGGCGCCGCTGCCCGCGCAGCTCACGGCGGTAGCCGTAGGCGGCGCTGAGCACCCCCGGGACGAGCCCGATGTTGTTGGTCACGTTGGCCAGAACCGGCGGAAAACCGCAGGCCACCAGAGTCGGAAAGGTGATGAGCGTGCCGGACCCCACCACCGCGTTGATGGCGCCCGCGGCCACGCTCGCGGCCCCGATGGCGACGGCTTCCACGAAGTTCAACGAGTCACCTTCCGGAGATCAGCTCGTCGACGACGGGACCGTCGGGCGTGTGCCGGGTCGCGATGCGCTGCTTGTGGGGATCGCCGTCGAGAATCAGGTCCACGACACCCGACTGTCCCATGCCGGTCATGGAGCGCGTGGTCCGGGCCGCCAGAACGCGCAGCTGGGCCAGCGGGAGCCCGCTGAACCGCTCCAGCTCGGCGACCAGGTCCGCCTCGTCGCCGGTCGGGTCCGCGTCGGAGGTGAGGAGCGCGACCATGGCGTCCACCCGCTCCAGCAGCTCGGGCTGTTCGGCCCTGACGTAGCCGGCCAGACCGGCGCCGCCGTCGGTGAAGGGCGAGTGGACCATGCAGACCAGCTGCTCCTCGGTGATCGCGAAGCAGTCCTGTGCGTAGGTGTCCATGCCGGCGCGCATCCGCTCGACGGCGCCCTCGCCCTCGTACCGGGAACCGATCAGCTCGATCAGCTGGTCAGGGAACTCCTTCTTCCGCATCAGCTGCTTGCCGAACCTCACGTACTCGTCCAGGCCCTCCTCGTAGGAACGGCCGTAGACGCGCTCGCACTTCAGGCCGCGGATGTGGGCCATCAGCGCCGGGTTGCCGCAGTCGGACTCGGAGAAGCTGAAGGCGAGTTCGTCGAAGCGGAAGCCGAGGAAGTCCGTCAGCAGGTCCCAGTGGTCGCCGGAGGCGTAGGCGGTGTCGTCGTAGATCGAGAAGAAACGCAGCTGGTCGGGGGTGTCGTGGTGGACCCGGCGCTCGTGGATCAGGTTCTTGGCCCCGGCCCCGTAGATGTCGCCGAAGTAGGCGCGCCCGATGTTGTCCGTGGCCTTGAGGACGCCGCGGAAGCCGGCCCGGTCCTGTCCCTCGGGGGCGACGCCCATCTTCTCGGCGAGGCGGTGGATCCAGACCAGGTAGGTGCGCTGCTCGTAGGGGGAGTCGCCGGTGATGATGACGTCCACGCCGCCGTCGTACGAGGCGCCGAGGCCGAAGGCGTGGGCCGCGCTCAGGTTGCAGGCGTTGCAGAAGGTGGGGCGGCCGTCGCCGAGGGTGCGGTGGCCGGTGACCAGGATGTCGAGGCGGTTGCGGGCTATGACGTGGTCGCGCTGCGGCAGGTCGACGTGGAATGGCGAGATTTCGTCCCCGTCGACGAGCAGTTGCTCGCAGTCGGGGTCGGCCTCCAGCCGGAGTGCCGCATAGGTGCGGTCGATGTTGTGCATGACGGCGACCGGCATTCCGGCGTGCCGCATGGTGACCACACGCAGCCGGAACGTCTCACCCGCCTCCTCCAGCAGCCGCAGCTGCATGGCCCGCACGAACGCGGTGGTGTACGCGCTGTCCTTGCCGCCGCCGTAGGCGACCATGACGACCCGCTCCGGGAGCGGGCCCAGTTCCTCCAGCTGGGCGCGGAGTTTGGGGACGCAGCGCTCCACCTCGTCCCAGTGGCCCGAGGACATCCAGTGCCGCAGCTCCTTCAGGGTCGTCCTGCGCAGCTCGGCGACGTCCCGCGGGGCCGGCCGGCCGGGCCCGGTCGTTTCGGTGGTCTGGGTGGACAATGTCGGATCCCCTCACAAACGGAAGGGGGAATTTCCAAATTCAGTACGCGATCCGCGCGTCCCGGGCATCCCCCAATGCAACTCGCCGGAGGATAGCGCAGGGGTCACTCGGAATGTCCACCACAAGAAAAGGATTGAGACGCGGCAAAAGCGGACTCTCCTCTTCGGTTGTCTCATGATCCGAGATCGAACCTTTTCCGATCCGTTAAGTGCGTGCTACCGTCCGTGGCGTGATCGAGAATGGCCTCTCAGGCGCAGAGATCGAGCAGGAGATTCGAGACATCTGGAGGGGGTTGTTCGGTGTCGACGTAGGTCCTGATGACAACTTCTTCGACCTTGGCGGCGACTCGTTGAAGGTGGTGGACGTCGTCGCGGCCGCTCGAAAGCGGGGGATCACTTTCCGCAGTTCGGCGGTGTTCAGAAACCCGACGCCGTCTCTGCTGGCGTCCAGCCTGACCAGGGATGATGCCAGGTGACCCAGCAGGAGTTGCCCAACGGTATGACGGTGCACGGGCTGAACCGCAATGAGACCGAGTATCTCTACAAGGAAATCTTCGAGGACGAGGTTTATACGCCGGGCGACGGTTTCGGTTTTCCGGAACGGCCCGTTGTCTGTGATGTGGGCGCCAACATAGGAATGTTCGCTCTGTTCATGGCGGCGAAGTTCCCGGAAGCCCGGATCTTCTCCTTCGAGCCGGTGCCGCGCACGTTCGACGCATTGCGGAAGAACGCCGGTGGTGTGCCGAACGTGTCCGTCTTCAACATGGCCCTCGGGGACACCGCGCAAACCCGTGAGCTGACCTTTTACCCGCAGTACTCGATGATGTCGGGCTTCGACGCCGATCCGGAGGTCGACCGGGCCTTGGTCAAGTCGTACATCGGGAACATCGCGGAAACACTCGACGAAGACCGCCGGGATTTGCTGCTGGAAGAGGCGGACGAACTGATCGGCGAGCGCTTCGACACGGTGGAGCGGGTGCCCGTCCGGATCGACCGACTGGAGACGGTCGCCGCCGACCTCGGCATCGACCGCATCGACTTCCTGAAGATCGACGTCGAGGGCTTCGAGGTGAAGGTCCTTCAGGGCATCGGCGACGCGCTGTGGTCCCGCATCGGCCGGGCCGCCGTCGAGGTCGAGGACGACAACGGCGAACTGGCCGAGGTCACCGAGCTGTTCGCCGCGCACGGCATGGAGACCGTGGTCGAGCAGCCGGCCGAGTACCGCGGCACCAGCGTCTACACCGTCTTCGCCACCCGCCCGGCCGGAGTCGCGCCATGACCCCGGCCGGCGCGAGCGGCGCCACGGTGTTCGCGCTGCCCACGGCCTGGCGCCCGGCGCCCGGATCCGACCCGGCACCCGGGACGGCCGTCGTCGAGCACGCCGATCTCGCCGACGGGCTGGACGCGCTCGCCGGGATCTGCGGCACCGACCTGCCGACGGTGCTGCTGGCCGCCCACATCAAAGTGCTGGGCATGCTGGGCGAGGCGGACGAGCGGTGCGCCGAGGTCGCGGACGGTGCCGGGGTGCGGCACGTCGCCGTGGTCCGGTCGGCGGCCACCTGGCAGGAGCTGGTGTTACGCGTCGCCAAGGCGGAGCGGCCGGTGGCCGGGTCGGCCGACGAGGTGACGTACGGCGAACGCGCGCTGTTCACCGCCGGGGCGGAGGCCGGCGGTGAGCACGGCGGGCGGGACGGGAGTGCCGAACGGTCCGGGGGTGGCGGGAGTGTCGAGCGGTCCAGGTACGGCCTGCGCGTTCACGCGGGTGAACGTCGGCTGACGTTCACCGCAGCCCTCGCGCCGCCGTACCTCGCCCGCCTCGCCTCGATGCACCGCGAGGTCCTGCGGGCCATGGCGGCCGACCCCGACGGCGACGCGCTCGCCGCCCGCCTCGACCCGGACGAGCGGCGGGCGGTGCTCGGCGACTGGAGCACCGGGCCGCGGGTCGACCGGGGCAACGGCACCGTCGTCGAGCGGATCGAGGCCCAGGCCGCCACGACGCCCGACGCGATCGCCGTCAAGGTCGCCGGCGCCGGGACGACGTACCGGGAACTCGACGAGCGGGCCAACCGCATCGCCCGCCGCCTGACCGGGCTCGGCGCCCGTCCCGACGCCCTGGTCGGCGTCTGCCTGCGCCGCACCGCCGATCTGCTGCCCGCGCTGCTCGGCGTGTGGAAGTCCGGCGCCGGCTATCTCCCGCTCGACCCGGCCCTGCCCGCCGAGCGGCTGCGGCACATGATCGCCGCCGCCGGATGTGAGCTGGTGCTCACCGAGTCCGCCCATCTGCCGGCCCTGGAACCGCCGGCCGGCGGCGACGTCGTCCTCCTGGACCGGGAACGGGAGTCGATCGAGGCGCTGCCCGCGACACCCCTCGACCGCACGACGGATCCGCGCTCCCTCGCCTACGTCATCTACACCTCGGGCTCCACCGGCAACCCCAAGGGCGTGATGGTGGAGCACGCCGGCCTCGCCAACTACCTGCTGTGGACGGCCGAGACCTACGCGGCCCGCGGCACCGGCGGCTCCCCGGTGTTCTCGTCGATCTCCTTCGACCTGGGCATGCCCAGCCTGTTCGCCCCGCTGCTGACCGGGCAGCCCGTCCATCTGCTGCCCGACCCGCTGGACACCGCCGACCTCGGCGACGAGCTCGCGGCCGGGGCGCCGTACAGCTTCATCAAGATGACGCCCGGCCATCTCGACCTGCTGAGCTACGACCTGACCCCCGAGGAGATCCACTCGCTCGCCGGTCTCGTCATCGCCGCGGGCGACGCGTTCACCAGCGAACTGGCACGGCGCTGGCTGGAGTTCGCCGGGCCCGGCGGCACCCCGGTGGCCACCGAGTACGGGCCCACCGAGATCACCGTCGGCAACTCCGGGGAGACGCTCGCCGAGCCGCCCGCCACCGAGCTGATCCCACTGGGCGCCCCCATTCCCAACACCACCATGTACGTCCTCACCGACCGACTCGAACCCGTGCCCGTCGGCGTCCCCGGCGAGGTGTACATCGGCGGCACGGGCGTGGCCCGCGGCTACCTGGACCGCCCCGGCCTGACCGCCGAGAGGTTCCTGCCCGACCCGTACGGCGCTCCCGGATCCTGTCTCTACCGCACCGGCGACCGGGCCCGGTGGCGGGCCGACGGCTCGCTGGAGTTCCTCGGCCGGGTCGACCACCAGGTCAAGATCCGCGGGTTCCGGGTCGAACTCGGCGAGATCCAGGCCCGGTTGCGCGAGCACGCGGACGTCGCCGAGGCCGTCGTCATCGCGGTCGGCCCGGTCCGCTCCCGCTCCCTCGCGGCCTATGTGATCCCCGCCGAGGGAGCGCCGATGGACGCCACCGGACTCCGGGACCACCTGGCGGCCGCACTGCCCGCCTACATGCTCCCCGCGCACTTCGTCGCCATCGACCAGGTGCCGCTGACGACCAACGGAAAGGTCGACACCCGCGTGCTGCAGGGCCTGCTCTGACCGCGGCGTGTCCCGTCCGTACCTCACGAGAGGCGAACAACGTGTCCATCGCTGACATATCGGCCGGGTCGGGGACGTCCCACGAGACGGCCGGACCGAAGGAAGGGGCCGAGCCCCGGTCCGGGTCGGAGGCCGACGACACGGCCGGGTACGGGGTCGAGGTGCAAGACGCGGCGGGGCCCGGGTACGGGGTCGAGGTGCAAGACGCGGCGGGGCCCGGGTACGGGGTCGAGGTGCAAGACGCGGCCGGGCCCGGGTACGGGGTCGAGGTCCATGACGCGGCGGGGCCCGGGTACGGGGTCGAGGTGCAAGACGCGGCCGAGTGCCGCCCCGGTGCCGGGAGCGAGCTTCCCGTCCGGCTGGAGCTCACCGGTGCGGAGCGTGCCGCCGTGCGCGACCTGGCCGAGCAACTCACCCGGGTCGCCCCGGGCCTGATCGACGCACATGCCTGGGTGGCCGAGGCTCGCCGGCTGAGCTGCCGGCTGCCCCTGCGGCTGCTGGAGCGCATCCGCCAGTACCGCAGCGACCCCGGCCCCGACGGCATGCTGTGCCTGGCCAACCTGCCGGTCGAGGACGGGCTGCTGCCCGAGACGCCGGCCGTGGCGGACTCGGTCGAGCGGGACGCCACCGTGCCGTCGGCCGTCGCGATGCTGATCGGGCAGCAGCTCGGCGAGGTCATCGCCTACCGCGACGAGAAGTACGGGGCGCTGGTGCAGAACGTCGTACCGGTGCCCTCGCTCGCCGCCTCCCAGAGCAACGGCGGTTCCGTACCGCTGGAGTTCCACATCGAGAACGCCTTCCACCCGCACCGGCCGCACTACGTCGGCCTGCTGTGCCTGCGCTCCGACCACGAGGGGACGGCCGGTACCCAGATCTGCTCGGTCCGCCGGGTCCTCGGCCTGATCGACGAGGCCGACCGCAAGATCCTGGAGGCGCCCCGCTTCGTGACCGAGGCACCGCCGTCCTTCCGCTCCGCCGAGCGCACCGAGGCCCACCCGGTCCTCGTCGGCAGCCCCGAGGACCCCGACATCCGCGTGGACTTCAACGCCACGGTCGCCCTCGACGAGGAGGCCGCCGGCGCCCTGGTCCGGCTGCGCGAGACCATGACGGACGCCTCCGAGTCGGTGGTGCTGCGCCCCGGCGAGCTGGTCTTCGTCGACAACCGCCTGGTCCTGCACGGCCGTACGAACTTCGTCCCCCGCTACGACGGCCGGGACCGCTGGCTGCACCGCATCTTCGTCCACCTGGACAACCGCCTCACCCGGGCGCACCGGGCGGGCAACGGTCCGGTGCTGGTCTGAGCGGGCCACCGACAACCGACGGACGGCACATGGAGAGCAGCAGCGTGACGACAGCAGACGTGAACGACGCGCCCGGGGCGGGCGCGGGGGATACCGACGAGACGTTCGTCGTGGTCGTCAACGACGAGGGCCGGCATTCCCTCTGGTGGCCCGGTCGAACGGTGCCCGCGGGCTGGCGCGTGGCGTCGGACCCCGGCAGCCGGCAGGAGGTCCTAACCCTGATCGAGGAGCGCTGGACCGGACTGCGGACCCGGCCCCGGCTCGCCCAGGGGGACCCGCGGTGAGCGCCCGCCCCACCCTGGTCCTGGTGGACGCCCTCACCACGGGCGCCATGCTGGCGCGCGCGGCCGCCGCCGACCACCGCGTGGTGCATGTGCGTTCGCGCGCACAACTGCCGGAGACCTTCGCCGCGAGCCTGCCCACCGAGGTCTTCGCGGAGGACCTCATGTATGCGGGCCGGGCACAGGAGGTGCTCGCCCGGCTGCGGGCGCAGGCACCGGTCGCCGTGATCGCCGCCAGCGAGTTCGGCGTGGAGGTCGCCGACGAACTCGCCTCGCGACTCGGACTGCGCGGCAACGACCCCGCGCTGTCCACGGCCCGGCGCGACAAGTCCCGCATGATGGACGTGCTCGCGGCGGCCGGCGTGCCGACCCCGCGCCAGCTGCGCGGCAGCGATCTCCCGGAACTGCTGGACTGGCGCCGCGCTCAGGGCCTTCAGCGGGTGGTCGTCAAACCGCTGGACAGCGCCGGCTCCGAGGACGTGTACACCTGCGACACCGAGCAGGAGGTGGCCGCGGCACTGCGGGCGGCCCTCGGCAAGACCAACCTGATGCTGTGCGCCAACGAGGCGGTGCTGATCCAGGAGCACCTGGCCGGGGACGAGTACGTCGTCAACAGCGTGAGCAGGGACGGCAAGCACTGGTTCACCGACGCGTGGATCAGCCGCAAGCAGGTCACCTCCGGCAAGCGGCTCGTCTACGACCACGAGGACCTGCTGCCGCCGGACGCGCCCGTGCTCGACGAGATCCTCGGCTATGCCGGCCGGGTGCTCGACGGCCTCGGCATCGCCCACGGCCCGGCCCACACCGAGCTCATCCGCACCCCGCACGGGCCGCGCCTGCTGGAGACCGGCGCCCGCCTGTCCGGCCTCGCCAACCCGCCCGCGCTCCAGCGCTGCACCGGCGCGGACCAGGTCACCCTGACCCTCGACAGCCACACCTCGCGGGCGACGGCACTGCACGCCCGCCCCCGGCGCTACGTCCGCCACGAGTCGGCCCGCTGCGTCAACCTCCTCGCCCACCGCGAGGTGCCCCTGCAGACGCACGCGCTGCGGGCGGCCCTGGAGCAGCTCCCCGCCTTCGAGAGCGTCCGCTTCCGCAAGGCCGACGGCACCCCGACCCGTCCGACCGTCGACCTCAACTCCTCGCCCGGCGTGGTGTTCCTGGTGCACCGGGACCCGGAGGAGATCGAGAGCAGCTACAAGATGCTGCGGGCCGTGGAACGGGAGTTGCTGTGAGGGCGGGGCCGACGAGCACGCCGGGATCCGTGGTGAGGAGGCAGGCCGTATGCCCGTGAGTCCGGAGAGCTTCCGGGAGTTGTTCGGCTCCTTCCCGGCGCAGGTGGCGATCATCACGGCGGTCGGCGCGGACGGCCGGCCGCGCGGATTCACCTGCACGACCACGTGCGCGGTGTCGGCGGCCCCGCCCCTGCTGCTGATCTGCGTGGACGAGAACTCCCAGACGCTGCCCGCGATCCTGGCCGGCCGCGGCTTCGTGGCGAACGTCCTCGCGGCGCCCGGGGAGGAGGCGTCGAGGATCTTCGCCGGCAAGGCGGGTGACAAGTTCGACCGGGTGGCGTGGGAGCCGTCGCGCAGGGCGGGCGGCGCCCCGATCCTCACGGACGTCGTGCTGGCGTACGCGGAGTGCCGGGTGGTGCAGACCGTGACCGCGGGCGACCACCGGATCATCGTCGGCGAGGTCGAGGGCAGCGCGGTCTTCCCGCGCGAGCCGCTGCTGTACGGCAAGGGCGAGTACCACGCCTGGCCGGTCGTCCCGGTGGCCGTGGGCACGGGCGCGAGAGCGGGAGCCTGAGCCGGGTGCTCGCCGCCGGTTCCGCCCGCGTGACACCGGCCCCGCGCCGTACGGTCGGTGCGGTCTGCGTTTCTCAGTCGGTCGTCGGCCGGGTGCGGCGGGCGTAGGCGCGGGCCGGGTGGGCTCGGTCGCGTGATACCGGCCCCGCGCCGTACGGTCGGTGTGGTCCGCGTTTCTCAGTCGGTCGTCGCTCGGGTGCGGCGGGCGTAGGCGCGGGCCGCGCGGGCTCGGTCGCCGCAGCGGGTGGAGCACCAGTGGCGGCGGCCGTGGCGGAGCAGGTAGCGGTTGCAGGGGGCCGAGCCGCAGGCCGTGAGGCGTTCGGCGTCGGCGGAGGTGAGCAGGTCGGCGGCGTCGGCAGCGAGGGTCGCCAGCGCGTGGTCGACGATCGCGGTGGTGGGGTGCGTCGCGGCCCGGTAGGGGCCGTCCTTCTCGTCCCACCCGAGCAGCGGAGCGGTCGGCACCCTGGTCAGCGCGTCGTTGACGGCGGTCAGCGCGGCCGGCAGTGCGGGCAGCGCCGCGACCCGCGAGTCGAACAGCGACCGGACCTGCTCGCGCAGCGACCGCAGCTGCGCCGCGCACATCTCCCGCATCCCGGCGTCGACGGGAGCCAGCCCGCGCTCCACGAGCCAGTCGTTCGCCGCGGTTGGAGTGCCGAGCTGATCCACGAAGTGTCCGCCCGGCAGCGCGATCACGCTGTTGACGAGGGCGAGCGACGGGTACTGCTCCGCGCCCGGCGCGGGCGGCAACGGCGGCTCGACGTTCTCGTTCATGGCTCTCATGGTACGGAGTCCAGCGATCCGTGAGGCGTCCCCAGCCCGGCGCGGCCCGGGGGGAGAGGAGACGCCGGGCGACGCCCCCGCAGCGCTGCATCGCCCCCACCCTTCAGACCCTGACGCCCGGCATCGAGCGGCTCGTGGCCGAGGGGCGCATGGCACGCGTACCGATGGACGTCCCGTTCTTCGCCGTCGTCCCTCCTGTCTCCGGCATGGTGGAGGTGCCGCCGGCCCGCCGCCCGGGCAGACCCAGACCTGTGCCCGCCTCGCCGAGCGGCTCACGGCCGCGGCCGAGACGCTCGCGGCGCTGGTGGTCAACGTGCGGCCGGCGAAGGGGCCCGTACCGCGGGGCCGAGCCCCCTGGCCCAGGGTCAGGAACCCGCGGAGTGCGGGCCGACGCCGAGGACGTCGAGCATCGCCCGGGTCGCCGGGCTGGGGTTGAAGCGGCTCCACACCAGGTACTCCAGGCGATGCGGCCCGTCGAGCACGCGGACCAGCGCCAGTTCGGGATCGCCGGCCGCCAGCGGACGGACGTACGCCGACGGCAGCAGCGCGATGCCGAGCCCGCGCGCGACCAGCCGGGAGATCAGTTCGACGACCCCGGCCTCATAGGCGACGTCGCGGACCAGACCCGCGGCGGCGAAGGCGCGGTCGGACTGGGCGCGGGCGGGCGTGCCGGCCGCGAAGTCCACGAAGGTCTCCCCGGCGATCTCCTCCAGCGTGACCCGGTCCGCGCCCGCGAGCCGGTGCCCGGCCGGCACGACCAGGGCGTGCTCGTCGTGATCGAGGACGAGGGTCTCCACGCCGGACGGCCGCTCGCCCTCCGGCAGCCCGAGGAAGGCGATGTCCAGCTCGCCGTCCCGCACCGCCGCGGCCAGCTCGTCGCTGCGCCCGGAACGCAGCACGACATGCACGTCCGGGTACCGCGCGCGATACCGCTGCAGCAGGTCCGGTACGTCCACCGCGGCCGTCGTCACGATCACACCGACGGCGAGCCGGCCCCGTACGGCACCGGTCGCGGCGGCGGCGTCGGCGACCGCGCGGTCGGCGGCGGCCAGGCACTCGCGCGCCGCGGCCACGAACGCCACCCCGGCACTGGTCGGCTCGACACGGCGGCTGGAGCGGGCGAACAGCTTGACCCCGAGCTCCCGTTCCAGACCGGCGATGCGATGGCTGAGGGACGACTGCACCACGAAGCAGCGCTCCGCGGCGCGCGTGAAGTTGCGGGTTTCGGCCACGGCCACGACGTAGCGCATCTGCTGGAGATCCACGGATCCATGATTCTGATTCATGGCTGTGATGACAACCATGTGTTGGAGTCATGAGGCCGGTCTGCGGAGACTGCTTCTCATGCATCCCACGACCGAGCGGCCATCGGGCCCGCCGCGGACCTCCCGCGCGCTGCCGATCGCAACCGTCGCACTGACCGCCCTCGCCCCCGCGGCCTGGGGCACCACCTACGCCGTGACCACGGAACTCCTGCCGCCCGGCCATCCGATGTTCGCCGGGCTCGTCCGCGCCCTGCCCGCCGGGCTGCTCGCCCTGGCGATCACCCGCGTGCTGCCGCGCGGCGCCTGGTGGTGGAAGGCCGGCGTCCTCGGCGCGCTCAACATCGGCACCCTGTTCCCGCTGCTGTTCCTGGCCGCCGAACGGCTCCCCGGCGGCGTCGCCGCCACCCTCGGCGCCGCCCAGCCGCTGCTGGTCGCCGGGCTCGCGATCGCTGCGCTGCATGTCAGACCGACGGTCTGGCGATGGGCCTGGGGCGTGCTCGGCGTGGCCGGGGTCGGGCTCGTCGTGCTCGGCCCGGAGGCCCGGCTGGACGCGGTCGGAGTGCTCGCCGGACTCGGCGGTACGACCGCGATGGCCTGCGGCACCGTCCTCACCAAGCGCTGGGGGCGACCCGCGGGCGTCGGCCCCCTGACCCTGGCCGGCTGGCAACTGACCGTGGGCGGTCTGCTGTTGCTTCCGCTCACCCTGGTGATCGAGGGCGTGCCGCAGCGGATCGACGCCGGGGCGGCGGCCGGCTACCTGTGGCTCGGCAGCGTGGGCGGGCTGATCGCGTACACGCTGTGGTTCCGCGGCATCGGAAAGCTGTCGGTGGGCGCGTCGGCACCGCTGGTGCTGCTGTCCCCCCTGATCGCGACAGTCATCGGCACGGCCCTTGGCGAGTCCCTGAGCCTGCCCCAGTCCCTCGGCTTCGTCCTCGCTCTGGCCGCATTGCTGGCAGCGCAGTTCGAGTCCGCGGCGGGGGTGTTGCGGATGCCGGCGCGTGGAGCGCGGGGCCGGCGCCGGGGGCCGGAAGGGGCACGTGAAGGGGGGCCGGTTCCGGGGGTGCCGGTTCGGGATGCGGGCGTTCGGGATGCGGGCGTTCGGGATGAGCGGGTTGGAGAGGGGTGGGTTCGGTGACGGGGGGTTCGGCGACGGGAGGTTCGGTGAAAGAGGCGGCGGCGAAAGGGGCTTCGCTGGAGGGGACTTCGCTGGAGGGGACTTCGGTGGAGGGGGTTTCGTTAGAGGGGACTTCGGTGGATGAGGCTCTGGTGGAGGGGCCTTTGACGGCAGCGAGTTCGGTGACCACGGCGGTGCTTTCCCCAACGCTGTTCCGGACTACCGAGGTCACGGCCGCGCCGCCCATGACGATCGCCGTGCTCGGCGCCACCGGCATGGTCGGCAGCCGGGTGATCGCCGAGGCGGTGGCACGCGGCCACCGAGTGCTCGCCATGTCCCGGAAGCCCGGGGACGGCGACCCGAACGTCACGCCGGTCGCGGTCGACGTCGGCGACCCGGAGGCGGTACGCGAGGCACTCGCGGGCACAGCCGCGACCGGCACCATCACGATCGGCTCGGCCGGGACCAGTGCCACCACTAGCGGCTCCGCCGGGACCACTTGCACCACGAGCGGCACAGCCGCGACAGGCGCCACCACGATCAGCCCCGTCCCGACCGGCGCCACTGCGAAGGGCGTCACCGCGACCGGCACCACCTCGCCCCGCCCCGTCCCGACCGGCGCCACTGCGAAGGGCGTCACCGCGACCGGCACCACCTCGCCCCGCCCCGTTGCGACCGGCACCACCCTGCCCCGCCCTGTTGGGACCGGCACCACCCCGCCCCGCCCCCCGGACGCCGTCGTCCTCTCCGTGCGGACCTTCCCGGCCGACCGGGAGTTCCTGGTCGGCGCCACCCGTACGGTGCTGGACGCCGCCGCGCGGCTCGGTACACGGGTCCTCGTGGTCGGCGGGGCCGGCGCCCTGCACAGTCCCGGTGACCCCGACCTGCCGGTGGCCGAGAACCCTGCGTACGTGCCGGACGAGTACCGGGCCGTGGCGCTCGCCGGCACGGCACAGTTGCGGACCTGTGAGGCCCACGCCGACGCCGACTGGGTCTACCTCAGCCCGCCGGCCGTACTCGAACCGGGCGAGCGGACCGGCCGCTACCGGCGCGGCACCGACACCCTGCTCATGGACTCGGACGGCGGCCGGTCGTGGATCAGCGCGGAGGACCTGGCCGTGGCGGTGGTCGACGAGGTCGAGAACCCCGGCGCGGAGCGCCACATCACGGTCGTCCACCTGCCGTCGACGTGAGTGTCGACACGGTGGTCTTCATAGGCCGGAGGCGGCCCACACCACCGCGCTGACGGCTGTCAGGCACCTCCCCCCGCCGATCATTCGAAGATCCCGTCGACCGGCTCGCCGGCCTGCATCGCCCGGCGGAGGTCGGCGCGGGCCTGCTCGTCGGCGGCGGAACGGGGCCGGTCGCCGCATCCGGCGGCGTCGATGGTGGCCACCGCGTAGCCGCACGCCGCGGGGTGCCGGGCCCGGGCCACCAGTCGGCCGTCCTTCTTGGGCAGCCGTTGTTGTGGGCCATGAGGATCAGCGGGACCGGTGCGGCGGACACGGGTGTCCACAGGGTGCCGGGGATCTCACCGAGGGTGAATTCGCGTTCGAGGGCGCCGTCGTCGAGGCGCTGCTCAGAAGTGAACTGCATGGTCGTGCCCTTTCGGGAGTGCGCTGGAACGGCGCTCCCGGACGACCTATCGCCCGACCGCGACCCCGGAGGGGAGCACCCACGTCGATACTGCGTTCACGGGTACCACCTCCTCGCCCTCCGGCACGGCCGCCGAAAACGTAGCAACGGCCGCCACACCCCGCCAACGGGTTTTCACGGCGCCACTTGAAAAGGCGCCCCATGACGAAGGCGGGATCCGAAGATCCCGCCGGAGTGCAGTGAGAAAACCGGATCAGGGCCACACCAGGCAATAAGGCTGATGCCCCGCCTCATGCAACCGATGGCTGAAGTCCTGCCACTCGTGCAGCAGTTGGTACACGTTGAACGCATCCCGCGGGCCGCCCCGGTCCGGCACCGTCGACCAGATGAAGGCGGCCGCGCCGACCGCTTCCTCTCCTATGCCCCGCAGCGGGTCGACGACCGTCATCGGCAGCTTGACGACCGCGTAGTCGGGGTGCAGGACGACAAGCTCCAGCGGCGGCACCTTGTGCAGGGGCACGCCCTCGATGCCGGTCAGCACCATCGCCGCCATGGTCTCCGGCTTGATCTTGGTGAACATGCCGTTCATGCCGAGCTCGTCGCCGCCCAGCTCCTCGGGGCGCATGGAGATGGGGACGCGGGCAGCGGTGGCGCCGTCCGGCGCGCCGAAGTACTTGTACGTCACCCCCACCCGACCACCATTCCTGCTCCCCGCCCGGAGACGGTCGACCTGGCCGTCGATCCGCCGGTCGAACGGCTCATGCTCACTCGGTACACCCGGTACACCCGTTGCGTCTGGCATACCTGGTACAACGTGTCCCTGGCGTGCTTCGTTCGAATCCTCCGCGTCGCGCCGGTGCTTTCCCCGCCGGGCACGTCGAGGACCCAGGTCATCAGTCCCCTCGCCCAGTCCGCCACCGCGATGCATATCTCCACCCGACTGCTTTTCTAGGACGCGCAGGCCCCGCCGCGCAACCCGATCATCGTGTCAGTGACCTCCCCCACGGCCGCCCGCCGAAACGTGCGCTGAAACACCTGTCCGCGGGATCTTTTCAGTCCCCGATCACCACGCCCCGCATGAGCTGTGTGTATCACGTCCAGTCTCGCAGATTCCCGGAGAGGTGACGGCGGGTGAACCAAGGGCGCCAGGGGTGCGGGAGGACGGGACGACCGCTCCCCGCGCCGGTAGCGCCCCGCGGGCGTCGCCGACCGCTGGCCTACCCTGAGGAGGTCACTGGCAACCGGAGTCCGAGATCATCGGAGTAGGTCAGAGAAGGTCGGAGTAGTCGCAGGCCATGAGCGAAGCGCCCTCTTCAGGAACGCCCTATCCATACGATGCGCCTGCCTCGCAGGCGCTGTTCGACCGTGCGGCCGCCGTCACGCCGGGCGGCGTGAACTCCCCGGTGCGCGCCTTCCGCGCCGTGGGCGGTACGCCCCGGTTCATGGTGTCCGGCACCGGTCCGTACCTGACCGACGCGGACGGGCGGGACTACGTCGACCTCGTCTGCTCCTGGGGACCCATGATCCTCGGGCACTCCCACCCGGACGTGCTCGCCGCCGTCCAGGACGCCGTCTCCCGCGGCACGTCCTTCGGCACGCCCGGTGAGGGCGAGGTCGCGCTCGCGGAGGAGATGGTCGACCGGATCGAGCCGCTGGAGCAGGTGCGGCTGGTCTCCAGCGGTACCGAGGCCACCATGTCGGCCATCCGGCTCGCCCGCGGGTTCACCCGGCGGACCAAGGTGATCAAGTTCGCCGGCTGCTACCACGGGCACGTCGACTCGCTGCTGGCCGCCGCCGGCTCGGGTGTGGCCACCTTCGCCCTGCCCGACACGCCCGGTGTCACCGGCGCCCAGGCCGGCGACACCATCGTGCTGCCGTACAACGACCTGGAGTCCGTGCACGAGGCCTTCCACCGGCACCCCGGCGAGATCGCCTGCGTCATCACCGAGGCCTCGCCCGGCAACATGGGCGTCGTCCCGCCGCTGCCCGGCTTCAACGAGGGGCTGCGGGACGCCTGCCACAAGAACGGCGCCCTGTACATCTCCGACGAGGTCATGACCGGCTTCCGCACCAGCCGCGCCGGCTGGTACGGCGTCGACGGGGTCAGGCCCGACCTCATGACGTTCGGCAAGGTGATGGGCGGCGGCTTCCCGGCCGCGGCCTTCGGCGGGCGCGCCGATGTGATGGCCCACCTCGCCCCGGCCGGCCCCGTCTACCAGGCGGGCACCCTGTCCGGGAACCCGATCGCCACCGCCGCGGGCCTCGCCCAGCTGCGGCTCCTCGACGAGGCCGCCTACGAGAAGATCGACGCGGTGTCGCGGACCGTCCAGACCCTCGTCACCGAGGCCCTCACCAAGGAAGGCGTCGCCCACCGGCTGCAGAACGCCTCCAACATGTTCTCGGTGTTCTTCACCGACCGTGAGGTCCGCAACTACGAGGACGCCAAGCGGCAGGAGTCCTTCCGCTTCACCGCGTTCTTCCACTCGATGCTGGCGCAGGGCGTCTATCTGCCGCCCTCGTCCTTCGAGTCCTGGTTCGTGTCCACGGCACACGGCGAGCAGGCGGTCCAGCGCATCGCCGACGCCCTCCCGGCGGCGGCCCGAGCGGCGGCGGAGGCCACGGCGGAATGAGCGACGACATCAACAAGAACGAGAACGACATCGACAAGAACGACGACGACATCGACAAGAACGACAGTGACGTCACCGTCGTCCACGTGCTGCGGCACGGCGAGGTGGCCAACCCGGACGGGATCCTCTACGGCCGGCTCGCGGGCTACCACCTCTCAGAGCTCGGGCGGCAGATGGCCGACCGGGTCGCCGAGCACCTCGCCCCCCGTGACATCACCCATGTGTGCGCCTCCCCGCTGGAGCGGGCGCAGGAGACGGCGACGCCGATCGCCAAGGCGCACGGGCTCGACCTCGCGACCGACGAGCGGCTCATCGAGGCCGGCAACGTCTTCCAGGGCAAGACCTTCGGTGTCGGCGACGGCGCGCTGAAGAAGCCCGCGAACTGGAAGCACCTGGTCAACCCGTTCCGGCCGTCCTGGGGCGAGCCGTACGTCGACCAGGTCGTGCGCATGATGGGCGCGCTGGACGCCGCCAAGGACGCCGCCCGCGGGCACGAGGCCGTGCTGGTCAGTCATCAGCTGCCGATCTGGATCGTGCGCAGCCATGTCGAGCGGCGCCGGCTGTGGCACGACCCGCGCAAGCGGCAGTGCACCCTCGCGTCCCTGACGACCTTCACGTACCAGGGCGACAGCATCGTGTCCGTCGGCTACACCGAGCCCGCCATCGATCTCGTGCCCGCCCATCTCCGCGCCGGCGCCCAGCCGGTGAAGGGGAAGGACAAGGCTTTCGGCGCTTAAGACGCGTTTGTGACATTTGTTTCGAATCCTCCGTGATCCGGAGGAACCTCCTCGTTCGTCGTGCCCTCTGACTGGGTGACCACCAGAGCAAGCACGACGGACGGGGCAGCAATGCGCAACTTCAGCCGAAGGGGAGCCATCGGACTCGGCGCCGGAGCGGCCGCCGGCCTCGGACTCGCAGGGTGCGGCACCCTCACCTCGTCAGACGGTTCGAACGGGTCATCGGGTTCCGGGAACGGCTCGGCGAACAAGCCGGGCACCCAGACCGGCCGCGCCCGCCCCATAGGCGACGGCTCGACCTCCTTCACCGGCAAGCAGCCGAACCAGCCCGCGAAGCCGGAGCCGCTGGAGCCGGGCCAGGAGCCGCCGCAGTTCGTCATCTTCTCCTGGGACGGCGCCGGCGAGGTCGGCAACGGTCTCTTCCCGCGCTTCCTCGACCTCGCCAAGGAGCACGAGGCGCACATGACCTTCTTCCTCTCGGGGCTGTATCTGCTGCCCGAGAGCAAGAAGCGGCTCTACGACCCGCCGAACAACCCGCGCGGCGCCTCCGACATCGGCTACCTCACCGACGACCACATCAAGCAGACGCTCAAGGGTGTCCGGCGCGCCTGGCTCGAAGGTCATGAGATAGGCACCCACTTCAACGGCCACTTCTGCGGCGGCACCGGCACCGTCGGCAACTGGACCCCGAAGCAGTGGCACAGCGAGATAGACCAGGCCAAGTCCTTCGTCAAGGAGTGGCGCACGAACTCCGGGTGGACCGATCTGCCCTCGCTGCCCTTCGACTACGACAAGGAGCTCGTCGGCGGCCGTACGCCCTGCCTGCTCGGCCAGGACAACCTGCTGCCCACCGCCAAGGAACTGGGCTGGCGCTACGACGCCTCCTCGCCCGGCGGCCGTCAGGTGTGGCCGGACAGGAAGCAGGGGCTGTGGGACCTGCCGTTGCAGCAGATACCTTTCCCCGGCCGCAGCTTCGAGGTCCTGTCGATGGACTACAACATGCTCGCCAACCAGTCGGTCAACTCGACGAACGCGCCCAGCCACAACTACCCGGCCTGGCGCGAGCAGTCGGCGCAGGCGTACATACAGGGGTTCAAGCGGGCATTCGAGACGAACCGCGCACCTTTCTTCATAGGCAACCACTTCGAGCAGTGGAACGGCGGCATCTACATGGACGCCGTCGAGGAGGCCCTGAAGCACATCGCGCGGGAGAAGGAGAAGAGTGCGGACGTCCGACTCGTCTCCTTCCGGCAGTTCGTGGACTGGATGGACGTACAGAAGCCAGACATTCTGGACAAGTTGCGCACTCTGGGGGTCGGGCAGGAGCCCGCGGGAGGCTGGGGTGCCTTTCTGAAAGGCGGCCCCACCGGCTCCTCCGGGGATGCCCAGAACGCCGCCTGAAATGCGGGTTCACATCCCGCAGGGGGGTGCGCAAGATCCCCGGAACGGACATGCGAAACTTTTCACATGAGTGCCGCCCGTCGCGCCAGTAGCCGTACCGCCCTGCTCGCCGCCACCGCCGCAGCCGCGGCGCTGGTGCTGTCCGCGTGCAGTTCGGGAGGCGTTTCCGGCGGGGGTGGTGACACCAACTTCATCATGGGCAAGGACGGCATCTCCACCGTCGAGAGGGGTAAGCGCCATCCGGCCCCGGACCTGTCCGGCAAGACCATCGACGACAAGCAGCTCGCGGTTTCCTCCTTCAAGGGCAAGGTCGTCGTCCTGAACGTCTGGGGATCCTGGTGCGCCCCCTGTCGCGCCGAGGCGCCCAATTTCGAGAAGGTGTACAAGGACCTCAAGGCGCGGGGCGTGCAGTTCGTCGGCCTCAACGTCGCCGACCCGCAGGTCAACAACGCCCGTGCCTTCGAGAAGGAGTTCGGCGTCACGTACCCGAGCCTGTACGACCCGAGCAGCAAGCTGATGCTCCGCTTCGGGAAGGGCACGCTCAACCCGCAGGCGATCCCCTCCACGCTGGTTCTCGACCGGGACGGGAAGATCGCGGCTCGCTCCCTGGCCGCGCTCAGCGAGGAGAAGCTGCGCTCCATGATCACTCCCGTCCTCGCGGAGAAGTGACGTGAGCACAGTCGCCACGCTCGCCGCGGCCACAGATCCGAACCAGACCGTGCTGAGCGGCGCTCTGCTGCTCGCTCTGCCCGTCGCGCTGCTCGGCGGCCTCGTCTCCTTCTTCTCTCCGTGCGTCCTGCCGCTGGTCCCCGGATACCTCTCCTACGTGACCGGGGTCACGGGCACGGACCTGGCCGAGGCCCGGCGCGGACGGATGGTCGCGGGCGCCTCCCTGTTCGTGCTCGGCTTCACCGCCGTGTTCGTCTCCAGCGGGGCACTGTTCGGCTACTTCGGTGACAGCCTGCAGGAGCACAAGGACGTCCTGTCCAAGGTGCTGGGCACACTCATGATCGTCATGGGCGTCTTCTTCATGGGCCTGATGCCATGGATGACCCAGCGCGAATTCCGCATCCACACGCGGCCTGTGACCGGGCTGGTCGGCGCGCCTTTCCTCGGCGCTCTGTTCGGCATCGGCTGGACGCCCTGCATCGGTCCGACCCTGACGTCCGTGATCGCGCTTTCCTACAACGAGGCCAGCGCGGGTCGCGGCGCCATACTGACGGTTGCCTACTGCCTCGGCCTCGGTGCGCCGTTCGTGGTCGCGGCGGTCGCCTTCCGCAAGGCGCTCGGTGCGTTCGGCTGGGTCAAGCGGCACTATGCCTGGGTGATGCGGATCGGCGGCACGATGATGATCGTGACCGGTGTGCTGCTGTTGACGGGTATCTGGGACAGCCTCGTCCGGGACATGCAGTCCTGGTCCGCCGGTTTCACTGTGGGGATCTGATCGATGAGCAACACGACCGACAAGGCCGCCCCGGTCGCGCCCGAGGGGCAGGACCAGGACCTGGGCGCCGCCGGCTCCCAGCTCTCCACCGCCCCCGGGACCGACAAGGCCGCCCCGGTCGCGCCCGAGGGGCAGGACCAGGACCTGGGCGCCGCCGGCTCCCAGCTCTCCACCGCCCCCGCCGAGGACGCCCCCAATCTGCCGTCGCTCGGTGTCATCGGCTGGGCCCGCTGGTTCTGGCGGCAGCTCACCTCGATGCGGGTCGCGCTGCTCCTGCTCCTGCTCCTGTCGCTCGGCGCCATCCCCGGCTCGCTCATCCCGCAGACCGGCATCGACGAGACTCAGGTCGCCGAGTTCCGCAAGGCCCACGGGACGCTCGCCCCGATCTACGACAAGCTCGGTCTCTTCAACGTGTACAGCTCGGTGTGGTTCTCCGCGATCTACATCCTGCTGTTCGTCTCCCTCATCGGCTGCATCCTGCCCCGCACCTGGCAGTTCGTGGGTCAGCTGCGCGGCCGTCCGCCGGGCGCGCCCAAGCGGCTGACCCGGCTGCCGGCCTACACCACGTGGCGTACCGAGGCCGAACCGGAGCAGGTGCGCGAGGCGGCGCTGGCGTTGCTGAAGCGGCGCCGCTTCCGCGCTCACCTCGCCGGTGACGCCGTCGCCGCGGAGAAGGGCTATCTGCGCGAGGTCGGCAACCTCGCCTTCCATGTCGCTCTCATCGTGATGCTGGTCGCGTTCGCCTGGGGTCAGCTCTTCAAGTCCGAGGGCAACAAGCTCCTCGTCGAGGGCAATGGGTTCTCCAACACTCTGATCTCCTACGACGACTTCAAGTCGGGCAATCTCTTCACCACGGATGATCTGACGCCGTACAGCTTCAGCCTGAACGACTTCACCGGCACTTACGAGGTCTCCGGCCCCAACAAGGGCACTCCACGTACCTACCAGGCATCCCTCACCTACTCCGAGGGTGCCTACGGCAAGGACAAGAAGACGATCGTCAAGGTCAACCACCCGCTGGCAATCGGCGACTCGAAGGTCTACCTCACGGCCCACGGCTACGCCCCCGTCATCACGGTCCGGGACGGCAGGGGCAAGGTCGTGTTCCACGATGCCGTCCCCTTGCTGCCTCTCGACGGCAACGTCACGTCCACCGGTGTCGTCAAGGTCCTCGATGGCTACAAGAACGCCAAGGGCGTCAGGGAACAGCTCGGCATCTCGGCCTTCCTCCTGCCGACCTACACCAAGGGCAGTGAGACGGCCTCGACGTTCCCGGCACTGCTGAACCCTGTGCTGAACCTGGCGCCGTACTACGGCGACCTCGGCGTCGATTCGGGAATCCCGCAGAGCGTGTACCAGCTCGACAAGTCGCACATGAAGGAGTTCAAGGACTCCAAGGGCAAGCAGCTCAGGGAGAACCTGAAGCCGGGCGAGACCATGAAACTTCCGAACGGTGCCGGCTCGGTCACCTACGAGGGCACCAAGGAGTGGGCGAACTTCCAGATGACGCAGCAGCCCGGCAGCGGCTGGGCGCTCGCCGGTTCCCTCGCCGCGATCTTCGGCCTCGCCGCCTCCCTGTTCATCCAGCGCCGCCGCGTGTGGGTGCGGGCCGCCACCGGCAGCGACGGCGTCACGGTCGTCGAGATGGCCGGCCTCGGCCGCAGCGAGTCCGCCAAGGTGCCCGAGGAACTCGGCGACCTCGCCGGGATCCTCTACGAGCAGGCGCCGGGCGTTCCCGATGCCGACGACGACCCCGCAGAATCCGAAGCCTCCCCCGACCCCCAAGTCGTACCTGCCGAAGGGGCTGAGAAGTGACTCTCGCCGCCGCAACCGATCTGGCCGCCGCCACCAACGAGAACCTGGCCGGCATGAGCAACACGCTGATCTACTCGTCGATGGCCGTCTACACCCTGGCCTTCTTCGCGTACATCGCCGAATGGCTCCTCGGCAGCCGCAGCAAGGTCGGCCGCACGGCCGCCGCGCTCACCCCGGCCAAGGCCGCCAAGGCCGCGGCGCCCGCCGTCACCGTCAAGAAGGGCGGCTCGACCGCCGTACTGGAGCGGCCGAAGGTCGTCGTGCGGGCCACGGCCGGGCAGCGGGACGTGCCGGACGGGCCCGGCGCGCACGGCGGGGACGAGCAGGGCGACCTCTACGGGCGTATCGCCATCTCCCTCACCGTCCTCGCCTTCCTGGTCGAGTTCGGCGGTGTGCTCACGCGGGCCCTGTCGGTGCAGCGGGCGCCGTGGGGCAACATGTACGAGTTCAACATCACCTTCTCCACGGTCGCCGTCGGTGTGTACCTGGCGCTGCTCGCGCTGAAGAAGAACGTGCGCTGGCTCGGGCTGTTCCTGATCACCACGGTCCTCCTCGATCTCGGCCTCGCCGTCACTGTCTTGTACACCGCCAGCGACCAGTTGGTTCCCGCCCTTCACTCGTACTGGCTGTACATCCACGTCTCCACGGCGATCTTCTGCGGCGCGGTGTTCTACGTCGGAGCCGTCTCCACGCTGCTGTACCTCTTCAAGGACAGCTACGAGAACAAGCTGGCGAACGGCGGCAAGCCGGGCCGCTTCGCGAACTCCGTCCTGGACCGGCTGCCCGCCTCGGCGTCCCTGGACAAGTTCTCCTACCGCGTCAACGCCGCCGTCTTCCCGCTGTGGACGTTCACGATCATCGCGGGCGCCATCTGGGCGGGCGACGCCTGGGGCCGCTACTGGGGCTGGGACCCCAAGGAGACCTGGTCCTTCATCACCTGGGTCGCCTACGCCTGCTACCTGCACGCCCGCGCCACGGCCGGCTGGAAGGGCCGCAAGGCCGCCTACCTGGCCCTCATCGCCTTCGGCTGCTGGCTGTTCAACTACTACGGGGTCAACATCTTCGTGTCGGGTAAGCACTCCTACGCGGGCGTGTAGCGGCCCAGAGCGTCGACCCGGGTCAGCGTCTGAGAGCGGCGCGAATCCTCTGCCGGCAGAGGATGGCTGGTCGGCGCTGGCCGCTGCAGACGGACTCCGGTCCTTGTCGGATCCCGACGACGCCCTCCGACTGCGGCTCCACATCCTGGCGCGCCTGGACAGTGCCGGGAATCGACGGTCACGGCCCGGGGTCCGGGCCGCCGAATACGCGTGGAAAACGGGCGTCCTATCCGCTTCGCTTTCGAGCCGACAGGGAGACGGGCGCTGTCCTGCGATTCACCTATGCATTGCCGGGTGACAGAGAAGTGGGATCGCGCTGGCCGACTCGATTTGATTTTCCGGTCGATATCCTGAAATGGAAATGCTGGAGTACCCGCCAGGACAGCGGGTACTCCAGCACGGTTGAGGGGCCTCGCTACGACGTGACCGAGTAGACGTTGGAGCAAGTCAAGCCGGCGGCGTTGCTGCCGATGCAGACCCAGAAGTTGTAAGGCTTGTCCTCACTGAGGTCTCCGCCGACGTTCTTCGTGAACGGGGAGCTCTTGCCGAACGTTCCGGCCTCGCGAACGGGGTTTGTGCCCAGGTACGCGCCGATGCCGTAGCCGTCGGCAGCGGAGTCGTGGGCCGTAAGGGTGTCGCCGTTCGCCGTCCACTTCCCGTATCCGGCGTACTTGTTGTTGAGGTAGACGTCGATCTCGCGTGAGCCGTCGCTCAGCTTGGGGCCGACATCGAACCTGACCCCGGAAGGTCCGGCGGCGGCGGTTCCAGCGCCTATGGAAAGGACCAGCCCAGCCGTGGCTACAGCGGTTCCCAGAACGTGCGCGGACTTTCTGCCCAGAGAGATTTTCATTCCCAGCCGTTTCGATGCGAAAGCATTGGTCGCTCAAGATCGTAATCGAACTTATGCCCCAGTGCTAGCGAATATTGTGGCCTGGAAGGTCAGGCAATGATTGGTTTGCCGGGAATTGGGTGAAAATGCACTGAGGGGGTGAGTGGTGCATCTGGGATGACGGCGTCGGGTACTCAACTCGCGGCCCTCCTCGCGGCCCTCCTCGCGGCCCTCCTCGTGAAGCGGGGCCAGGGCATCGGCAACACGGCGATCCTGGGCCGGGCCCTGGTCGACCGCGCAGGTCAGCGGCCCCAAGGGGTGCACATCGCGCCCGGCGGGGTCAGGCTGGTGTCATGACCGGTTCGATAGAGCAGGGCATCAGCCAGACCCACGGGAACACCCACATCCTGCACTTCCTGGTACGGCTTCCCCGGCCCATGGACGCGGTTTGGCCGTGCCTCGCCACCCCGGAAGGGCTCACGTCCTGGTGCAGTCCGGTCGACATCCTCGAACCGCGCCTCGGCGGCGAGGTCGATCTGCGCGACTTCGGCCGCGGGGAGATCACCGCCTGGGACGTGGACCGGGTCGCCGAGTACACGGTGGAGGGCGGCCGGATCCGGTTCCACCTGGAACGGGACGGCGAGACGGGCGCCGCCCTCCGCTTCACCCACGAGTTCCAGGGCGAGGCGGAGACGGAGCAGCGCTGGCGGGCCCGCTTCGAGCGGCTGATCGAGGTGCTGGAGGACGGCTCCTGAAGGGCCGCCCTCGGCCTACCGGACGGTCGAGGCGATGACGTCCCGCAGCCGCTCCACGTACAGCCGCATGTTCTTCCACGCCACGTCGGTGTCCGGGTAGCGGCCGGCGAACCACAGACCCTCGTGCAGCCGGGTGACCCAGGCACACACCTGGTCGCCGTACGACACCCTGATCAGCCCGTACGCCTTCTGTTCGGTCCACTGTCCGGAGCCGGCGACGCCACGGATGTCGACGTAGGAGACGATCGAGTACAGGTCGGGCGAGGTGGGGCGGAAGTCCGTGCCGAGCAGATGCAGCACCCGGGCGAGCGGCATGCGGGCCAGATGCCGGGCGGCGTGCAGCGCGTCGCGGACCGTGCGCAGGGCGCTGGGCAGGTCGTACGCCTGCTCCACCGGGATCTCGATGGGCGCGCCGCCGACGTACCAGCCCACCGAGTCGGTCCAGCGGGACTTCACCCGGGTGTGGAACGGCACGACGGTGCGGTAGACCGGCTGTCCGCCGAGGTCGTGGACGATGAGGGCGGTGGCGGCCAGGATGCCGACCGAACTGCCGCCGTAGGGACGGCAGTATGCCTCGAACGCGGCGGCCGTGTCCGGGTCGGTGAGTTCCTCGCGCAGCAGCTTCTGGGCGGGCAGGCCGGCCTCGGGGTCGAGGCCGAGGTCGACGGGGAAGTTCGGCAGCCGGCCGTCGCAGCGGCGGATGAACTCCCGCCAGCGCGCGACGATCTCGTGGCGGTCGTCGATCCGGTCGGCGTCCGTGCGCTCGATCTCGCAGAAGTCGACGTAGCTGGCCGCCGGCGCCGGCTGCGGGGACGTGCCCGCGAGCCGCGCCGCGTACAGCTCGTGGATCTCGGCGGGGATGCGGTGGATGGAGTGGGCGTCGACATTGCTGTGGTCGAAGGCCATGTACACGCTGGTGGAGTCGTCCCGGACGACGGCCGTGCAGATGAAGTTGGGCCAGCGCAGCGCGTCCGCCGTGACGTCGAAGCGGTCCTGGAGATGGCGGACCAGGTCGTCGGGGTCGGTGAAGTCGCCGACCACCGTGCGGTGCAGGGACACGGCGTCGGCGTCCAGCGTGAACCGGCGCATCTCGTCGCCGGGCGCGCCGGACCAGCGGAAGCCGCTGCGCAGCGTCTCGTGCCGGAGCGTCCAGTCGCGCAGCGCCTCCTGAAGCGCGTCGAGGTCGGCCCGGCCCGGCATGTCGAAGGCGGTGCCGAGCCAGGTCGGCACGAACAGGCCGCCGTCCCGCACGGACCGGGCGGTCCTGATGTGCGACTCCTGGATGTACGCCGGGGGCCGTGCGTCCTCCGGCAGGTCCGCCGCCGCCGCGACGCTGGCCGGACTGAACGTCCATTCGACGAGTCGTCCGGGTCGGACCTCGCAGCGCTGGATGTCAGTCATTCGCACGGGCGGCTCCATTCGCGGCGGGGGGCACACCCGAAAGGGTGGTATCCCGCCCAACGAGGCAACCCTTTCTCGGAAACGGCGAATCAGCTGGTTCGGTCGACGGTGATCGAGTCCAGCTGCTGCCGCAGATACACGTGCGAGTCGACCGGCGGGTGCGCCACCCGGCCCACCGGGGCGGGCACGGACTCGACGATCGTGCCGGGCGTGCACTCCCCGAAGTACACGAGCGACATCAGCTCCTCGGCGGGCGCGTCCGCGGGCGGCGGCAGTACCCGGTGCCGCCCCGACCGCCACCGGTCACCGGTCCAACGGGCCATCAGATCGCCGATGTTGATGGTGAACGCGGCCGGGTCGTAGGGCGCGTCCTCCCAGCCGCCGGCGTCCGTGTGGACCTGAAGGCCGCCCTTGCCCGCCTGCCGGTCGAGGATCGTCACCGTCCCGAAGTCGGTGTGCGGCCCGATCCGGAACTGCCCCGGCTCCGGGTCTCCCAGGACCTCCCTGCCCGGGTACCAGTTGATGTTGAAGCCGTACGTCGGGTGGTCCATGTGCCGGGTGAAGAAGTCGGGTTCGAGGCCGAGGGCCTCGCCGAGCAGGGCGAGGAGCCGGTTCTCCAGCTCGCCCATCCGCGCGAGGTACTCCTCGACCAGCGGCCGCAGTTCGGGCACCTCGCCGGGCCAGACGTTCGGCGCGTACCACTCGGCGTTGACCACCGGGTCCTCGAAGGGCTCGTGCGTGGCGAAGCTCAGCGACTCCTTGAGGTCCGGCGGGGTCTCGGTGCCCTCGGAGTAGCCGTTGGCCTCCGCGCCCGGCCCGAGCCAGCCGCGTCCGCCGACCTTCACCTCGTACGCCTGTTTGGCCTCGGCGTCGAGCGTGAAGAAGGCGCGTGCGGCGGTGCGGATCCGGGCGCGCAGGGCCGGGTCCACGCCGTGCCCGGTGACCAGGAGGAACCCCGCGGTCCGCAGGGCCTCGTCGACGGTGCGCGCGATGGCCCCGCGGGCCTCGGCGTCGCCGTGCAGCCAGGGCCGCAGGTCGATGGTGGGGATGCGGGGGCTGCCGGGGGTACGGCGTCGGTCACTCACCGATGTCCTCGTTCCACAGGTCGGGATGGTGCTCGATGAAGGCACGCATCAGGTCGACGCACTCGGGGTCGTCGAGGAGCACGATCTCCACACTGTGCCCGGCCAGCCAGTCCTGTCCGCCCCGGAACGTGACCGCCTCGCCGATCACCACCCGGGAGATGCCGAACTGCCGGACCAGGCCCGAGCAGTACCAGCAGGGGGAGAGGGTGGTCACCATGGTCGTGCCGCGGTACGACCGCTGCCGCCCCGCCGCCCGGAAAGCGGCCGTCTCCGCGTGCATGGAGGGGTCGCCGTCCTGCACCCTGCGGTTGTGGCCGCGCCCCAGCAGCGTCCCGTCGGCCCCGTACAGCGCGGCTCCGATGGGGATGCCGCCCTCGCAGAGCCCGGTGCGGGCCTCCGTGAGCGCGGTGGCGAGCCACTCGCGTGCCTCCGACTGATCCATGCCCCCACTCTCCTGTGGCGGACCCGCGCAGGCAACGGCGGGAAGGGGCGAGCCGGCTCGGCGGCGGAGCGTGATGCCGCCTCGCCGTCGCAGGGGAGGCGGGCCACCGTGTCCGGGGCGCGGGGTGTCGTCCGCGGGCGGGCCGCCGCCGCGCCCGCGCGAAGGGGCACCTCGCCGCTGCCGGCGGGGGAGGCACGGTCGTACGGCTCGCGTTCCCCGCCAAGGCGTCCGGGCCGCCCCGCTCCGGTAATTCGGTGGCGGCGCGAGGGCCGGCCGGTGTTGTGTGGCCGGTCCCGGTGATCACCAGGAGCGCCGGAGGTGGGGAGGGTCGATGGTGTGGTGGGAGCGGGCTTGGCGGATCGCCGAGCTGCGGCAGCGGGGGGACGTGCTGGCGGCGTTCGTGGCCGCGTGCGGCGGGCCGGAACGGGCCCGGCAGGCGCGGGAGCTGGCGGCGGGGGTGTGCGAACTCCCGTACGCCGGGGGCGACCTCGACGCGGCCGAGGACGCCGTACGGACGCTGGAGGCGTGGGCCGACGACCTCGCGGACCACCCGTACCGTCCCGGCGAGTCCCGCCCGGACGCGGCGGACCGGCTGACGCGCGACCACTTCAAGGACGTGCTGCGCGAGGCCCTGACGATCCCGGCCCGCGACTGGATGTCGGTCACCCGGCTCTCCCTGGACGTCCACTACCAGGCCCTGTGCCGGGCGCGCGGTCTGGACTACCGGGTGCGCGAGGACGCCTTCTACGTGTACGGGCGCGGCACGATGGCCCTCGACCTCGGCCATCGCGTGGCCGCCGAACGTGAGGCGGCGCGGCTGCGGCAGCTGAGGCAGACCTGCGTCGGCCAGGCGTCTGCGCCCCTTCGGCCGGGGCCGGTCAGGGCTCGTCGCGCTTCTTCTTGTCGTCGTCCTCGTCCGCCGACTTGTCGTCCTCGCCCAGGGACTTCAGGAACTCGGGGTTGTCGTCGGGCGCGACCCACTGCTGACGCCGGCGGTCCCGTACGCCGGACCAGCCCTCCGCGGCCGGGCTGCGCTTCTTGCCCGCGATCAGCCAGGAGATCGAGCCGACCAGCGGGAACACCAGCACGAGGATCGCCCACAGCGGCTTGGGCATGTGGCGGATGTCGTCCTCCTTCGTGCTGATGCAGTCGATGAACGCGTACACGCTCAGCGCCAGTGGCACGAGGAACATCAGCACCCGGAGCATGGGCCCTCTCAGCGAAACGGTCGACGGACCGGGGGCACGGCCCCCGGGGTAAGGGCCAGGGTAGCCGCTCGGGGATACTTGACCCCATGGCTTACGACGATCTTCGTTCCCTGCTCAGGGCGCTGGAGCGCGAGGGCGACCTCAAGCGTGTGAAGGCTGAGGTCGATCCGTATCTGGAGGTCGGGGAGATCGTCGACCGGGTCCAGAAGTGCGGCGGTCCCGCGCTGCTCTTCGAGAACGTGAAGGGCTCCTCGATGCCCCTCGCGATGAACGTGTTCGGCACCGACCGGCGGCTGCTGAAGGCGTTGGGCCTGAGGTCCTACGGGGACATCTCCGACAAGATCGGCGGGCTGCTGAAGCCCGAGCTGCCACACGGGTTCGTCGGTGTCCGCGAGGCCTTCGGGAAGCTCGGCGCGATGACGCACGTGCCGCCGAAGAAGGTGAAGTCCGACAGCGCGCCGGTGCAGGAGGTCGTGCTGCACGGCGACGAGGTCGACCTGGACCGGCTGCCGGCGCTGTTCACCTGGCCCAAGGACGGCGGTTCCTTCTTCAACCTGGGGCTCACCCACACCAAGGACCCGGAGTCCGGCGTCCGCAACCTCGGTCTGTACCGCCTCCAGCGCCACGACAAGCGCACGATCGGCATGCACTGGCAGATCCACAAGGACAGCCGCAACCACTACCAGGTGGCGGCGCGCAGGGGAGAGCGGCTGCCGGTCGCGATCGCCTTCGGCTGCCCGCCGGCGGTGACGTACGCCTCCACCGCGCCGCTGCCCGGTGACATCGACGAGTACCTCTTCGCCGGATTCGTCGCGGGCAAGCGGATCGAGATGGTCGACTGCAAGACCGTCCCGCTCCAGGTCCCCGCGCAGGCCGAGGTCGTGCTGGAGGGCTGGCTGGAGCCGGGGGAGATGCTGCCGGAGGGCCCCTTCGGCGACCACACCGGGTTCTACACCCCGCAGGAGCCGTTCCCGGCCCTGAAGATCGACTGCGTGACGATGCGCCGCCGGCCGCTGCTCCAGTCGATCGTAGTGGGCCGGCCCCCGACGGAGGACGGGCCCCTGGGCCGTGCGACGGAACGCTTCTTCCTGCCCCTGCTGAAGATCATCGTCCCGGACATCGTGGACTACCACCTGCCGGAGTCCGGCGGCTTCCACAACTGCGCGATCGTCTCGATCGACAAGAAGTACCCCAAGCACGCCCAGAAGACGATGCACGCGATCTGGGGCGCGCACATGATGTCCCTGACCAAGCTGATCGTGGTCGTCGACTCCGACTGCGACGTGCACGATCTGCACGAGGTCTCCTGGCGGGCCCTCGGCAACACCGACTACGCCCGCGACCTGACGATCGTCGAAGGTCCCGTCGACCATCTCGACCACGCCTCCTACCAGCAGTTCTGGGGCGGCAAGGCGGGCATCGACGCGACGAAGAAGTGGCCCGAGGAGGGCTACACCCGCGACGGCGGCTGGCCCGACATGGTCGAGTCGGACCCCGAGACGGCGGCGAAGGTCGACCGCCGCTGGAAGGAGTACGGCCTTTGACTGCCTCCCTCCCTGAAAGGGAGGGGATTCCTGGCTCCGGCTGCCTCCGGGAGCGGCGCTCCCGGAGGTCTCACGCCCTCGACACCAGCAGGGTTCAGACCAGCCCGGATGAGCATCACACGGGCGGAGTTCCTGTCTCTGGGGGACACGGCTCCGCACGCGGTGCAGGTGTAGGTACGTTCCGAAAGAGGAAGTGCGTGCTTGGTTCTCGCTCCGCACGACGCGCAGTCCATTGTGGTGTGCGCGGGGTGCACCAGGCGGACGTCCCGCCCATGTTTGCGGCCCATCTCCAGCAGGGCCTTCTTGGTGGTGCCGATCGCTGCGTCGGCGGCCTTGCGCGCGATGGTAGACCGAGCGAGGAATTTCGGACGGAAGTCCTCCACAGCGATGACGTCGTGGGCGGTCACGACATGTTTGGCCCACTTACGGGCGGCGTCCTGCCGCTGACGGGCGGTCTTCTTGTACGTCTTCGCCCGCAGCTTCTTCGCCTCGCGATAACCCTTCGACGCCGACTGCCCCTCGGCGGGTTTACGGCGGGCCATCATCCGGTCGTACCGGGTCAGCGTCGCCTTGGCCTTCCTGCCGTGCTCGGCATGGGGGAGGTCGTGGGCATCACTGGTGGTGGTCGCGGTCTCGCGCACTCCCCAGTCCACGCCGATGACCGCGCCGGTGGTGGGGAGCGGCTGGGTTTGGGTGGGGACGACGAACGAGGCATACCAGTGCCCGAGACTGTCTCGGTACACGCGGACACTGGACGGATCGGAGGGCAGATCACGCGACCACACCACGGTCAGGACGATGCCGCCCGCGAGGTGCAGACGCCCGTCTTTCAAGCGGAAGCCACGCCGGGTGTAGTTGAGGGTGGGGTCGGCCTCGCGCTTTTTCTTGTGCTTCGGCATACCGGCTCGCTGCCGTTGCGGCAGGCGGTCGTGGATGTCCTTCAGTGCCTTTGCCCGGGACTTGCCGAAGTCGCGGATGAGCTGCCGCTGCGGCACCGAGTTGCCTTCAGCCAGCCACGGTGCGACGGCGCGAGCCTCGGTCAGCATCTTGTCCAGCCGTGCGGGGCCGCACTTCTCCCCGTCGCGGTGGGCCCTCTTGGAGCGGGCGACGCATTCGTTCCAGATCCACCGGCAGCGGTCCCATTCGGCCAACAGCGCCGAGTGGGCGGTCGACGACACGCGCAGCCGGTAGGTGTACCGGGCGTGCCCTGCACCTTCCGCCGCTCGTGGTGTCGTCATGACACCACGCTACCGCTAGAGTTCGGAACGTGACTGATGAAGTGCGTATCACGCTCAGGCTCCCCGCCGACCTCCACGCCTGGCTGGTGGCCGAGGCCACGTCCGCCCGCCGGTCCCTCAACTCCGAGATCGTGTATCGCTTGGACGGCGAGCGCTCAGCCGACGCGTCAGACGACGCGTCGCCATGACAGCTATTCAGCTTTCCGTGCCCTGCGCCGCAGGGGTTTGATTCCTCCCCGATCTGAAGGCCGGGGCACCCTCGGAGGTTCTCAGTGAGTTCCGCATCCGCCGCGATCCCGCAGCCTGGACGCACCAAGGCGTTCTTGCGCCTGGTGATGATCGAGCACTCGGTGTTCGCGCTGCCGTTCGCGTACATCGCCGCGCTCACCGCGATGTTCCAGTGGGACAGGAACGTCCACTGGGGTCGGCTGCTGCTGGTGACGATCTGCATGGTGGGCCTGCGGACCTTCGCGATGGCCGTGAACCGGATCATCGACCGTGAGATCGACGCCCGCAATCCGCGCACCGCGCACCGCGAGCTGGTCACCGGCGCGATGTCGGTACGGCACGCCTGGACGGGCGCCCTGATCGCCCTGGTGATCTTCCTGGGCTCGGCCGCCCTGCTGAACCCCCTGTGCCTGGCCCTCGCCCCCATCGCGGTGATCCCGATGGTGGTCTACCCCTACGGCAAGCGGTTCACGAACTTCCCCCAGGCCATCCTCGGCCTCGCCCAGGCGATGGGCCCGGTCGGCGGCTGGCTGGCCGTCACCGGCACCTGGTCCTGGGACGCGGTGATCCTCGGCCTCGCCGTCGGCGTCTGGATCGGCGGCTTCGACCTGATCTACGCCTGCCAGGACGTCGAGTCCGACCGCGAGATCGGCGTCATGTCGGTCCCGGCCCGCTTCGGCGTCCCGGCGGCGATCTGGGGCGCGCGGGTCTGCCACGCCGTCACCACGGCCCTGTTCGCCTGGTACGCGCTCGCCACCGGCGCGGGCGCCTTCTTCTGGCTGGGTCTGCTGATCGTGGCCGGCGCCTTCGGGTACGAGCACTCGATCGTCCGCCCCCATGACCTGTCCCGCCTGAACAGGGCGTTCTTCAGCGTCAACGGGTTCATCGGGATCGCCCTGTTCGTGTGCGCGCTGCTGGACCTGCTGGTGCGCGGGCTCACCGTCTGACAGGACCTGGCTGTGGCCTAGACCGCGAGTTCCCGACGGGAGACGGGGCCGCGGCGGCGGAACACGAACGCCGCCGCCACCCCGGCCACCAGCCCCACCAGATGCCCCTGCCAGCTGACGCCGGACTGGGTCGGGGCGAGGCCCGCCAGGATCGAGCCGCCCCAGACCGCGGCGACCAGCAGGCCGGCCAGCACACCGAGCGGACGCCGCTCGACGAACCCGGTGACCAGGAGGAAGCCGAAGAGGCCGAAGATCAGGCCCGAGGCGCCCGCGGTGTTCGTGCCGGACGGGGATATCAGCCACACGCCCAGCCCGTCCGCGACGACGATCAGCGCACAGACCGCGGCGAACCGGCGGATGCCGCCGAGCGCCGCGAGGAACCCCAGGACCAGCAGCGGCACGCTGTTCGCGGCGACATGGGCGAAGCCGAAGTGGATGAAGGCGGCCGGAACGACGTCGACCAGCTCCGACGGGGTGCGCGGGACTATGCCGAAGCCGTCCAGCGCGTGCCCGCTGATCACGTCGGCCACTTCCAGCAGCCACAGCAGCGCCACCCAGGCGGCCATCAGCTTGGCCGCGGTCAGCGCCCGGTCACTCCGCGACATCTCGCGCCGCGCGTCCCACATGTCCGGCATGGCAACCCCCACTGCCCAACTCGTCCCCAAACGGGAACGCCTGGCACCCCTTGGTCGGTTCCCACCCCGCCGCGCCGGATAGGCTCGGTGTCGTGAACCCAGTCAAGCCAGGAGAGACGGCGCGTACGCCTTGGATCGTAGGGGTGTCCGGCGCTTCCGGCACTCCATACGCCGCCGCCGTGCTCCGCGCGCTCCTCGCCGCCGGGGAAAGCGTCGACCTGGTCGTCAGCCGGGCGTCGCGGCTCACCCTCCTCGACGAGACGGGGATCTCCTTCCGGGACGGCCACTGGCAGGACGACCTGCGGGAATGGCTCGCTCGGGGCGCCGACGGCAAGCCCGGGACCTTCGCGGCGGACATCGCGGACGTCCGGTACTGGAATGCCGGGGACCTCGCCGCCGGGCCGTCCTCGGGGTCGTACGCCACCAAGGGCATGCTGATCGTGCCCGCCTCGACCGCCTGCGTCGCCGGAGTCGCGCTCGGGCTGTCCAAGGACCTGTTGCAGCGGGCGGCGAGCGTGACCCTGAAGGAGGGGCGCGAGCTGGTCGTCGCGGTACGGGAGACGCCTCTGAACGGGCAGACACTGCGCCACCTGGTGACACTGGACGACGCGGGCGCGACCGTCGTGCCCGCCTCGCCCGCCTTCTACGCCGGGGCCACGCACATCCAGGACCTGGTGGACTTCGTCGCCGGACGCGTCCTGGACGCGGCGGGTGTCGAGCACCGCCTCTACCGCCGCTGGAAGGGCGAACTGGGCGGCGGCGCCCGTTCCACCTGACCGGCACGCGACCGCATCACGCGGCAGCACCGGAACTCATCACTTCAAGGCTCAGTTCAGCAAGTACGTCAGACCTCTTCAGCGGAAGGCTTTCAATCGCATGGACGCGGTGGACAGGCAGCTCATCCAGGCCCTGAGGGAGAACGGCCGGGCCTCCTACGCGGAGCTGGGGCGCCTCGTCGGACTGTCGGGGCCCAGCGTCACCGACCGCATCAACCGGCTGGAGGCGGCCGGCGTCATCACCGGCTACCGCGCCACCGTCGACGCCGCCTCGCTCGGACTCGGCGTCACCGCCCTGATCGGCATCTCGCTGTCCGACGCCACCGACCACGAGGACGTGGCCAACCGCCTGCGGGACCTGGGCGAGATCGAGGACTGCTGGTTCATCGCCGGTGACGACTCCTACATGCTCAAGGTGCGCGCGGCCGACGTGGACGGTCTGGAGAAGATCATCCGGCGGCTCAGCGGCACCACGGGCGTCTCCCGGACCCGTACCACGATCGTGCTGTCCACGAAGTGGGAGAACCGGGTGGGCGAGCTGCCGGAAGAGGTCTAGGGGGCTGGGCGTACGGTTGACGGAGTCTGATCGAGAGAGGTGCACGCATGGATGTCGGGCTCAAGCGCGAGCTGGAGGAGAAGGTCCGTTCCGGTGAGCGGCTGTCCCGCGAGGACGGCATCGCGCTGTACGAGTCGGACGACCTGGCGTGGCTCGGCGGCCTCGCCCACGAGGTGCGCACGCGCAAGAACGGCGACGTGGTCCACTTCAACGTCAACCGCCACCTCAACATGACCAACGTCTGCACGGCCTCCTGCGCCTACTGCTCCTTCCAGCGCAAGCCGGGCGAGAAGGATGCGTACACGATGCGCATCGAGGAGGCCGTGAAACTGGCCAAGTCGATGGAGGCGGAGAACCTCACGGAACTCCACATCGTCAACGGCCTGCACCCGAACCTGCCGTGGCGCTACTACCCGCGCTCGCTGCGGGAGCTGAAGGCGGTCCTGCCGGACGTCTCCCTGAAGGCGTTCACCGCCACGGAGATCCACCACTTCGAGACGATCAGCGGGCTGTCCGCCTCGGAGATCCTCGACGAGCTCATCGACGCCGGCCTGGAGTCCCTGACCGGCGGCGGCGCGGAGATCTTCGACTGGGAGGTCCGGCAGCACATCGTGGACCACCGCACCCACTGGGAGGACTGGTCCCGCATCCACCGCCTGGCGCACGAGAAGGGCCTCAAGACGCCCTCCACGATGCTCTACGGCCACATCGAGGAGCCGCGCCACCGCGTCGACCACGTCCTGCGCCTGCGTGAGCTCCAGGACGAGACGAACGGCTTCCAGGTCTTCATCCCGCTGCGCTACCAGCACGACTTCGTCGACATGAAGGACGGCAAGGTACGCAACCGGCTCCAGGCCCGCACCCAGATGGCCACCGGCGCCGAGGCCCTGAAGACCTTCGCGGTCTCCCGGCTGCTCTTCGACAACGTCCCGCACGTGAAGGTCTTCTGGGTCATGCACGGCGTGCAGACCGCCCAACTGGCCCTCCAGCACGGCGCGGACGACATGGACGGCTCGGTCGTCGAGTACAAGATCACTCACGACGCGGACAACTTCGGCACCCCGAACAAGCTGACCCGCGAGGACCTCCTGGACCTGATCCGGGACGCGGGCTTCCGACCGGTGGAGCGCAACACGCGCTACGAGATCATCCGCGAGTACGACGGCCCGGACCCGGAGCGCCGCGAGTCCCCGCAGCCGATGCGGGTCTGAGCCTGCCGGCCGGGGAGAGGCGGGGTGTGTAAGGGATACGATTTCGCCGTGTCCCTTACTTTCACACTCGACCCCGCCGTCACCCCCGACCTGCGTGACGGCATCCTCGATCTGTGGACCGACGTCTCCAACAAGGGCGGAGCCGTCGGGTTCGTGCCGCCCGTGGCGCGCGAGGACGTCCGGCCGGAGCTGGTGCGGCACTTCGTGGCGATGGCGGAGGGACGCTGCCGGCTGCTGGTCGGGCACGACGCGGCGGGCGAGGTCGCCGCGACGGCGTTCTTCACCTTCAACACGCACCGGCTGATGGCCCACTGGGTGTGGCTGTACACGGTGATGGTGCACCCCCGGCACCAGGGCAAGGGCTACGGCCGCGACCTGCTGGCCGCAGCGGAGGGGGCGGCCCGCACCTTCGACGGCGTCGACGCGATCCGCCTCACCTGCCGGGGCGGCCTCGGCCTGGAGCGCTTCTACGGCTCCTGCGGCTACAAGGAGGTCGGCCGGATCCCGGACGCCATCCGGGTCGCGCCGGGCGACGACCGGGACGACGTGATCATGCTGCTGTCCCTCGGCCGGGTCGCCGCCTGACCCCCCTGCAAGATCGGCGGTCCGCCGTGCTTCACTGGGCAGTGGCCCTTTTTGGATTCGGAAGAGTGGATTGAGATGCTCCGCTACACACTGATGCGCCTCGGGATCTTCGTGGGCTGCCTCGTGGTCGTCTGGGGCCTCGTCTACTCCGGCCTCGCCCCGCGCGGCCTGGGCGACTCCAACGGCATGTGGATCGTCCTGCTCGCCCTGGTGCTCTCGGCCCCGATCAGCTTCGTGGTCCTGCGCAAGGAGCGTGACCGCGCCTCCGCCGGGATCGTCCGGCGCGTCGACCGGATGAAGGCCAACCTGGACGCGAACCGCAGCCAGGAGGACGACGCGGTCGACGAGGCCGCCCGGGCTCAGGGGCGGGCTTCCCAGGCCTCGTAGGGCCGACGTGCCGCCGCTTTCCGGAACCCGGCAGTGAATACCGGCTGGTAGCTGCGCGGGCGACCCCCTTACCCTTGTCCGGATCATGATGTGGGATGGCTGGAACCACATCGGGCCGACCGGTGTATCACCAGTAGGACCCGCATTCGACGGGCACCGGAACACAAGGGGGAACCGTGGCGCGAGCGCGCGCGAAACAGGGCGCACGACGTATTGCCGAGGCCGTGGCCTCCGGCACCGATCCGCGGACGGCCGCGCAGGAGGAACTGCGGCGGCAGACCGGCGGACGAGGAACACAGGGCACCGGCGGTGAGTACGACGCCCAGGGCCAGGGCATCGACCCGGCCGACTTCCCGGCCGCACGGGAACAGGGCGGCTCCACCGCCACCGTCATGCGGCAGAAGACGGTGCCGCTGGACGAGGCCGGGGAGGCGCTCGGCCGCAGCGAGCAGGTCCGCGAGGGCACCGAGACGGTGCACGCCATCTGCCCGATGGTGATCCCCAAGGGCCGCTCGATCATCTCCATGCTGCCGGTGCTGATGCTGCTCGTGCTGGGCGCGGTCGGCGCGGGCATCGCGGGGGCGTCCGGCGCTGACGTGCTCACCAACCCCCTGTTCGGCGTGCACTACTGGCTCGTCTCGCTGCTCGCGGTCGCCTTCGTGTGGTGGCGCCAGGGCATGGTCATGGTCCCCGAGGGCTGCCAGGCGATGATCACCCGCTTCGGCAAGCTGGAGAAGGTCGTCGGACCGGGCCGGATCGTGCTGCTGAGCCCGTGGAAGCGGGTGTCGTACATCGTCAACACCACGATCGAGTACCCGTTCAACGCGCCGGTGCGCGAGGCCCCGACCAAGGGCGGCGTGAAGGCGTCGATCGACCTGTTCATCCAGTTCCGGATCAGCGACCCGACCGAGTTCGTCTACACACTCGGCGCGGTGCGCGGCTTCGAGGAGAAGCTGAGCAACGCGGTGAGCGAGACGATCCGCACCCTCGTCTACGAGCAGGAGGCCGCCGGTATCTACGACATGGTGGGCGAGGACACCGGCCGCCTGCTGGACCTGCTCAACCAGCAGTTCCGCCCGGCCGTCGAGCTGACCAACGCCAACATCACCCACGCCGAGCCCTCCGACCAGCGCTACCGCATGGACCTGGCGGCGCCCGAGATGGTGCGCGTGGCCAAGGAGGCGTACACCCACGAGTACGCGCTCCAGCTCCGCAAGGAGCAGGACGAGGGCGACCTCACCCGGGAACTCGCCTCCAGCCACGAGACGCTCTCCGCGATCCAGGCCGACATCGCCCAGTACCAGGCGCAGATGGACACCGCCGTGGAGCGCGAGACCAACCGCGCCGAGGCACTCGCCCGGCAGCGCTACGTCCAGGCCGAGTCGGAGGCGAAGGCCAACGCGGCCCTGCTGGAGGCGCAGGCGCTCGACATCCGCGCGGTGACCGCCGCCGAGGCGCCGGAGATCCTGGAGTACCGCTACCAGCAGCAGGTGCTGGACACGCTGGAGCAGGTCGCCGACCACCTGCCGCGACTGGTGCGCATCGGCGGCACGACCGACGGCGGCGGCGTCGCCGGCATCGACTTCCTGGAGCTGGCCCGCGAGTTGGTCGGCGAGCGCGGCACGGAACTCTTCACCGACGAGGACATGGCCGCCGTACGGGAGCGTCTGGGCGAGGTGTCCGAGCGGATCGCCGCGCGCGAGGCGGAGATCGGCGCGCTGCTGGCGGCCGACCGGCCGACGGTGCCGCAGGTTCCCGACCAGCCCGCACCGGCCGACACGGACGCCGGCGACGACAGCTCCGACACCGCCGAGGAGGCCACCCGATGAGCACCGCCCGTTCCCAGCGCAGGTCGGTCATCTCCGAGAAGGTCGCCCCCTGGTCCGACATCGCGCGGCTGCTGCGCGGCGGCGAGGCCGACACCCTGATCCCGGTGATCATCCCCCGTCACCGGCGCCGCCTGTGGTGGATGCTGCCGCTGTGGCTCGGCGTGTACGCCCTGTTCATGGGCGTGATGCTGTCCCTGAAGGAGGCGGACGCCGAGTCGGCCGCCGGGGACTTCGCCTACGGCACGCTCGCTGCCCTGTCCTACGCCGGCGGTGCAGTGCTGCTGCTGATCGGCGGGCTGTGGTGGTGGCGCTCCTCGATCGTGGAGATCGAGCAGGGCACCAACGGCGTGCTGACCCGCTACGGCGCCGTCACCCGCACGCTGGACGCCGGCCGCCACTATCTGTGGCACCCCTGGTCCCGGGTCGACTTCGTCGTCGACACGGCCACCGAGATCCCGTACTCCGCGCCGGTGATGGCCTGCCCCACGCAGGAGAACGTGCCGCTGCGCTCCATCGAGTTCTTCCTGAAGTTCCGCATCACCGACGCCGTGCTGTTCGTGCGCACCATCGGCGCGGGCAACTTCGACCTGGTGCTCTCCAGCGCCGTGCAGGACGCGATCCGCCAGCGCGCCCGCAAGATGCGCACCGAGCGCGCGTACGACCTGCGCGGCTCGGACGTCGCCGACATGCAGGAGCTGCTCAACCGTCAGCTCTCCGGCTACGGCGTGCGCATCACCGGCTCCAACATCCCCGACGTGCAGCTGCCGGCGCAGTACCAGCAGCACCTGGCCACCCGGGAGCGGGTCGCCAAGGAGCGCACGGCCTACGAGCAGGAGTGGGGCCTGATCCGCAAGCGCCGGATCGACCAGCTGGGCATGGACATCGAGCGGGCCAAGAAGGTGCGCGACGCCCGGATCGTCGAGGTCAAGGCGGCGCTGAACCGGGCTCGTGAGGAGGTCGCCCAGCTGCTGGAGCAGCAGGAGACCAACGCCCAGCGGGTGCGGTTCGAGATCGAGACACGGGGCCGCAGCGGTCTGATCGCCGCCGAGAACGAGGCCCGCGCCCAGCGTGCCCTCGCCAAGGCATACCGCGACAACCGCGCCGTCCTCCAGTACGAACTGGCCCGGCGCCGCCTGGAGGTGGGCGCGAAGCTCGCGGGCCGGGCACCGCAGCCGGTGGTGGTGCGCACCGACGGCACCGGCGCCGACACCTCGGCCCTGTCCACCCTGCTCACCGCGCAGTTGCTGCCCCGGCTGACGGCTCTGCCGCCCGTCGACGGGCAGGCACTGACGGACCGGATGACACGGTTCGCCGGCGAGCTGGGCGGCGAGGACTAGGGCAGGCGTTCACGGCGGGCCGGGTGGGATCTCCCTCCCGGCCCGTACGCTAACGGCCATGGGTGCCGTGAAGACCAAACGGATGCCGCGGGCCGTCCGTGAGCAGCAGATGCTGGACGCCGCCGTGCGGACCTTCGGCAGGCGCGGGTACATGGCCGCGTCGATGGACGAGATAGCCGAACTCGCGGGCGTCTCCAAGCCGTTGGTCTACCTGTACCTGAACTCCAAGGAAGACCTCTTCACCGCCTGCATCCGGCGCGAGGCGGCCGCACTGATCGCGGCCGTGCGCGGCGGTGTGCGGACCGAGCTGCCCGCCGACCGCCAGCTCTGGGACGGACTGCGGGCGTTCTTCACCCACACCTCGCACTACCCGGACGCCTGGTCCGTGCTGCACCTCCAGGCCCGCACCCACGGCGAGCCGTTCGCGACCGAGGTCGCCGCGATGCGCGCGGAGATCGTCGACTTCGTGACGCAGCTGATCGTCGTGGCCGCCCGCGAGGCCCTCCCTCAAGCTCTCAGCTGCGTTCGAGCAGGGGCGACCCCCATCGACCCCGACCTCCCGGCGAGCGAGGTCGCCGGGATCGCCGAAGCCCTGGTGGGCGCCGCGGAGTCGCTCGCCGACTGGGCCAACACCACGCCGGGCGTGAGCGCGCGGCAGGCGGCGGCCACGCTCATGAACTTCGCGTGGGCCGGCCTGGGCAACCTCATGGACGGCCGGCCCTGGACACCGCCGGAGGCCGCTCACGAGGTGAGCGGATAGACCTCCCCGGTCAGATGGACGCGGTCGTCCCCGCCGCGCAGTGCGAACCGCCCGCCCTGCGCGGCGTACGTCACCGTCCCGGGCAGCAGCACCGGCGCCCGGAAGCCGGCCCGTACCCGCACCGCGTCCGGTGCGCCATGGGCGGCGAGACAGCGGGCCACCGTCCACATGCCGTGCGCGATGGCGCGCGGGAAGCCGAACAGGCGGGCGGTGAGGGCGTGCAGGTGGATGGGGTTGCGGTCACCGGAGGCGGCGCCGTAGCGGCGTCCGACGTCCCCGGCGATGCGCCACTCGGCGACCGCCGGGAGCGGCTTCGGCTCCTCGGACTGCAGGACCGGCGCACCGGCTTCCGTGCCATGCGTGCGGTGCCGGGCGAGGTACCTGCTCGTCGACTCCCACACGACGTCCTCGCCCGACCGCACCTCGGTGACCACCACGGCCTCCGTGCCCCGGCGGTGCGCCGCCAGCCGGTCGATGTGCACGCCGATCTCGTAGGCGCCGGTCGCGGGCATCGCCCTGTGCCGGGTGACCTCGATGCAGGTGTGGACGAGCCCGAGCAGCGGCAGCGGGAACGCCCGCTCGCTCATCAGCCGCATGGCCAGCGGAAAGCCGAGGACGTGCGGATAGGTGAGGGGCAGCGCGTCGGCGCCGGTCGCGAAGCCGCACACCCGCTCGTACGCGGCCAGACGCGCAAGGTCGACACGTACGCCGGGCAGCACGAGCCGGGTGCGGGGGAACTCGGCGTCGGGGCGCGGTCGTTTGAAGGCGGAGAGCACCGCGCCCCGGGCGAGCAGGGCGGGAAGCGAGGGGGTGCCGGTCAGGACGGTCGTCATCAGGCCCCCAGCAGACTCTGGCCGCACACCCGGACGACCTGGCCGTTGACCGCGCCCGACGCGGGGTGCGCCAGCCAGGCGGTCGTCTCGGCGACGTCGGCCGGCAGCCCGCCCTGCCCGAGGGAGTTCATGCGCCGGCCCGCCTCCCGGAGGAACAGGGGGATCGCGGCGGTCATCGTCGTCTCGATGAAGCCGGGCGCGACCGCGTTCACGGTCACCCCGTGCTCGGCGAGCGCCCGCGGCGCCAGGGTGCGGACCAGACCGACCACGCCCGCCTTGCTCGCGCCGTAGTTGGTCTGCCCGGCGTTGCCCGCCAGCCCCGCGATGGAGGCCGTCGCCACGATCCGGCCGCCCTCGCGCAGCGTCCCGCCCGCCAGCAGCGTGTCCGTCGTGCGCAGCACGCTCGCGAGGTTCACGTCGAGCACCGAACTCCAGTGCTCGGCGGGCATGTTGACCAGCCGACGGTCCCGGGTGATGCCGGCGTTGTGGACGAGGAGGTCCAGCCCGTCGGGCAGCGCGGCCGCGATCCGCGCCCCGGCGTCGTCGGCGGTGATGTCCAGCGCGAGCGCGGTGCCGCCGAGTCGGTCGGCCACCCGCCGCGCGTCCTGCTCGGCCCGCGGCACGTCCAGTACGACGATCCGGGCGCCGTCCCTGGCCAGCGTCTCGGCGACCGCCTCGCCGATGCCGCGCGCGCCGCCGGTGACCAGGGCGGTGCGGCCGGTGAGGGGACGCTCGGGGTCCGCGGGCGCGGTGACGTCCTGCGGGCCGACCTCGACGACCTGGCCGCTGACGTAGGCCGACTTGGGGGAGAGGAGGAAGGCGAGGGTCGACGCGGCGGCGTGTGCGTCCGTCAGCCGGACCAGGTTCACGGTCCTGCCGCGCCCGATCTCCTTGCCGAGCGAGCGCGTGAAGCCCTCCAGGGCCTGCTGGGCGGCGGCCTGGTGATGGTCGGCGGGGTCGAGGGGCGCGCCGAGGACGACGATCCGGCCGCTGTGCGCCACCGACCGCACGACCGGATGCAGGGCCGCGTGCACCTCGGCGAGCGTCTCGACGTCCCGCACTCCCGTGGCGTCCAGCAGGACGGCCGCCGGGTGCTCGGAGGAAGCCGTCAGGCCCAGTCCCGTCGCGGCGAGGTCGAGGTCCGACTTGCCGGCCGTGCGGAGCAGCCGGTCGCCCCGGAGCGCGGGCCGCTCGGGCGAGAACCGTTTCAGTGACGCGGGCCGGGGCAGGCCCAGGCGGCGCGTGAGAAAGCGGCCGGGTGCGGTGCCGGTGAAGCTCAGATAGCGGTCGGCCATGTGCGACTCCCAGGTGCGCTCCGGAACTGACTCTGGAGTAAGGTTACCGGAGGTAATCCCGTGCTGGACGTGAGGAGTGGGTGGAGATGAGCCCCAGCGAGAGCGCCGGGACGAGCTCCAGCGAGAGCGCCGTGACGAGCTCCAGCGAGAGCGCCGGGACGGGCCCCGGCGAGAGCGCCGGGACGAGCCCCGGCGACGGCTCCGGGGCGAGCCCCGGTGGGAGCTCGGGTGCGAGTTCCGGCAAGAGCGCAGTGCCGGCCCCGGCGGTCCGGCGCGTCGCGGTCATCGGCGGCACCCGCATCCCCTTCGCCCGCTCCGACGGCCCGTACGCCACCGCGTCCAACCAGGACATGCTCACGGCCGCCCTCGACGGCCTGGTCGAGCGGTACGGACTCGGCGACCCGGGCGCCGTCGGCGAGTTCGTGGCCGGGGCCGTCCTCAAGCACAGCCGTGACTTCAACCTCGCCCGCGAGACCGTCCTCGGCTCGAAGCTGGACTCGCGCACACCCGCCTACGACATCCAGCAGGCCTGCGGCACCGGCCTCCAGGCCGTCGTCGCCGCCGCCAACAAGATCGCGCTCGGTCAGACGGACGCGGCGATCGCGGGCGGCGCCGACACGGCCAGCGACGCACCCCTCGGCGTCAACGACCGCCTGCGGCGCATCCTGTTGGAGGCGCGGCGGGCCAAGTCGCTCGGCGGCCGGGTCAAGGCACTCGCTCAGGTGCGGCCCTCCCACCTCGTCCCGGACGTCCCCCGCAACGCCGAGCCGCGCACGAAGCTCTCCATGGGCGAGCACGCCGCCGTCACGGCACGCGCGTGGGGCGTCACCCGCGAGGCCCAGGACGAGTTGGCGGCGGCGAGCCACCAGCGGCTCGCGGCGGCGTACGAACGCGGCTTCTTCGAGGACCTGGTCGTGCCCTTCCGGGGGCTGGAGAGGGACCAGAACCTGCGCCCCGGCTCGACGCCGGAGCAACTTGCCGCGCTGCAGCCGGTGTTCGGCCTGGACGGGGACCACCCGACGATGACGGCGGGCAACTCGACGCCGCTGACGGACGGGGCGGCGGTGGTGCTGCTGGCGAGCGAGGAGTGGGCCGAGCGCCGGGGGCTGCGGCCGCTGGCCTACCTCACCGCCCAGGAGACGGCGGCCGTGGACTTCGTGCACGGTGATGCGGCGGGCGGCGAGGACGGGTTGCTGATGGCGCCGGCGTACGCCGTCCCGCGCATGCTGGAGCGGGCCGGACTCGGCCTCGCCGACTTCGGGTTCGTGGAGATCCACGAGGCCTTCGCCTCCCAGGTGCTGGCCACGCTGGCGGCGTGGGAGAGGCGCGGGCTCGCCACCGTGGACCGTGCCCGGCTGAACGTCAACGGCTCGTCCCTGGCGACCGGCCACCCCTTCGCGGCGACCGGGGCCCGTATCGTGGCGACGCTCGCCAAGTCGCTGGCGGAGAACGGCGGTTCGGGGCGCGGTCTGATCTCGGTCTGCGCGGCCGGCGGCCAGGGGGTGACGGCGATCCTGGAGCGAACGTAAGGATCGGGTGAGACGAAGCTGAGCGCCCCTCACATAAACCCCGAGGTTGCACATACCCGGCTCCGGATCACCGCCGAACCCGCACAACCTCCACACGCGCGAGCCGTACGATCTCCTGCCTAACCAGCGGTAACCCCTTTCCGCAGGCCTCCGCAGGTGAACGCCAAGGTGCGCGAGGCACGTACGTCATGCAGCAAGCAGACTTCCTCGCTGCAAGCCCGTCGCAGGAGCCGCCCGTGTCCACCTCGCTTCCGTCCTTCGCCCCCTCGGCCGCCTATGACGACGCCCCGGGACCGAAACTGGTACAGCCGGAGACGAGGCGGTTGGACGGCGTCGTACGGGAGGCGTACGTGCCGCCGTTCGCGCCGCCGGTCACCCACGGCTCGCTCGCGGACCTGCCGTTCGACAACGCGGACGCGGCTCCCGGCGCCGTGGTCCTCAGCCGCAGGGGCGCGGACGGGCAGTGGACGGACGTGACGGCGGCTCAGTTCGCCGCACAGGTGCAGCAGGTGGCGAAGGGGCTGATCGGCGAGGGCCTGGTGCCCGGGGACCGGATCGCCGTCATGGCCCGCACCTGCTACGAGTGGACGCTGCTCGACTTCGCCGCATGGGCGGCCGGCCTCGTGACGGTCCCGGTCTATCCCACCTCCTCCGTCTTCCAGACCCGCTGGATCCTCCAGGACTCCGGCGCGGTGGCCCTGGTCACCGAGACCGCGGGCCAGGCGGCCGCGCTCGGCCCCGAGCTGGACCGGGTGCCCGACCTGCGTCACATGTGGGTGATGGAGAAGGGCCATGTCGACCGGCTCGCGGAGGCCGGCGCGCAGCAGCCCGACGGGGAGGTGGCCGTACGGCGGGGCATGCTGGTGCCGGACACGCTGGCGACCCTCATCTACACCTCCGGCACCACCGGCCGCCCCAAGGGCTGCGCGCTGAGCCACAGCAACTTCTTCGCCGAGGTCGACAACGCCATCGAGCTGCTCTACCCCATCTTCAAGACGCGGACCAGCGAAGAGGCGTCGGTGCTGCTGTTCCTGCCGATGTCGCACGTCTTCGGCCGGATGGTGGCGGTGGCCTGCGTACGGGCCAGGGTGCGCCTCGGCCACGCGCCGAGCCTGAAGGCACAGGATCTGCTGCCGGACCTCGCGGCGTTTCGCCCGACGTGTCTGCTGACCATCCCCTACATGCTGGAGAAGGTCTTCAACTCCGCCCGCGCCAAGGCCGAGACGGGCGGCCGAGTCTCCTCCTTCGACCGCGCGGCGTCGGTCGCCGAGCGCTACGGCGAGGCGCTTCAGGCCCGCGCGTCCGGGACCGGCGGCGGCCCGAACGCGGCCCTCAAGACCGCCCGCGCCTTCTACGACCCCCTGGTCTACCGCCGTATCCGCAACGCGATGGGCGGCCGCGTGCGGTACGCGATCTGCGGCGGCTCCCCGCTCGGCCGGCGCCTGGCCGCCTTCTACGCCGGGGCGGGCATCGAGATCTACGAGGGTTACGGCCTCACGGAGACGACCGCCGCCGCGACCGTGACGCCACCGCTCAAGCCCCGCCTGGGCACCGTCGGCTGGCCGCTGCCCGGCACCCGCGTCCGGATCGCCGCCGACGGCGAGATCCTCGTCTCCGGCGACCAGGTGCTGCGCGGCTACTGGGACCCGGCCGCCGGCGGTGTCGTCCCGGCGGCGGCGGACGGCTGGCTGCCGACCGGGGACATCGGTGCCCTGGACGACGACGGCTATCTGACGATCACCGGCCGCAAGAAGGAACTCCTCATCACCGCGGGCGGCAAGAGCGTGGCCCCGGCACCGCTGGAGAACTGGCTGCGCTCGCACCCGCTGATCTCCCAGTGCATGGTCCTGGGCGACCGCCGCCCCTACGTCTCCGCGCTGATCACCCTGGACATGGACGGCGTCACCCACTGGCGCCGGATGAACGGCAAACACTCCGTCCCGGCCGAACTCCTCGTGGACGACGCGGAGCTGAGGGCGATCCTGCAACGCGCGATCGACGAGGCCAACAAGCTGGTCTCCCGCCCGGAGTCCATCCGCCGCTTCGCGATCCTGCCGACGGACTTCACGGAGCTGGACGGCCACCTGACGCCGTCGATGAAGCTCCGACGGGACGCGGTGATGCGGGACTTCGCGGGGGAGGTGGAGGGGCTGTATGCGAAGTGACGCCGCGGGCGCGGATCCCGAGGCGGCCGTGAGCGGGTGATCGCCCGAGCGGCGGGCAGGGGCCGCACAGGACGAACGGTTGCCGTCTCGTTACGACAACCGCTTGACGTGACATGCCCTGTCCGCGTTGGCTACCGCCACCCGGGTAGCAACGACGCTCCTCCGCTCGGAAGGCCCAGCAGTGAACGCTCGCACCCCCCGTACCTCCGCCGTACGCCGTATCGGCACAGCCCTCGTCGCCTCCGCCTCGGCGATGTCGCTCACCGCCTGCGGCGTCATCGACGGCATCGGGGGCGGTGACAGCTCGGCCTCGCCGGAGAAGGGTGACGACATCACGGTGGGGCTGCTGCTGCCCGACAAGGAGACCGCACGCTTCGAGAAGTTCGACTATCCGCTCATCGAGAAGGAGGTCGGCAACCTCACCGACGACAAGGGCAAGGTCGTCTACGCCAATGCCGAGGCGAGCGCGGAGAAGCAGAGCGAGCAGTTCCAGCAGATGATCGACGACAAGGTCGACGTCGTCCTGGTGGACGCGGTGGACGCCAAGGCCATCGCCCCGCAGGTGCAGAAGTCGAAGGACGCGGGCATCCCCGTCATCGCCTACGACCGCCTCGCCGAGGGACCCGTCGACGCCTACGTCTCCCACGACAACGAACTCGTCGGCGAGGTGCAGGGCCGTTCCCTCGTGGAGGAACTCGGCGACAAGGCCGCGAGCAGCAAGGTCGTCATGATGAACGGCGACCCGGCCGACCCGAACACCGGCCGCTTCAAGAAGGGCGCCCTCACGGAGCTCGACGGCGCGGTGAACATCGTCAAGAAGTACGACACCGACAAGTGGTCGCCCGAGGCCGCCAAGGCCAACATGCAGAAGGCGATCGCCGCCGTCGGGGTCGGATCGATCGGCGCCGTCTACTCGGCGAACGACGGCATGGCCGGGGCCGTGATCGACGCGCTCAAGGAGGCCGGCGCGAGCACGATCCCGCCGGTGACGGGGCAGGACGCGAACCTGGACGCGGTGCAGCGGATCGTCTCGGGCGAGCAGTTCATGACGGTGTACAAGCCCTTCCTGCTGGAGGCGACCAACGCCGCGAAGATGGCCGTGTACCGGGTGCAGGGCCGCGACCTCGAGTTCGACTCGCTGACCCAGGACTCCGTCGACAGCCCCACCCAGGACGACATTCCGGCCCAGCTGGTGGCGGTGATCGCCCTGACGCAGGCCAACATCGAGGAGACGGTGGTCAAGGACGGCGTCTACACCGTCGACCAGATCTGCACCCCGGAGTACAAGGCGGACTGCGACCGGATAGGCCTGAACTAGTCAGCCCCGGCGGCAGCTCTCCACGAGGTCCGCGAACGCCCTGGCCGGCGGGCTGAGCGCGTCCCACCGGCGCACGGCCCAGCCGACCGGCAGCGGCCGCAGCGCGGGCACCGGGAGCAGCCGCAGGTCGCCGCTGCCGGGGACCGCAAGCCCCGGCAGCGCGGGTACGACCGCCCGCCCGACCCCCAGCTCGGCCAGCAGCAGTGCCGTGTCCCAGTCGGCGACGCTGGTGTCCTGCGCGAACCGGACGCCCGACTCGGCGCAGGCGGCGTCCAGATGAGCGGCCGACGCGGAGTTCGGCGGCAGCCGGATCAGCCGTACGCCCGCCAGGTCGGCGGCGTCGATGCACGGCCGCTCCGCCAGCGGGTCGTCGGCCCGTACCGCCAGCACCCACGGCAGCTCCACCACCGGCCGCTGCTCGATGCCGCGCACCGGTGGCCCGAGGGTGATCCAGGCCAGGTCGAGCGTGCCGTCGGCCAGCGCGTCGAGGCTGCCCCGGCCCGAACTGACCGTACGGAACTCCAGGTTGACCCGGGGATGCCGGCGCCGGTACGCGACCACCGCCTCCGACATGAAGTGCCGTACGGTCGTCGCCCCCGTCGCCACCCGCACGTACCCGCTCTCGCCGTCGAGCAGGTCCCGCAGCTGCCGTACCGCCAGATCCAGCCCGGATATCCCCTCCGCGGCCGCCGTCTCCAGCACCCGGCCCGCCTGTGTCGGTACCACTCCCCGGGGCTGGCGCTCCAGCAGGACGACACCGGTCTCCCGCTCCAGCCGCTTCACGTGCTGGCTCACGGCCGACTGGGTGCAGCCCAGCTCCCGCGCCACCGAGCTGAGACTCCCGGCCCGGCACACGGCCACGAACACCCGCAGGTCATCAAGGGTCATGACATCCAAGTCAATGCTTGGGTGAGGCCACAGATCCCAAGGATTGACTGGGCTTTGCCCGATCGACGACGATCCTTTAAGGGCCCGGGCGGCAACCCGCTCCTCGCCCCCGTCGGAGTCCGGACCATGGCGGGGAGGGAGCGGGTGCCGACCCAACACGAGCGACGGAGAGCTTCAACTCCGTTGCTTTGCGCTTGACTTCACAAGGCATCCGCGTCACATTCGCATTTCTGACACACCCTCAGAAATGTGGAGTCGTCCAGGCGGGAGCTGCCCTCATGACCACCAGCGCGCACCCTTCCCGAAGACACGTCCTCGCCGCCGGTGCCGCGGGCACGGCCGCCACCGCCCTCGGGCTCACGGCGGCCTCCCAGCAGACCGCGCGGGCGGCCGACGTGCCGCTCCTCGGCACGTACGACGTCGTGGTCGTCGGCTCGGGCGCGGCCGGCATGACCGCCGCCCTCACCGCCGCGGCGCAGGGCCTGAGCTGTGTGGTGCTGGAGAAGGCGCCCACCTTCGGCGGGTCCGCCGCCCGGTCCGGTGCCGGGATCTGGATCCCCAACAACTCCGTGCTCCTCGCGGCGGGCGTGCCGGACACCCCCGCGAAGGCCGCCGCCTATCTCTCCGCCGTCGTCGGACCGGACGTGCCCGAGGACCGGCAGCGGGCCTTCCTCGCCCACGGCCCGGCGATGCTCTCCCTCGTCATGGCCCGCAGCCCCCTGCGTTTCCGCTGGATGGAGGGGTACAGCGACTACTACCCCGAGCTGCCCGGGGGCCTGCCGAACGGCCGTTCCATCGAACCCGACCAGCTCGACGGCAACCTCCTGGGCGCCGAGCTGGCACACCTGAACCCGCCGTACATGGACGTGCCGGCCGGCATGGTCGTCTTCAGCGCCGACTACAAGTGGCTGGCCCTGGCCGCGGTGAACGCCAGGGGCGCCGCCGTGGCCACCCAGTGCCTGGCACGCGGTACGGCGGCCGCCCTGCGCGGGGAGAAGCCGCTGACCATGGGGCAGTCGCTGGCGGCCGGGCTACGGCTCGGGCTGCGCTCGGCCGGTGTGCCCGTGTGGCTCGGCACACCGCTGACCGACCTGTACGTCGAGGACGGCGCCGTGAGCGGGGCGGTCGTCACGAAGGACGGCGGTCCGGGCCTGGTCCGCGCCCGCCGCGGCGTGATCGTCGGTTCGGGCGGCTTCGAGCACAACGCGGCGATGCGCGCGCAGTACCAGCGTCAGCCCATCGGCACGGACTGGACGGTCGGCGCGAAGGAGAACACCGGCGACGGCATTCGGGCCGGACACCGGCTGGGCGCCGCGCTCGGCCTCATGGACGACGCCTGGTGGGGCCCGGCGATCCCGGTCCCCGGCCGGCCGTACTTCTGTCTGGCCGAACGCACCCTCCCCGGCGGGCTGCTGGTCAACGCGGCCGGCGCCCGCTTCGTCAACGAGGCCGCCCCCTACAGCGACGTCGTCCACACCATGTACGACGTCCACGACACCAGCCCGGCCATCCCGTCCTGGCTGATCGTCGACCAGCACTACCGCAACCGCTACCTCTTCAGGGACGTCCTGCCGACGCTGCCCTTCCCGGCCGCCTGGTACGACTCGGGCGCCGCGCACAAGGCCTGGACGCTGGACGCGCTCGCCGCCTCGATCGGCGTCCCGGCGACGGCCCTGCGCACCACGGTGGACCGCTTCAACTCGCAGGCCCTGAAAGGGAAGGACCCCGACTTCCACCGGGGCGACAGCGCCTACGACCACTACTACACGGACCCGTCCGTGCTGCCCAACTCCTGTCTGGCCCCCCTCTGGCTGCCCCCGTACCACGCCTTCCGGATCGTCCCCGGCGACCTCGGCACCAAGGGCGGCCTCCTCACCGACGCCCGCGCCCGGGTGCTGCGGGAGGACGGCTCGGTCATCCGGGGCCTGTACGCGGCGGGCAACGCGAGCGCGGCCGTCATGGGGCACAGCTACGCGGGCGCGGGCTCGACGATCGGCCCGGCGATGACCTTCGGGTACATCGCGGCGAAGGACATCGCCGGGAGTCCGTAGCGATGGCTACCCGGGTTTCCTGGCGATCAGGAACGCCTGCTGCGAGGTCTCGTCCAGCGCCGGATCGGGTTCGCGGACGGTCCGGGAGACGAGGGCGAAGCCTGCCGCCGTCAGCAGCCCGGCGATGTGCTCCGGCCGCCGCCGCTGGAAGGTGAGCGCGACCGGGTGGCCGAAGGGCCGGTCGTGATGCCGGTGTTCGTCGCCGGCCTGGAAGGCGACGAGCAGCGGCGCGCCCGGGGCCAGCACCCGGTGGAACTCGGCGAACAGCGCGGGCAGTCGGTCCACGGGGGTGTGGATGGAGGAGTAGAAGGACAGCGCGCCCGCCAGCGTGCCGTCGGGCAGGTCCAGCTCCAGCATCGAGCCCTGCTCGAACCGCAGCTCCGGGTTCTCACGGCGGGCGATCGTGAGCATCGACTCCGACAGATCGACCCCGAACACGTCCAGCCCCAGCGCGGCGAGGCGTGCCGTCGTCCGGCCCGGTCCGCAGCCCAGGTCGGCCACCGGCCCGTCCCCGTCGACGAGTTCGGCGAACAGTGTCAGGACCGCCCGCTCCAGGGGCCTGTTCGCGAGCTCGTCCTGGAAGAGGACCGCGTAGTCCTCGGCGATGGCGTCGTAGAAGGTGCGGGTGGTGTTCAGGAAGTCGGAGTCGGTCATGGCGCGGGACGCTAGCGAACGGCACTGACAGGGCCGCCGGCCTCGGCGAACGACGCCGACCCGGCCGGGTGGTCCTGGCGAGAGCCGCCGCCGGCCACGGCGCGAGCAGCTGTCCGCACCGGGAATCCCGGCAGCCCTCGACTACTCGGCGCCCCTCTGCGCCTGCTCGCCGTCGCCCCGCGTCAAGCCGGCCCCGATCGCGCTGCCGACGGCGACACCCAGGCACATCCCCAGGGCAAGCCCGAGCGCCAGGTTGTCGAGGACGATCAGCCCGAATACCAGGCCGATGCCGATGCCGATGCCGATGCCGAGGGCCAGCCCGATGGACAGGTTCCTCGCGGGTTCGCTGTCGGCGGGGGAACCGCCCTCTTCCTCGTGCTCGTTCTCGTCTCCGCGGGTCATCCGGCGATTTTCGCACGCGGGCAGCTCAGGCCAGGCCCGCCGCCCGCAGCAGCGCCGCGGCCCCGGCCGCCCCCAGCACCACGACCGGGAACGGCGCCCGCCGCCACGCGAGGACGCCCCCGACCAGCACCCCGGCCGGCCGCGCCCACCCCGCGAAGCCGCCGCCCTCCGTCAGCGCCCCCGTCGCCAGCAGCGCCACCAGCAGCACCACCGCGGCGGCCGACAGCAACTCCTGCACCCGGTCCGGCAGTTCGACCCGCCCGTGCAGCGCCGGACCGACGAGCCGGAAGGCGTACGTCCCCACCGCCAGCACCAGGATCACGGCGACCGTGGCACTCACGCCGCCACCTCCTTGCGGCCGTACCGGACCAGCCCGGCCAGCGCCAGCAGCACCGGTACCCCCGCGGGGACGGCCGGTGTCACGGCCAGTGCCGACGCGGCGCCGAGCAGCGCGCACCGGCGGATGCGGGCGTCCGTGCGCAGGGTGGGCAGGACCAGTGCCACCAGCACGGCCGGGAAGGCGGCGTCGAGGCCGTACTTCGCCGTGTCGCCGAGCGCGGTTCCGGCCAGCGCACCGGCCAGGACACCGGTGTTCCAGGCGGCGAACAGGCCGAGCCCGTTCACCCAGAACGCAGCCCGGCGCCGTACGGGATCGGGCTGGGCGAGCGTGAAGGCCACCGTCTCGTCGGTGACGAGGTGGGCGCCGAGGAGGCGGGCGAGCCGGCTCCGGCCGCCGAGGACGTCGGCGACGGCGAGGCTGAAGGCCGCCGTGCGCGTGTTCAGCAGCAGCCCGGTGGCCGCCGCGGCGAGCGGCCCGCCGCCGGCCAGCAGCACGCCGACCGCGCTGAACTGCGCCGAGCCCGCGTACACGATCAGCGACATCGCCACCGGCACCCAGACCGGCAGCCCGCCGGCCACCGAGATCGCACCGAAGGAGACGCCGACGACACCGCTCGCCAGCCAGACGAGCGCACTGTCGCGGACCAGAGGTGCCATCATCGGTGTTCGGAGTAGCGAACGCATGTTTCCCAGAATGAACAAGTGAACGGGCGTTCGTCAAGACGAACGAACGTACCTGTAGAGCGAACGACGGGAAGTGAACCGGATGAGCGAGCCCCTCGCGTGGATCGCCGTCGCCCTGCGCCGCGAGCGCACCCGGGCCGGGCTGTCGCTGTCGGAGCTGGCCAAGCGGGCGGGGATCGCGAAGTCCACGCTGTCCCAGCTGGAGGCGGGCGGCGGTAACCCCAGCGTGGAGACGCTGTGGGCACTGGGTGTCGCGCTCGGTGTGCCGTTCAGCGTGCTGGTGGAGCCGCCGGCACCGGCCGTGCAGGTGATCCGGGCGGGGGAAGGGCCCACGGTCGCCTCGGAGCGGGCGGACTTCGTGGCCACCCTGCTCTCCGCCAGCCCGCCCGGCGCGCGCCGGGACATCTACCACCTGAGCGCGGAGCCGGGCCCGCCCCGGGAGTCGGATCCGCACATTCCGGGGACCGTGGAGCATCTGATCGTCAGCACGGGCCGGGTGAAGGCGGGCCCCCGGGGCGACGAGGCCGAGCTCGGTCCCGGCGACTACATGTCGTACCGCGGGGATGTGCCGCACTCCTACGGCGCGCTCGCGCCCGGGACGACGTTCGTGCTGGTCATGCAGCACATCTGAGCAAAGGCAGGAGCCCCGTCGCCTTGCGGCACGGGGCTCCTTGGGTACTGCTATCTGTTCCGGATCAAAGCACCAGGCTCCGAGACCGAATGATCAGACGGGGGTGACGTTCTCCGCCTGCGGGCCCTTCGGGCCCTGGGTCACGTCGAAGGAGACCTGCTGGTTCTCCTCCAGCGAACGGAAGCCGCTCGCGTTGATCGCGGAGTAGTGAACGAAGACGTCGGGGCCGCCGCCTTCCTGGGCGATGAAGCCAAAGCCCTTTTCGGCGTTGAACCACTTCACGGTTCCGGTAGCCATAAGCCCTCCTTGGGCCCAAAGGGTTGCCCTGCTCCAGAACCCTGCAAGTGTGAAAACAAAGTGCCGCACAACTGCATACGTCTGAAAACGACGAGAGCCCGCGGTTACATGCTCCGCAGGCTCTGTACTGCAAGGGAAACCAAACTGCAACTTGCGGCGAGCCTAGCACGCAGGCAGCCGAAAGCAATAGAGGCCAAGATCACGTCACTCGGACGTTTGAAGGTCCGTTTCATGTTGACGGGACCGAAGACCGATGCGGTGACGGTGCGAATCCGACACTCGGGTGAAGGGAGGTTGTGACGAGGGTGTCACTACCCTGAAGGCTGCACGCTACCTCATGGGGTCTAGTCTCGCGATGTGGACAATTCTCGCACCCGGCCGCGCGTAGGCCACATCCAGTTCCTGAACTGCCTGCCCCTTTACTGGGGGCTCGCGAGAACGGGCACCCTGCTCGACTTCGAGCTCACCAAGGACACCCCCGAGAAGCTGAGCGAGCGGCTGGTGCGCGGTGACCTCGACATCGGCCCGATCACCCTGGTCGAGTTCCTGCGCAACGCCGACGACCTGGTCGCCTTTCCCGACATCGCCGTCGGCTGCGACGGACCGGTGATGTCCTGCGTGATCGTCTCGCAGGTCCCGCTGGACGAACTGGACGGCGCCCGCGTCGCACTCGGCTCGACCTCGCGCACCTCGGTCCGGCTGGCCCAGTTGCTGCTCGCCGAGCGCTACGGCGTCCAGCCCGACTACTACACCTGCCCGCCCGACCTCAGCCTGATGATGCAGGAGGCGGAGGCCGCCGTACTCATCGGGGACGCGGCGCTGCGGGCGAACCTGCTGGACGGGCCCCGCTACGGCCTGGAGGTGCACGACCTCGGCGCGCTGTGGAAGGAGTGGACCGGTCTGCCCTTCGTCTTCGCCGTCTGGGCGGCGCGCCGGGACTATCTGGAGCGCGAACCGGTCATCACCCGCCAGGTCCACGAGGCGTTCCTCGACTCCCGCAACCTCTCCCTGGTGGAGGTGAGCAAGGTCGCCGAGCAGGCGGCCCGCTGGGAGGCATTCGACGAGCGGGTCCTGGAGCGGTACTTCACCACCCTCGATTTCCGGTTCGGCGGCCCGCAGCTGGCCGCGGTCGCGGAGTTCGCGCGAAGGGTGGGGCCGACCACCGGATTTCCGGCGGATGTGAAGGTGGATCTGCTCCAGCCGTAAAGCACACGGTGATTCCGCACTAATCTGCTGACGGTTCCTACGGGGGAGGGATGGACGCGGATGCAGCCGCTCGGAGTTGACGAGCCCACGGTCGTCGGACCGTACCGGCTGCTCGGCCGGCTCGGTTCCGGCGGCATGGGGCGGGTGTACCTGGGGCGCAGCGCGGGCGGCCGTACGGTCGCCGTCAAGATCGTGCACCCGCACTTCGCCCTCGACGAGGAGTTCCGCGCCCGCTTCCGCCGGGAGGTGGAGGCGGCCCGCCGGGTGGGCGGCGCGTGGACGGCGCCCGTCCTGGACGCCGATCCGGAGGCGCCCGTGCCGTGGGTCGCCACGGCGTACGCGGCCGGTCCCTCGCTGACGTCCGCCGTCGCGGACTCGGGCGCGTTGCCGCCCCATTCGGTACGGGCGCTCGGTGCCGGTCTCGCGGAGGCGCTGGCGGCGGTGCACGAACTGGGCCTGGTGCACCGGGACGTGAAGCCCTCGAACGTCCTGCTGACCCTGGACGGACCCCTGCTCATCGACTTCGGCATCGCCCGCGCCATGGACGGCACCGCGTCCCTGACGTCGACCGGCGTCTCGATCGGCTCCCCGGGCTACATGTCGCCCGAGCAGATCCTCGGCAAGGGGGCCACGGGCGCGGCGGACGTCTTCTCGCTGGGTGCCGTGCTGGCGTACGCGGCGACCGGGAAACCGCCGTTCTCCGGGGACTCCTCGGCGGCACTCCTCTACAAGGTCGTCCACGAGGAGCCCGAACTCGACGCGCTGGACGGTGAGTTGCGGGAGCTGGTGGCGGCCTGCCTGGTGAAGGATCCGGGCGCCCGGCCCGCACCCGGTCAGGTGGCCCGGCGCCTGGCTCCGCAGGGCGCGGCCCGTCTGGTCGCGGGCGGCTGGCTACCGGGACCGCTGGTGGAGCAGGTCAGCCGCGGTGCGGTGCGGCTGCTGAATCTGGAGGCGGCGGAGGACGTCTCATCGGGGCCGGTGCGCTTCGACCTGCCTTCCGTGGGGGCGGTGGAGGCGACGACCGGCGGTGCGGCGGCCGGGCGGGCGACGGTGGGGGAGTTCGGCCCGCCGCCGGTGATGGGGGGTCCTGCCACGCCGATGCCTGCCACGCCGATGCCTGCCACGCCGATGCCTGCCACGCCGACGCCTGCCACGCCCACGCCTGCCACGCCCACGCCTTCCACGCCTTTCACGCCGGGGTCCGTACCGCCCGCTGCCGTGCCGGAACCGCGTGACGCGCCGCCCCCGCAGGACGCCGTCCCCGGTTCCGAGCGCCGGCCCGGCAAGCTCGCCGTCTCCGTCGCCGCGTCCTCGACGCCCGGGGAGGGCGGCCGTGGGCGGCGGATGAGCTGCACGGTGGCGCTGGCCGTCGCGGGTGCGCTGGCGGCCGTGACCGTGGGGTCGGTGTTCGTGTTCGAGCTGCTGCCCGGCGGGGAGAAGGACTCCGCGAGCGGGGACACCGGAGCCGCGTCGTCCCAGGCGCCCCAAGAGTCCGACGCCCCGGCCGGGAGCGCCGTGCCGGACCGCTACCTCGGCACCTGGGAGGGCAAGGCCACCGTCCTGGACGGCGCGTTGCCGGCCGGCACCTTCCGGCTCACCGTGCACAAGGCCGACGTCGGCGACGAGGTGGGCACCCTCCGGCAGACCGACCTGCTCGGCGGTGCCTGCAACGACGTACTGACCCTGAAGAAGGCCTCGGCGAAGGAGCTCGTGGTGACGTCCGTGGGCCGCAAGTCGAACCACGGCGGCTGCAACCCGGCCCCGCACACCGTCCGGATCACACCGGCCGGCGACGACCTGGTGTACCGGTCGGAGAGCGACGACGAGGGCAATCCCGAGGCACGCCTGTCGAAGGTGCAGCCGTGACGGGCCCCTGGGAGTGAGCACATTCGCCGTGGTCGTCGTCGCCGCGCTCTGGGGCCTGGCGGCAGGACTGCTCCTGCCCCGGGCCGCCTACCGGTTCTCCGCGCCGGACGAGGAGGGGTGGCGGCGGCACTGCCCCGCCGGACATCCGATACCGGGCTGGCTCGGCAGGGCCCGGTGCGCGCGGTGCGGGGCGGGCACCTCGTACGGCTCCGGCGGCGCCGCGCCCGCCACCGCGACCGCCGTGGTCTGCGCCGCCCTCGCCGCCGCCACCGGCACCCGCCCCGAACTGGGCGTCTGGCTGCTGCTGGCGCCGGTCGGCGTGCTGCTCACGGTGGTGGACCTCCGGGTACGGCGACTGCCGAACCCGCTGACGCTCTCCCTGGCCGGCGCCGCGCTCGGGCTGCTCGGCCTGGTCGCGCTCGTCCCCGAGCACACCGGCGACTGGCCGACGGCCGTGTGGGGCGCGCTCGCGCTGGGCGCCGGGTACTACGCGCTGCACCTGATCAACCCCGGCGGCATGGGGTTCGGCGATGTGAAGCTCGCGCTCGGGGTCGGGGCGGCGCTCGGCTGGTACGGGTGGCCGACCGTGATGCTCGGTACGTTCGCCGGGTTCCTGTTCGGGGCGGCGTACGGCTGGGGGCTCGTCGCGCTGCGGCGGGCCGGGCGCAGGTCGGCGATGGCGTTCGGGCCGTTCCTGCTCGGCGGGGCCCTCGCGGGACTGCTGATCGGGGCCTACGCGGCCTGACGTCCGTGCGCCGAACGGCCTGGCGTAGGCTGGTTCGGTCCGCTGCCGACAAGGTGGATCCGCCCACCCGTCGCCCACCACCACCCTTGTCCGGAGCGCTTCGCGCCCTCCCCCTGATTCCTTGACGAAAGGGACACCCCGGTGACCGAGAAGGCCGACCTCCAGTCCGTCCTCGACCGTGCCGCCGCGGGTGGGCGCATCACACCCGACGAGGCGCTGGACCTGTACCGCGACGCCCCGCTGCACGCGCTGGGCGCCGCCGCCGACGCCGTACGCCGCCGCCGGTACGCGGGCACCGAGCACATCGCGACGTACATCATCGAGCGCAACATCAACTACACGAACGTGTGCGTCACGGCGTGCAAGTTCTGCGCCTTCTACGCCCCGCCGAAGGACACGGCCAAGGGCTGGACCCGCGACCTGGACGACATCCTGCGGCGCTGCGCCGAGACCGTCGAACTCGGCGGCACCCAGATCATGTTCCAGGGCGGCCACCACCCGGACTTCGGCGTGGAGTACTACGAGAAGCACTTCGCGGCCATCAAGAAGGACTTCCCGCAGCTCGTCATCCACAGCCTGGGGGCGAGCGAGGTCGAGCACATGGCCCGGATCTCCGGTGTGACGGTCGAGGAGGCCATCACCCGGATCCACGAGGCCGGACTCGACTCCTTCGCGGGCGCCGGCGCCGAACTGCTGCCCGCGCGCCCGCGCAAGGCCATCGCCCCGCTGAAGGAGAGCGGTGAGCGCTGGCTGGAGATCATGGAGACCGCGCACAGGCTGGGCGTGGAGTCCACCTCCACCATGCTGATGGGGACCGGCGAGACCAACGCCGAGCGCATCGAGCACCTGCGGATGATCCGGGACGTCCAGGACCGCACCGGCGGCTTCCGGGCCTTCATCCCGTACCTCTACCAGCCGATGAACAACCACCTGAAGGGCCGCACCCAGGCCACGATCTTCGAGTACCTGCGGATGATCGCGATCTCCCGGCTCTTCATGGACAACATCGCCCACATCCAGGGCTCCTGGCTGACCACCGGCCAGGACGCGGGCCAGCTCACGCTGCACTACGGAGCCGACGACCTCGGCTCGGTCATGCTGGAGGAGAACGTCGTCTCGGCGGCCGGTGCCAAGCACCGCTCCAACCTCCAGGAAATGATCGACATGATCCGCACGGCGGGCCGTGTCCCCGCCCAGCGGAGCACCACGTACCAGCACCTCGTCGTCCACGACGACCCGGCGAACGACCCGGTCGACGAGCGGGTCGTGTCCCACATCTCGTCCACCGCGATCGCGGGCGGCACGGCTCACCCCGAGCTGAAGATCCTCGCCTCCAACTGACGTACCCGTGCTGACGATCCACGCGGACTCCAGGGGGCGGGCGCTCGCCGTCAAGGGCGCGTGGGTCGCCGGCGCGGGGCAGTTGGAGGGCCTGGTCGCCGCTCATCCGGGCGCCCGGGTGCGGCAGTGGCCGGGCATCCTCACGCCCGGCCTGATCAACCTCCACGGCAACGAGCTGCTGGAGCAGGCGTACCACCCCGATCCGCGCGAGGCCGGCGAACTGGGCACCGAGCCGCTGACCGGCGACGCGCTGGCGGCCCTCGCCATGGACGACGCCCGCTGGGGCGCGAGCGCCCGGCGCGGGGTGCAGCGGATGCTGGCGCACGGCACGGTCCGCGCGGCCTGCGAGGAACTGCGCAACCGCGCGGTGCGCGACGCCGTGCACCGCTCGGGGCTGGCGGTCATGGGAAGGACCGGCCGCCCGGGCGGCACGCCGGCCCTCGATCCGTACGCCTCAGGAATCCCGGTGGAGTTCGCCGAGCCGAGGGAGCGCGACCGCGCAGCGCGGTTCGCCTTCTTCGACGTACGGGACGAGGCCGAGCTCGCGGAGCGGGGCGCGGGGACGTGCGTGGCGACGGTGGTGGACGGCCGACTGCTCTATCGACGGCGCTGAAGGGCGCTTGGGGGCGCGGGGACCTGCGAGAGCGAGTGCCGCCGCGGCCGGCTCGTGCGATTAACCATGAACGACCGCACTACGCCCACGACCGAAGCCCCTGGCTCATCCCGAGAACGCCTCCCCGAACGCCCCGCTCTCCTGATCCACCCCACTGCACTGGGTCAACTCGTCGTCATCGGAGTCGGCACCGCACTGCTGATCCCGGAACGTCGCCCACATGGACACCCACCCGATCCCCTTTTCGTCGGCGAACTTGCGTACCTGTGCCGCGTCGTCGAGCGTGAACGTCTCGTTGTCCACGTCGTTCTTACCGAGCATCGAGGTCAACGCCATCGCCTTCCACGCGGTGGCGTCCGACGTACCGAAAATCTCCTTCAGCTGGGAATGCGTGGCCTTCGCCGACGTGAGAGCGTAGTCCCCCATGTCGCCGTCGTACGACTCGCCGTAATTCATCGTCATGATGTTCACGGTGGAGACCTGGACGTCGTGTTCGTTCGCGGACTCCAGCAGCGCCACGCCGCCGTCGTCCAGCCCGGTCGGCATCACCGGCAGCGTGAAGGAGACCTCCAGGTCGTCACGCTCCTTCTGGAGCAGGGCGATCGCCTCCGACCGCAGGTCCACCGAGTCGGAGTCGGTCAACCCCTCGCCCTCGATGTCGAAGTCGGCCTGCGAGGAACCCGCCGCGTCCAGCGCCTTCCCGTACGCCCGCGCCAGCTCGGAGGCGCTGTCGCAACTCGCGGCCAGCTCCTCGCCGGAGGCCCCGCCGAAGGAGACGCGGACCGAGGCGCCGCCCTGAGTCAGCCTGGAGACACGGGACTTCACCGCCGCGTCGGAGAGGGCGGTGGTGCCGTTCCACTTCGGCGTGCAGTCGTTCCCGTCCGCGATGACGAAGGCCAGGTTGTACGTCGCCGGGGAACCGGCGGAGTCGTTGGCGGAGGCCCCGGTGGCGCTGACGTAGGGCGCGTACGACGTGCCCGGCGAGGCGCTCTTGGAGGGCGACGCCCCGGCCCGTGACGGCGTCGCAGGCGCCGCGTCCGCGGTGCCGCCGGAGCCCGCGGAGCACCCCGTGACCGCCAGCGCGAACACGCATATGAGACAGGCCGCCGACTTCCCTCGGTACGTATGCATGCCGGCAAATCTCTCATCTTCTGGGGCCAGTCGTCCAAATTCTCAGGCAAAGGACAGGCCCGGACTTTTCTCATGGCCGTCTCACATGGAAAGAGAGCCGTGGGCACATAAAGGCTCCCTAACATCCGGGGAATGCATTCCGAGCCTGCCATCGAAAAACACGCCGCCGAACGGCGTGTACGCGGTCGTCGCCGCAAACGCGGTAACGGGTCCGCAGAGGGGCCCGTGTTCGTCGACAACTCCGGACGCCGCTCCAAGCTGCTGCGGCGCCTCGGCATCCTGCTCGGAGTCGCCTGTCTCGGCTACGCGGTGGTGCTGGGCATGGCCTTCATGGGCGTCGGCACCTCGCTGAGCCCGTCCGAGCTGCTGCCCTTCGCGAACGGCCAGGGCGGCCCCGGCGGCACGGGCCCGGGCAATGTGCCCCAGGGCGGCCGCGGCACCCCCCTCGCCCCGCCCAGCGGTACCCCGACCGCGCCGCCCTCGGGCGCCCCCGCCCCGTCCGCGTCCGCCGCCCCGTCCGCCGACGCGTCCGCGAACTGACCGGAGCGCAGCCCCACTCATGACCACGACGACGCCTTCACGTCGCCGCCGCCGCGCCCCCACCCGCATCGAGCGGGCGGCCGGCAAGGCCGCGGCCCTGCAAAAGCCCCGGGTGATCCTCGCCGGGCTGCTGCTGCTCGCGCTGACCAGCGTGATGCTGCTCGACGGCTATCTGCGCGCCGAGGTCGGCGGCGACCAGCGCGTGCGCACAGGGGCGAGCTCCGGCAAGGTTCCGGACAAGGTCCTCGACGGCGGCCCGATCCTCACGTTCCGGGGCGGCCGGGCCACCACCGTCTCGGTGCCGGACAAGACGATCGCGCTCACCTTCGACGACGGCCCCAACCCCACCTGGACACCGCAGGTCCTGGCGATCCTGAAGAAGTACGACATCCCTGCCACGTTCTTCGTGGTCGGCTCGATGGTCTCGCGCTATCCGTCGATCGTCGCGGACATGGTGGAAGCGGGCAACGAGGTGGGCATCCACACCTTCACCCACGTCGACCTCTCCTATCAGAGCGACGCCCGCGTCAACCGCGAGATGCAGCAGACGCAGCTCGCGCTGGCGGGCGCCGCCGGTATCACGACGACGCTGTTCCGGGCGCCGTACTCGTCGCAGACGGACGCCATCGACAACTACAGCTGGCCCGTCTACAAGAAGCTCGGCGAGGACGGCTACACGAGCGTCTTCGTCGACACCGACAGCGACGACTGGAAGCGGCCCGGCGTCTCGAAGATCGTCAAGTGGGCCACTCCGGACGACGGCGAGGGCGCGTCCGTCCTCTTCCACGACGCGGGCGGCGAGCGTTCGCAGACGATCAAGGCGCTGCCGGAGTACATCGAGAAGATGCGGGCGCAGGGGTACACCTTCACCACGATCAGCGGCGCCCTCCAGAAGGAGGAAGCGGCGAGCGGCGGTCGGGCGCAGCAGGGGCAGGGCGGTCCGAACGGGCAGATCGGCGCGGCCGGCACCGGGTCCGGCACCTCGAACCTGCAGGCCGCCCACCGTACGGCCACCGGCGCGACCCTCTACGAAGGCAAGGCCCTGATCGGGGCGGTGGCGGTCGCCGAATGGACGGTGCCGGCGCTGTCGGTCGGCCTTCTCGTCGTCGGCGTCGCCGTCATGGGCCGCTTCGGGATGATGCTGATCCTCGCCCGGCGCCACCACCGGCAGCGCAACAGGCGCCGGTTCGGCTGGGGACCGCCGGTCCGGCAACCGGTGAGCGTGATCGTCCCGGCGTACAACGAGAAGGAGTGCATCGCCAACACCCTCAAGTCGCTGGCGCGCAGCACCCATCCGATCGAGATCGTCGTGGTCGACGACGGCTCGACGGACGGCACGTCCGAGATCGCCCGCGCCGCCGCCCGTGAGCTCGGCATGACCAACGTCCGCGTCATCCGCCAGGAGAACGCGGGCAAGCCCGCCGCGCTGAACAACGGTGTGCGCAGCGCCAGTCACGACATCGTCGTGATGATGGACGGCGACACGGTCTTCGAGCCGGACACCGTACGGCAGCTGGTGCAGCCCTTCGCCGACCCCGGGGTCGGCGCGGTCGCCGGCAACGCCAAGGTCGGCAACCGCAACACCGTGATCGGTGCCTGGCAGCACATCGAGTACGTGATGGGCTTCAACCTCGACCGGCGCATGTACGACCTGCTGCGCTGTATGCCGACCATCCCCGGCGCGATCGGCGCGTTCCGCCGCGAGGCGGTCCTGGAGGTCGGCGGCATGAGCGAGGACACCCTCGCCGAGGACACCGACATCACCATCGCGATGCACCGGGCGGGCTGGCGGGTCGTCTACCAGGAGCACGCGCGCGCCTGGACCGAGGCACCCGGCTCGCCGGCGCAGCTGTGGTCGCAGCGCTACCGGTGGTCGTACGGCACCATGCAGGCGCTGTGGAAGCACCGCGGGTCGCTGACGGACAAGGGGCCCTCGGGGCGCTTCGGCCGGGTCGGCATGCCGCTCGTGGTGATCTTCCAGATCGTCACGCCGGTCTTCGCTCCGCTCATCGACGTCTTCACCGTCTACTCGATGATCTTCGTCGACTTCCGTGCGGCGCTGCTGGCCTGGCTCGCGGTGCTGGCGGTGCAACTGCTGTGCGCGGCGTATGCCTTCCGCCTGGACCGCGAGAAGTACCGCTATCTGCTGATGATGCCGCTCCAGCAGCTGGCCTACCGCCAGATGATGTACCTCGTACTGATCCACTCCTGCATCACGGCGCTGACGGGCGGCCGGCTGCGCTGGCAGAAGCTGAAGCGCACCGGCGAGGTCGGAACGCCGACGGGGGCGGGCCGATGAGCTGGGAGCGGCAGCCGGGTTATCCGCGGCAGCCGGGATACTGGCAGGAACCCTGCGCGCAGCCTGCGTATCCGCAGCCGTACGGGCCGGTGCCCGCGTACCCGCAGCCGTACGGGCCGGTGCCCGCGGATCCGCAGCCGTACGGGCCGGTGCCCGCGGATCCGCAGCCGTACGGGCCGGTGCCCGCGGATCCGCAGCCGTACGGGCCGGTGCCCGCGGATCCGCAGCCGTACGAGCAGCCGACGTACCGGCAGGGGTACGGTCAGGAGTACGGGTACCCGGCCGACGCGCAGCAGGAACCGGCGCCGCAGCCCCTGGCTCCGGCGCCTCCCGCAGCCGCCGAGGCGGAGGAGGAGAAGCCTCCGCCTCGGCCCCCGGGCCGCGACCGCTACTTCGACTCCCTGCGTGCCGTCGCCCTGATCCGCGTCGTCACCTACCACACCTTCGGGTGGCCCTGGGCGGGCATGGTCTTTCCCTCGATGGGGATCATGTTCGCCCTCGCCGGCACCCTCATGGCGAAGTCCCTGGAGCGCCCCGCGCCGAAGGTGGTCCGCGGCCGGCTGCGCCGGCTGCTGCCGCCCTTCTGGTTCTGGGGCTTCTTCGTGGTCGTGGCGATGCTGATCCACGGCTGGATGCCGGGCCGGCAGATCGTCTACTGGATCGTGCCGCTGGGCGACCCGCCGGGCAGCGCGTGGGCCGAGCAGGCCTGGGAGATCCTCTGGTACCTGCGGACGTACCTGTGGTTCGTACTGCTCTCCCCGCTGCTGCTGAAGATCTTCCGGCTGGCCCCGGTGCCGGTGCTGCTGCTCTCCCTGGCCCCGGTCCTCGTCCTCCACTTCCTGTGGGAGCCGCCGGACGACCGCCTCGGCAGCGCGCTGACCGACCTGGCCACCTTCCTGTTCTGCTGGATCCTCGGCTTCGCGCACCGCGACGGGGTACTGGCCCGCCTGAGGCCATTCGCCGTGGCCGTCCTGTCGCTCGCCGCCATCGGCTTCGCCGGCTGGTACGCCTGCACGCACCGGGCCGGGACCGGCTCGTACGACCTGGACGACATCCCGCTCGCGCAGGCCCTGTGGTCGGCCGGGTACGTGACGCTCCTGATGTGGGCGAAGTCGTACTTCGGGATCGACTTCGCATGGCTGACCCGCTTCCGGCGGACCGACCGGATCGTCACGATCTTCAACGCCCGCGCGGTGACGATCTATCTGTGGCACGAGATCGCCCTGATCCTCGCCGTCCCGCTGATCGACCGGTTCTGGAACGTGCCCGCGTTCGCGACCTACCTGCCGCTGGAGAGCCAGTGGTTCCTGTTCGGCGTCGGCTGGATCCTGATCGCCGTCTTCGTGCTGCTGTGCGGCTGGGTGGAGGACGTGGCCGGGAAGAAGAAGCCGACGCTCCTCCCCGGAGGCCGTCCTGCGAGCCCGTGGGGCCGTACTGCCACAATGGGCCCGTGACCCGCGCATCCCTGGACAAGCAGCCGCACGAAGTCGCCTCGATGTTCGACAACGTGGCGGAACGGTACGACCTGACCAACGACGTGCTGTCGCTCGGCCAGGACCGCAGATGGCGGGGGGAGGTCGCGAAGGCCGTCGACGCCCGCCCGGCGCAGAAGATCCTCGACCTGGCCGCCGGCACGGCCACCTCCTCGCTGCCGTTCGCGCGGACCGGAGCCTACGTCGTCCCCTGCGACTTCTCGCTCGGCATGCTCCAGGTCGGCAAGCGCAAGCACACCTGGCTGCCGTTCACCGCGGGGGACGCGACGAGGCTGCCGTTCAAGGACGACACCTTCGACGCCGTGACGATCTCCTTCGGGCTGCGCAACGTCCAGGACTTCGACGCCGCGCTGCGTGAGATGTACCGGGTGACGAAGCCCGGCGGCCGGGTCGTGATCTGCGAGTTCTCGCACCCGACCTGGGCGCCCTTCCGCACGGTCTACACCGAGTACCTGATGCGCGCCCTGCCGGCGGTCGCGCGCTCGGTGTCCTCGAACCCCGACGCGTACGTCTACCTCGCCGAGTCCATCCGCGCCTGGCCCGACCAGCCGGCCCTGGCCGAGCGGCTGCGCAAGGCGGGCTGGTCGAAGGTGGCGTGGCGGAACCTGACGGGCGGGGTCGTGGCCCTGCACCGGGGCTTCAAGCAGGACTGAACGCCGGGTTCAGGCCGAGCTGACCACGGGGTACGAGTCCTCTCCGGGCTCGTCGAGCTCGCGCCTGAGTCCACCCGAGGGCGGTCGCGGTATGCGCGGCTCGCGTATGCCTCCGCCGCCCTCGCCCTCGCCGAAGTCGAACCAGATGTAGACCATCGAGTCCCGCGGCACCTCGGCTCCGGGCTGGGGATACTGGCGTACGACGTAGTCGACGACGGTGAGATGGAAGTCCGGCCGGTCCGGTGTGTTCAGGACGAGGCCGTGCGACTTCGCTGCCTCGCGCGCATCCATGGCCATCAGTCCGACGAGTCTCGGAACTCGCACCTCGGGCGTTTTGGGTGTTATACGCACAGATGTCACCCCCAGCGGTACTGGAAGGGTAACCGCCTGGGGGTGCCGTCCGGAAGCTTCAAGTACCTTTCTGTAACAGTCGGTTACTCGGTGTGACGCATCCGGAATTCCTCCTCCCGGTTACCGGCTCACAGGCCGAGCCGGTAGCAGTGCGCCGTCCGCCCGGCGTCCGGGCCGGTGAACTGCTCCGCCGGCCGCATCCCCAGCCGCCGCGTCACCGCGATCGACCGCGCGTTGCCGGCGTCGACCATGGCGACCACCTCTGGCACCCCGGCCGCCCGCACCCGCTCCAGCGTCAACCGCGCGGCGGCGGTGACGTACCCCTGCCCCCAGTGCTCCCGCCCGAGCCGCCAGCCGATCTCTATCTCGCCCGTCGGACCCCACGGCCGCTCCCAGGGCTGGGCGCCCGTGAAGCCGAGGACCCGCTCCTGCTCGTCGAGCAGGGTCCACAGACAGAATCCCCGCTCGGCGTCGTGCCGGCGCTGGCGGGCGGTGAGCTCCTCGTAGACGGACAGCTCGGCGGCCCGGCCGCCGTGGAACTCCATGACGTCCGGGTGGGCGAACACCCGGTGCCACGCGAGCGCGTCCTCGTCGGTGGGCACACGCAGCCGTACTACGGGGAGAGCTCGGTTCACAGGGCAGCCCTTCAGCCGGGTGATCAATTCTGCTGAATAGACTGCCCATGTCCAGTGCCGGTCGGCACGCAGATTTCGAACCCTGGGGAGATCCAGCCGTGACCGTCGTGACCGAGCCCCACTCCTCCCCATTCACCGAGAACACCGCCGATGTGATCGTCGTGGGCGCGGGGCCGGCCGGCTCCACGACGGCGTACCACCTCGCCAAGTCCGGCCTCGACGTACTCCTGCTGGAGAAGACCGAGTTCCCGCGGGAGAAGGTCTGCGGCGACGGCCTCACCCCGCGCGCCACGAAACAGCTCGTGGCCATGGGCATCGACATCTCCGAAGAGGCCGGCTGGCTGCGCAACAAGGGACTGCGCATCATCGGCGGCGGCGTCCGCCTCCAGCTGGACTGGCCGGATCTCGCCTCCTTCCCCGACTACGGACTCGTCCGCAAGCGCGACGACTTCGACGAGCAGCTCGCCCGCCAGGCCCAGAAGGCCGGCGCCCGGCTCTACGAGCGCTGCAACGTCGGCGCCCCGATCATCGACGACCGCACCGGCCGCATCACCGGCGTCCACGCCAAGCTCGGCGAGGACAAGCGTGAGGTCACCTTCCACGCGCCCCTGGTGGTCGCCGCCGACGGCAACTCCACCCGCCTCTCCCTGGCGATGGGGCTGCACCGCCGCGAGGACCGCCCGATGGGCGTCGCGGTGCGCACGTACTTCGAGTCGCCGCGCCACGACGACGACTACCTGGAGTCCTGGCTGGAGCTGTGGGACCGCCGCGGCGCCGAGGACCGTCTGCTGCCGGGCTACGGCTGGATCTTCGGCATGGGCGACGGCACCTCGAACGTGGGCCTCGGCGTGCTCAACACCTCCGACTCCTTCAAGGAGCTGGACTGGCGCGAGGTCCTCAAGGCCTGGTGCGCCTCCATGCCGGAGGACTGGGGCTACACGCCGGAGAACATGACCGGCCCGATCCGCGGCGCCGCCCTGCCCATGGCCTTCAACCGGCAGCCGCACTACACCAAGGGCCTGCTGCTGGTCGGCGACGCCGGCGGCCTGGTGAACCCCTTCAACGGCGAAGGCATCGCCTACGCGATGGAGTCCGGCCAGATCGCCGCCGACGTCATCGTCCAGGCCCACGCCCGCCCGACCCCCGCGAGCCGCGAACTCGCCCTCCAGCGCTACCCGCGCGTCCTGAAGGACACCTACGGCGGCTACTACACGCTGGGCCGCGCCTTCGTGAAGCTCATCGGCAACCCGAAGGTCATGAAGATCGCGACCCAGCGCGGCCTGACCCACCCGATGCTGATGAAGTTCACGCTGAAGCTGCTCGCGAACCTCACGGACCCGACCGGCGGCGACGCGATGGACCGCATCATCAACGGCCTCAGTAAGGTGGCCCCGAAGGCCTGAGAGGCGGTCGGCGTCGAGGGCGTCCACAAAAATGTGATCTTGCTGTGATCCGCCTGTGGGCAACTGGCGGGCACCGGGTCAGGTCGAAGGGTGTGTGCCCGCCCGGGCACACACCCTTCGACGAGAGAGCACTCGATGACCCTCCAGTCAGTACGGCGGACCTGGCCGCTCAGATCCGTGGGGCTGCTGGCCGCCACGGGGCTGGCCGCCGTCGGTCTCGCGGGCACCGCCCTGGCCGCGGACGCGCCCCTGCCCGTGACGATCACCGGTGAGAACCGGGTCGACCTCTCGCTCGACTCCGACAACGGAGACGTCACGGAGCCCCAGGTCCAGCTGCGGTTGAACGTCCCCGGTGAGGAGTTCGAGGGCGACGGCGAGGTCCCGACCGTCTTCACCGGCGACTACAAGATCCGCATCGACGCCTCCGAACTCGCCGGCGTCGCCTCCGTGAAACTGCCCTGCGACGCCGACGGCCTCGTCGCGGTCTGCGACGGCTACGAGCTGTACGCCGGCCAGACGTACAACCGCGTCGGCGACATCCGGGTCGATGTCGACGACGACAGCGCGGCCGGCGACTTCGGCACCATCAAGGTCACCGGCGAGGGCGAGGGGCTGGACTTCACGCCGCTCGACATCGACGTGCTGGTGGGCGGCGCCGAGTTCGTCAACCGCGAGCTGTCTCTGCCCAAGGGTCTCAAGGCCGGCGGCACCTACGCGGCACCCGTGGGCCTGCGCAACAAGGGCGCCATGGACTCCGAGGGCGCGGTGCTGCGCTTCCACGGCTCCCGCGGCCTGTCCTTCCCCGACTCGTACGGCAACTGCGCCTACGCCGAAGTCACCACCGGACCCCTGCTTCAGCAGGGCACGGAGGCGATCTGCACCTTCTCCGACACCATCAAGGCGGGCACCGCGTACGCGCTGACCGAGCCCCTGAAGGTGAAGACCGCCGACTTCGCGCTGTACGACATCTTCAACTACGGCTTCAGCGCGGTCAGCCCCACCGAGGCGAAGAGCCTGCGCGAGGCCAAGGACTACCGGCCCGGCAGCGGCCCGGACCTGCAGCTGAAGGAGGTCCCCGGCGTAGACCCGGCGGACTACACGCGCTACGCCGAGCTCGACCTGCCCGCGACGAACAAGTACGACCTGGAGCTGACCGGCGCGTCGCTCAAGGGCGCGAAGGGCGACACCGTCACGGCGAAGCTCGGCTTCCGCAACAACGGCCCGGCCTGGATCAGCGCCCTGCGCTCCGGCGGCGAGCCGATCGGCTTCACGGTGGAGATCCCCGAGGGGGCCGAGGTCACCAAGGCTCCCGACGCCTGCCGGGCGACCCAGATCGCCGAGGGCACCAAGGGCTACCTCTGCTTCGTCGACACCCCGCTGCTGGAGGACGCCCGGCTGAGCTTCCCGTTCGACCTGCGCATCGAGCGGGTCGTGGAGAACGCCAAGGCGAAGGTGGCGCTGCCCGACTGGGACAACCCGTCCGAGTCCGACAAGTCCAACGACTCCGCGTGGATCGTGCTCAACGGCACCGGTCAGTCCACGAGCGGCGGCACCGGCACGTCCGACGGCGGCACGTCGAACGGCGGTACGACGGGCGGCGGTTCCTCGTCCGGCACGGACGGCGGCTCCGGCTCCTCCTCCGGCGCCACGGGGGGCGACACCTCCGGCGGTGACACGGGAACCGACACCGACGGCGGTCTGGCCCTCACCGGCGCCGGCGGCGTGACGCTGATCGCCGGTGGCGCGGTCCTCGCGCTCGGCCTGGGCGCGGGCCTCGTGTACCTGCGCCGCCGGGCCGGGCAGGGCGGCGGCACCGCCGTCTGACCCCACGCGAGTGTGCCGAAGGGTGCCGCCCCGAAGGGGGCGGCACCCTTCACGCGTCCAGAGCGCCGTGACCGTTGCGCCCTTCCGCCGTCGCGGGTTGTGAGGATGCTGTGGCGGGCGCGAAACGGCCTTCCGGCCTTGGCGGCCCCTCCCTACCCTCCGGGTCTCATGACAACAGAACACACGCACGAGCCCCAGGAGCAGACACGTCACACACCGTCCGGCCGCACCCGCAGACGCTTCCTGGCAGGCGCCGGCGCGATGGCCGGTGCCGTCGCCTTATGGCCCGCCGACAGTGCCCGGGCGGCCACGGGCAAACGCGTCGCCGTCCTCGGCGGGGGAGTCTCCGGCCTGAGCGCCGCCCACGAACTCGCCGAACGCGGCTACGCCGTCACCGTCCACGAGTACTACGACGCCCTCGGCGGCAAGGCCCGCTCGATGCCCGTCCCGGGGACGGCGGCCGGTGGCCGCGCCGACCTCCCCGCCGAACACGGCTTCCGGTTCTTCCCCGGCTTCTACCGGAACCTGCCGGACACCATGCGCCGCATCCCCGTCCCCGGCAACGCGCACGGCGTCCACGACAACCTGGTCAGCGGCACCGAGGCCCTGTTCGCCCGCTCCGGCGGCCGAGCCGACCTGCACTTCCCGCTGCGCCGCGCCACCACCCCGCCGCGCCCCGGCGACCTCACCCCCGGCTGGATCCGCGACCAGCTCCTGTCGGTGCTGGAGCTCGGCACCCGCCTGCCCGCCCACGAGGCCGCCTACTTCGCCGACCGCGTCCTGGTCCACCTCACCAGCTGCGACGCCCGCCGCGAGGAGCAGTGGGAGAAGGTCTCGTGGTGGGACTTCATCCGCGCCGAGGAGATGAGCGAGGAGTACCGGACCGTCCTCGGCATCGGCCAGACCCGCAACCTCGTCGCCACCCGCGCGGAGGTCGCCTCCACCCGGACCGTCGGCCGCGTCATCATCGAGGCCCTGCTCCTGTGGGGCCTGCTCGGCCGCGGCATGGACGGCGACGCCGACATCGACCGCGTCCTCAACGCCCCCACCAGCGAGGCCTGGATCGACCCCTGGGAGACCCACCTGCGCTCCCTCGGCGTCGAGTTCGCCCTCGGCACCCAGGTCCGCGAGGTCCAATGCGCCGACGGCCGCGTGAGCGGCGTCCGCGTCTCGGACCGCGACGGCGGCGAGGAACGTACCGTCACCGCCGACCACTACGTCTGCGCCCTCCCCGTCGAGCACGCGCGCGGCACCTGGGGCCCCGCCCTGCGCGCGGCCGACCCGCAGCTGGCACGCTGCGACGCCCTCCAGGCCGACTGGATGACCGGCGTGATGTTCTACCTCCGCACACCCACCCCGGTCGTGCACGGCCACATCAACTGCCTCGACTCGCCCTGGTCGGTGACCGGCGTCGGCCAGGCCCAGTTCTGGCCCGGACGGGACTTCTCCCGCGACTACGGCGACGGACGCGCCCAGGACTGCCTCTCCGCCATCATCTCGGAGTGGGACAAGCCGGGCATCCTGTACGGCAAGACGGCCAAGGAATGCACCGAGGAGGAGGTCGTCGCCGAACTCTGGGCCCAGTTGAAGGACGGCCTCAACGACGCCGGCAAGACGGTGCTGCGGGACGAGGACCGCCTCGGCTGGTTCATGGACCCGGCGGTGACGGGCCTGGGCGGCCCGGACCCGCAGAACCGCGAACAGCTCCTCATCCACCCCACGGGCACGCTCTACAACCGCCCCACGGCCCGTACGAGGGTCCCGAACTTCTTCCTCGCCGGCGACTACGTCCGCACCGACGTCGACCTCGCGACGATGGAGGGCGCCAACGAGTCGGCCCGCCTGGCGGTCAACGCGCTCCTGGACGCGGACCATTCGGACGCCGAGCGCTGTGAGATCCGGGAGCTGTACCGGCCCCCGGAGATGGAGCCCCTCAAACGGATCGACGCGGTGCGCCACAGGCTGGGCCTGCCCAACACCTTCGACCTCGGCTAGACATCGCGAGGGCCCCGCGAACAGGACGGAGGGGCCGCTGCCCCCGAGCGGCTGCGGCCCCATCCGTACGCCTGTGCTGTACGGCTCGTGTCAGAGCACGCGCACCGCACCCGACGCCGGGTAGCCGGACAGGTCCTGGATGACGACGCCCTTGGAAGGGTTGGCCGCGTCCAGGTACTGGCCGTTACCGATGTAGACGCCCACATGGTAGGCGGAACCCTTGCCACCCCAGTAGAGGATGTCGCCGACCTGGACCTGCGAGAGCGGAATGTCGGTGCCGGACATCGACTGGTCCTGCGAGACCCGCGGCAGGTCGACGCCGACCTGCTTGTACGCGGCCTGGACCAGGCTGGAGCAGTCCCACGCGTTGGGCCCTGTGGCACCCAGGACGTACGCGTCGCCCAGCTGCGCCTTCAGGAACGCGATGACCGTGCCGACGCTGCCGCTCGCGGGAGCGGACACGTCCGTGCCGGTGCTTGCGGAGGCGGACAGGGTGGTCCGCTCGGCGCTGCGGGAGGCGGCCTCCTCGGCGGCGGCCCGGCGGGCCTCCTCGGCCTTCTTCTTCGCCTCGGCCTTCTTCTTGGCCTCGGCGAGGTCCTTCTTGGCCTCCTTGGCGGCCGCGGCGGCGGCCGCGTCACGCTCGGCGTCGAGCTCGTAGTTCGCCGCCGCCAGCTGCGTGGCGTCGGCGGACTGGGCGAGCTGGTCCGCCAGGTCACCCGTGAGGGTGGGCAGTTCGATGGTCTGCGCCACGGGCTCGGCGGCGTGCGCCGTGGCCGCTGCGCCTGCCGCTGCCATGCTGAGGACGCCACCGGCAACTCCGGCGCGCATCGCGATCGTCGACGACGCGGTGCGGCGGGGCTTCCGGTGGCTGCGTATGTGAGCGGTGTGGGACATGAGAACAACGGGTATCAGGGGCTCCTCCATACCTTCAAGAAACGTGGGCTGCGCCACAGTTGTTCAATCGGCGGCCCGAAATTCGCCCGCGTCACCCTTTATTGACGCCGTAACGGACATTGCGGGCGCTCGCCGTCTGCCCGTGATCACGGACTTTCATCATTAAGTCCGAATTGCTCTCCGCCTACCACCTATTGGGACCGGTGGCCAAGCCCGGTTCTCATGGGTCTCTCATCGATGTGGCGGAGGTCACGCAACGGTTACGGGGTCGTGCGCGTCCGGTGCGTGAATCGCGACCACCGCCGCTCGTGAACGCGTGCACGCGTCCACATCGGCTCCCCGCTCTCCCCCTGATGTGTGAACGGGGTCCTCTAGCAACACATCCGGTCCAACGCCAATTTGCATGCAAGAGAACCCTCTTGATATTGAGACGCCCCCTCCGAGCTGCGCCGATGAGCGAAAATGTCACCTCTGGTGATCACTCGGACGCTTCTCGTGCGAAGATCACCGCTCATCCGTGTTCATGATCCTTCGTCAGGTGGTGGAGATCACAAAGCTTGTGCAATACCCCGTGTCGCAGATCACAGAGCGGCGGGCATAGGATGCGAGGCAGTTGGGCTTGTGACCTGCTTCACATGTTCTCGATCTTCGCCGGGACGAGCGGGGTTCGTGGGACCGGTGGGGCGGCTGGGAGCCCAGTGCAACCGCCAGCAGTCAGTGCCGACTGAGAGGAGCGAGGAGCGGTGAACGCCTATGCGCCCATCCTCGTACTGGGAGCCCTCGGGGCAGGCTTTGCGATCTTCTCCGTGGTCATGGCCACGCTGATCGGTCCGAAGCGGTACAACCGGGCCAAGCTCGAGGCCTATGAGTGCGGAATCGAGCCGACCCCCACGCCGGCCGGCGGCGGGCGCTTCCCGATCAAGTACTACCTGACGGCGATGCTCTTCATCATCTTCGATATCGAGATCGTCTTCCTCTACCCCTGGGCCGTCACCTTCGACTCCCTGGGGATCTTCGGGCTCGTGGAGATGTTGCTCTTCGTGCTCACCGTCTTCGTCGCGTACGCGTACGTCTGGCGGCGCGGCGGCCTGGAATGGGACTGAGGGGCCTTTAAGACATGGGACTCGAAGAAAAGCTGCCGAGCGGATTCCTGCTGACCACCGTCGAGCAGGCCGCGGGCTGGGTGCGCAAGTCGTCCGTCTTCCCGGCCACGTTCGGACTCGCCTGCTGTGCCATCGAGATGATGACCACCGGCGCCGGCCGTTACGACCTGGCGCGCTTCGGCATGGAGGTCTTCCGCGGTTCGCCCCGCCAGGCGGACCTGATGATCGTCGCCGGCCGGGTCAGCCAGAAGATGGCGCCGGTGCTCAGGCAGGTCTACGACCAGATGCCGAACCCCAAGTGGGTGATCTCCATGGGGGTCTGCGCCTCCTCGGGCGGCATGTTCAACAACTACGCGATCGTGCAGGGCGTCGACCACATCGTCCCGGTCGACATCTATCTGCCGGGCTGCCCGCCGCGGCCCGAGATGCTGATGGACGCCATTCTCAAGCTCCACCAGAAGATCCAGACCTCCAAGCTCGGCGTGAACGCCGAGGAGGCGGCCCGCGAGGCGGAGGAAGCGGCGCTCAAGGCTCTGCCCACGATCGAGATGAAGGGGCTGCTGCGGTGAGCGACGCCAACGGCACCAACGGGGCGAACGGGTCGAACGGGGTCAACCCCGAGAAGGACCTCTCCGCCTCCAACCTCCCGGGCCAGCGCGGCCAGGGCGGCGAGGAGATCCGCGTCCAGCGCGGCATGTTCGGCGCCGAGAACGGCGGCGACACCTCCGGCTACGGCGGCCTCGTCCGCTCGATCCGGCTCCCCGGCCCGGCGAGCCGCCCCTACGGAGGCTGGTTCGACGAAGTCGCCGACGAACTCGAGGGTGCGCTGGAGGAGCAGGGCCTCCTGCCCGACAACGCCATCGAGAAGACGGTCGTCGACCGGGACGAGATCACCTTCCACATCGAACGCGAGCACCTGGTCCGCGTCGCCCGCACCCTGCGCGACGACCCGGCCCTGCGCTTCGAACTGTGCACCGGGGTCAGCGGCGTCCACTACCCGAGCGACAAGGGCCGGGAACTGCACGCCGTCTACCACCTGCGCTCGATCACCCACAACCGGCTGATCCGCCTCGAAGTCAGCGCCCCCGACAGCGACCCGCACATCCCGTCGCTGGTCTCCGTCTATCCGACCAACGACTGGCACGAGCGCGAGACCTACGACTTCTTCGGCATCGTCTTCGACGGTCACCCCGCCCTGACGCGGATCATGATGCCGGACGACTGGCAGGGCCACCCGCAGCGCAAGGACTACCCCCTCGGCGGCATCCCCGTCGAGTACAAGGGCGCCCAGATCCCGGCTCCGGACCAGCGGAGGTCGTACTCGTGAGCACGCAGTCAGCATCTGCCCGTGAGACCACCGAGGGCACCGTATACACGGTCACCGGTGGCGACTGGGACGAGGTCGTCGAGGCCGCGGCCCGTGCCGACGACGAGCGCATCGTCCTCAACATGGGCCCCCAGCACCCCTCCACGCACGGAGTGCTCCGCCTGATCCTGGAGATCGACGGCGAGACCGTCACCGAAGCCCGCTGCGGCATCGGCTACCTCCACACCGGTATCGAGAAGAACCTCGAGTACCGGACCTGGACGCAGGGCACCACGTTCGTGACGCGCATGGACTACCTGACGTCCTTCTTCAACGAGACCGCCTACTGTCTCGCCGTCGAGAAGCTCCTCGGCATCGAGGACCAGATCACCGAGCGCGCCAAGATCATCCGGGTGCTCCTGATGGAGCTGAACCGGCTCTCCTCCCACCTGGTGTGCATCGCCACCGGCGGCATGGAGCTCGGCGCCACCACGATCATGATCTACGGATTCCGCGATCGTGAAATGATTCTCGACATCTACGAGCTCATCACGGGCCTGCGGATGAACCACGCGTACATCCGCCCCGGCGGACTCGCCCAGGACCTGCCGCCCGGCGCGGTGGACCAGATCCGCGAGTTCGTGAAGAAGATGAAGAAGAACCTCCCGGAGTACGACAAGCTCGCCACCGGGAACCCCATCTTCAAGGCCCGTATGCAGGACATCGGCTACCTCGACCTGGCCGGCTGCATGGCCCTCGGCGCGACGGGCCCGATCCTGCGCTCCACCGGTCTCCCGCACGACCTGCGCAAGTCGCAGCCGTACTGCGACTACGAGACCTACGACTTCGAGGTCCCGACCGCCGACACCTGCGACTCCTACGGGCGCTTCCTGATCCGCCTGGAGGAGATGCGCCAGTCGCTCGGGATCGTCGAGCAGTGCCTGGACCGGCTGCAGCCCGGCCCGGTCATGGTCGCCGACAAGAAGATCGCCTGGCCCGCCCAGCTCGCCCTGGGCCCCGACGGACTCGGCAACTCCCTCGACCACATCAAGAAGATCATGGGCACCTCCATGGAGGCCCTGATCCACCACTTCAAGCTGGTCACCGAGGGCTTCCGCGTGCCGGCGGGACAGGCGTACGCGGCCGTCGAGTCGCCCAAGGGCGAGCTCGGCGTGCACGTCGTGTCCGACGGCGGCACCCGCCCCTTCCGGGTCCACTTCCGCGACCCGTCCTTCACCAACCTGCAGGCCATGGCGGCGATGTGCGAGGGCGGCCAGGTCGCCGACGTCATCGTCGCCGTGGCGTCCATCGACCCCGTGATGGGAGGCGTCGACCGGTGACCACCTCTTCTTCCGAGCGGGGCGTCAGCCTGGGCATGCCCGCACTGCCCGCGCCCGGCTACCCGGACGACGTCCGGGCCCGGCTGGAGACCGACGCGCGCGAGATCATCGCCCGCTACCCGGACTCCCGTTCCGCCCTCCTGCCGTTGCTGCACCTCGTGCAGTCGGAGGAGGGACACGTCACGCGCACCGGCATGCAGTTCTGCGCGGACGTACTGGAACTGACCACGGCCGAGGTCACCGCGGTCGCCACCTTCTACACCATGTACCGGCGCAAGCCGAGCGGTGACTACCAGGTCGGCGTCTGCACCAACACGCTGTGCGCGGTCATGGGCGGCGACACGATCTTCGAGGAACTCCAGGAGCACCTGGGCGTCGGCAACGGCGAGACCACGGGCGACGGCAAGGTCACCCTGGAGCACATCGAGTGCAACGCCGCCTGCGACTTCGCGCCCGTCGTGATGGTCAACTGGGAGTTCTTCGACAACCAGACCCCCGAGAGCGCCAAGCGCCTCGTCGACGACCTGCGCGAGGGGCGGGAAGTGGAGCCGACGCGCGGGGCGCGGCTGTGCACCTTCAAGGAGACCGCGCGGATCCTGGCCGGCTTCCCCGACGAGCGGCCCGGGGCCGTCGAGGAGAGCGGCAGTGCGGGACCGGCCTCGCTGGTGGGTCTCCGCCTGGCCAAGGGGGAGGCCGCACCCGCGCGCGTGGTCCATCCGCGCGACGGCGGCCCGCACGACGAGCCGCAGGACAGGGCACCGCACGAGCCCTCGCCGACCGAGCACCTCAGTTCGCACGACGCGCCGCATGAGACGTCGGCATCCGACCCCGCCCACCCGGCAGGGCCTGTCGCCGAGGAGGGGGAGTGATGACATTGGCACCAGAGCTGAAGGAAAACAGCCCCGAGAAGCTGCTCGCACCCGTGCTGTCGGCCTTCTGGGACGAGGACAGGTCCTGGACGCTGGACGTCTACCGCAGGCACGAAGGGTACGAGGGGCTCCGCAAGGCGCTCGCCATGTCGCCGGACGACCTGATCGCGTACGTCAAGGACTCCGGTCTGCGCGGGCGCGGCGGCGCGGGATTCCCGACGGGAATGAAATGGCAGTTCATTCCCCAGGGTGATGGAAAACCGCACTATCTAGTTGTCAACGCCGACGAATCGGAGCCCGGAACCTGCAAGGACATTCCGCTCCTCTTCGCGAACCCGCACAGCCTCATCGAGGGCATCGTCATCGCGTGTTACGCCATCAGGTCTTCGCATGCCTTCATCTATCTGCGTGGTGAAGTCGTCCCCGTTCTGCGGCGGTTGCACGAGGCCGTGCGCGAGGCCTACGCGGCCGGCTTCCTCGGCGAGAACATCCTCGGCAGTGGGCTGAATCTCGAACTCACCGTGCACGCCGGCGCCGGCGCGTACATCTGCGGTGAGGAGACAGCACTGCTCGACTCGCTCGAAGGCCGCCGTGGACAACCGCGGCTGCGTCCCCCCTTCCCCGCGGTGGCAGGTCTCTACGCCTGCCCGACTGTTGTGAACAACGTCGAGTCGATCGCGTCGGTTCCCGCGATCCTGCACCGCGGCAAAGAATGGTTCCGCTCGATGGGCAGCGAGAAGTCCCCGGGCTTCACGCTCTACTCGCTCAGCGGCCACGTCGCCAGCCCCGGCCAGTACGAGGCCCCGCTCGGCGTCACCCTGCGCCAGCTCCTTGAGATGAGCGGCGGCATGCGCCCCGGCCACCGCCTGAAGTTCTGGACGCCGGGCGGCTCCTCGACGCCGATGTTCACCGACGAGCACCTCGACGTCCCCCTCGACTACGAGGGCGTCGGCGCCGCCGGCTCCATGCTCGGCACCAAGGCGCTCCAGTGCTTCGACGAGACGACCTGCGTCGTCCGCGCCGTCACCCGCTGGACCGAGTTCTACGCCCACGAGTCCTGCGGCAAGTGCACGCCCTGCCGCGAGGGCACGTACTGGCTCGTGCAGTTGCTGCGCGACATCGAGGCCGGCAAGGGCGTCATGAGCGACCTCGACAAGCTGAACGACATCGCCGACAACATCAACGGCAAGTCCTTCTGCGCCCTCGGCGACGGCGCCGCCTCGCCGATCTTCTCCTCGCTGAAGTACTTCCGCGAGGAGTACGAGCAGCACATCACGGGCCGTGGCTGCCCCTTCGACCCGGCCAAGTCGACGGTCTGGGCCGACTCCCGCACGGAGGTGAACGCATGACCGTGACCACCAACGCTCCCTCGGGCGGGGGAGAGGCGGCGGTCCCGCCGGAAGATCTCGTCTCGCTGACCATCGACGGCGTCGAGATCAGCGTGCCCAAGGGCACCCTGGTCATCCGCGCCGCCGAACAGCTCGGCATCGAGATCCCCCGCTTCTGCGACCACCCCCTCCTGGACCCGGCCGGCGCCTGCCGGCAGTGCATCGTCGAGGTCGAGGGCCAGCGCAAGCCGATGGCGTCCTGCACGATCACGTGCACCGACGGCATGGTCGTCAAGACGCACCTCACCTCGCCGGTCGCCGAGAAGGCCCAGCACGGTGTGATGGAGCTCCTCCTCATCAACCACCCGCTGGACTGCCCGGTCTGCGACAAGGGCGGCGAGTGCCCGCTCCAGAACCAGGCGATGTCGCACGGCCAGGCCGAGTCCCGCTTCGAGGGACGCAAGCGGACCTACGAGAAGCCCGTCCCGATCTCCACGCAGGTGCTGCTCGACCGCGAGCGGTGCGTGCTGTGCGCCCGCTGCACCCGGTTCTCCAACCAGATCGCGGGCGACCCGATGATCGAACTCCTGGAGCGGGGCGCGCTCCAGCAGGTCGGCACCGGTGAGGGCGACCCGTTCGAGTCGTACTTCTCCGGCAACACCATCCAGATCTGCCCGGTCGGCGCGCTCACCTCGGCGGCGTACCGGTTCCGCTCCCGCCCCTTCGACCTCGTCTCCTCGCCGTCGGTGTGCGAGCACTGCTCCGGCGGCTGCGCGACGCGCACCGACCACCGGCGCGGCAAGGTCATGCGACGCCTCGCGGCCAACGACCCCGAGGTCAACGAGGAGTGGATGTGCGACAAGGGCCGGTTCGGCTTCCGCTACGCACAGCAGCGCGACCGGCTCCAGACGCCGCTCGTGCGCAACGCGGAGGGTGAGCTTGAGCCGGCCTCCTGGCCGGAGGCGCTCCAGATCGCCGCGCAGGGCCTGCTCGCCTCGCGCGGTCGCACCGGCGTGCTGACCGGCGGCCGGCTGACCGTCGAGGACGCCTACGCGTACAGCAAGTTCGCGCGCGTGGCGCTCGACACCAACGACGTCGACTTCCGCGCGCGCGTGCACAGCGGCGAGGAGGCCGACTTCCTCGCCGCGCGGGTCGCCGGTCACGGCCGTGACCTCGACGGCAAGGGCGCCACGTACACCTCCCTGGAGAAGGCACCGGCCGTCCTGCTGGTCGGGTTCGAGGCCGAGGAGGAGGCGCCCGGGATCTTCCTGCGGCTGCGCAAGGCCTGGCGCGGACACGGCCAGAAGGTCTTCTCGCTCGCCACGCACGCGACACGCGGCCTGGAGAAGGCCGGCGGCACGCTGCTGCCGGCGGCTCCCGGCACCGAGACCGAGTGGCTGGACGCGCTCGCGAGCGGCGTCGGCCTGGACGAGGCCGGCGCGCAGGCGTCCGGGGCGCTGCGCACCGAGGGCTCGGTGATCGTCGTCGGTGAGCGGCTGGCCGCCGTGGCGGGCGGGCTCACCGCCGCCGTACGGGCCGCGACCGCGACCGGCGCCGAGCTGGTGTGGATCCCGCGCCGGGCGGGGGAGCGCGGCGCCGTCGAGGCGGGCGCGCTGCCGTCGCTGCTGCCGGGTGGGCGTCCCGCGACCGACCCACGCGCGCGTGAGCAGGTCGCCGCCGTCTGGGGGGTGGCCGAACTCCCGCTGCGCTACGGCCGCGACACCGGTCAGATCGTCGAGGCCGCCGCGACCGGCGAACTCCAGGCCCTGCTGGTCGCGGGCGTCGAGGTCGCCGACCTGCCCGACCCGGCACGCGCGCGTGAGGCGCTCGGCGAGGTCGGCTTCGTGGTGTCGCTGGAACTGCGGCCCGGCGAGGTGACCGAGCTCGCCGATGTCGTGCTGCCGGTCGCCGCGGTCGCCGAGAAGGCCGGCACCTTCCTCAACTGGGAAGGCCGGGTGCGCTTCTTCGAGGCCGCGCTCAAGCCCGACCAGATGACGCGCCGCCTGGCCCCGACCGACGCGCGCGTCCTGCAGATGCTCGCCGACGCCATGGACGTACACCTGGGCCTGCCGGATCTGCGCACCACGCGCGCGGAGATCGACCGGCTCGGCGCCTGGGACGGGCCGCGGGCCACCGAACCCCTCCAGACCGGGGCCCAGCTGCCGCGGCCGGCCGCCGGTGAGGCCGTACTCGCCGGGCACCGGCTGCTGCTCGACCAGGGCCGCCTCCAGGAGGGCGACGAGGCCCTCGCCGGCACCCGGCACGCCGCCCACGCGCGCGTGTCGGCCGCCACCGCCGCCGAGGCCGGTGTGAAGGACGGCGACGTCCTCGCGGTCACCGGCGCCGCCGGAACCGTGGAACTGCCGCTGCAGATCACCGAGATGCCCGACCGGGTGGTGTGGCTCCCGCTGAACTCCGTGGGCGCCGGCGTCGCCTCCGACTCCGGGGCGCTGCCCGGCTCACTCGTCCGCATCGGCCCGGCGACCCTCGCGTCCGAGGCCCCCGAGGAGGTGGAGGCATGAGCCCTTTCCTCGCCGCTGAAGACCTCTCGATGTTCGGCCGCGACCCCTGGTGGCTGGTCGTCGTCAAGGCGGTGTTCTGCTTCGCGTTCCTGATGGTGACGGTGCTGTTCTCCATCGTCTGGGAGCGCAAGGTCGTCGCCTGGATGCAGCTGCGCATCGGGCCCAACCGGCACGGCCCCTGGGGCATGCTCCAGTCGCTCGCCGACGGCATCAAGCTGATGCTGAAGGAAGACGTCATCGTCAAGCGCGCGGACAAAATCGTCTACGTCCTCGCGCCGATCGTCGCGGCCATCCCGGCCTTCATGGCGATCGCGGTGATCCCCTTCGGTCCGGCCGGCAACGAGATCTCGATCTTCGGCCAGCGCACCACGATGCAGCTCACCGACCTGCCGATCGCGATGCTCTACATCCTCGCGGTCGCCTCGGTGGGCATCTACGGCATCGTGCTCGCGGGCTGGAGCTCCGGATCCACCTACCCGCTGCTCGGCGGCCTGCGCTCCTGCGCGCAGATGATCTCCTACGAGATCGCGATGGGCGCCGCCTTCGCCTCGGTGTTCCTCTACTCCGGTTCGATGTCGACCTCGGCGATCGTCGAGGCGCAGCAGGACCGCTGGTACATCGTCCTGCTGCCGGTCTCCTTCATCATCTACATCGTCACGATGGTCGGTGAGACCAACCGCGCCCCGTTCGACATGCCGGAGTCCGAGGGCGACCTGGTGGGCGGCTTCAACACCGAGTACTCGTCGATCAAGTTCGCGATGTTCATGCTCGCCGAGTACGTGAACATGGTGACGGTCTCGGCGGTGTCGGTGACGCTCTTCCTGGGCGGCTGGCGGGCCCCGTATCCGGTCAGCACCTTCTGGGAAGGCGCCAACCACGGCTGGTGGCCGCTTCTCTGGTTCGTGATCAAGGTCCAGCTGCTGCTGTTCTTCTTCATCTGGCTGCGCGGCACGCTCCCGCGCGTGCGCTACGACCAGCTGATGAAGCTCGGCTGGAAGGTCCTCATCCCGGTCTCCGTCGTCTGGCTGATGCTCGTCGCGACCGTGCGGAGTCTGCGGAACGAGGGCTACGACTTCGCCGACATCGCCCTTTACGTCGCCGGTGGCGTCCTCGCGCTGCTCCTGCTCTCCTTCATCGCCGACATGTTCCGTGAGAAGGCGAAGGGTGCCGAGGGGGCCGCCGAGGAACCGGCTTCGTTCGACGCGATGGCGGGCGGTTTCCCCGTACCGCCGCTGCCGGGGCAGGAGTTGCCTCCGGTGCCCCGCCGCAGCTCACGCCGCGAGCGGGAGCTGATTGTCAGTGGTGGGCCCGATACTCAGAGTGACGGATCTCTGGATGGAAAGGAGGCGTCCGATGGCTGAGGAACCCAAGGAGACCAAGCCCGGTTTCATGAACCCCGTCGCAGGCTTCGGCGTGACCTTCAAGGCCATGTTCAAGAAGCGGCTGACCGAGCAGTACCCGGAGCAGCAGAAGACCACAGCCCCGCGCTTCCACGGACGGCACCAGCTCAACCGCCATCCGGACGGCCTGGAGAAGTGCGTCGGCTGCGAGCTGTGCGCCTGGGCCTGCCCCGCCGACGCCATCTATGTCGAGGGCGCCGACAACACCGAAGAGGAGCGCTACTCGCCGGGCGAGCGGTACGGCCGCGTCTACCAGATCAACTACGCCCGCTGCATCCTGTGCGGTCTGTGCATCGAGGCGTGCCCCACGCGCGCGCTCACGATGACCAACGAGTTCGAGCTCGCGGACTCCAGCCGTGCCAACCTCATCTACACCAAGGAGCAACTGCTCGCCGGTCTCGAGGACGGCATGGTCGACACGCCCCACGCCATCTACCCGGGAACCGACGAGCAGGACTACTACCGCGGCCTGGTGACCGAGGCCGCCCCCGGTACGGAGCGCCAGGCCGCTGCCTCCAAGGGCGAACGGCATCACTTGGCAGGCCCATCGGGCGCGGCCGAAGACGAGGAGGTGGACGCATGAGCGCGCAGCTCGCCGCCTACTCCACCTCCACCGGAGAGGCCGTCCAGTTCTGGATGCTCGGCACCGTCGCCGTCATCGGCGCGCTGTGCACCGTGTTCATGAAGAAGGCGGTGCACAGCGCGCTGTGCCTGGCCGGGACCATGATCGTCCTGGCGGTCTTCTACCTCGCCAACGGTGCCTACTTCCTGGGCATCGTGCAGATCGTCGTCTACACCGGCGCGATCATGATGCTGTTCCTGTTCGTGGTGATGCTGGTCGGCGTGACGGCTGCGGACTCCCTGAAGGAGACCATCAAGGGCCAGCGCTGGCTGGCCCTTCTCTGCGGGCTCGGCTTCGGCATTCTGCTGATCGCGGGCATCGGGAACGCCTCCGTCACGGAGTTCAACGGCCTCGCCCAGGCGAACGCGAACGGCAACGTGGAGGGCCTCGCCACCCTCATCTTCACCAAGTACGTCTTCGCCTTCGAGATCACCGGCGCCCTGCTGATCACGGCCGCCGTCGGTGCCATGGTGCTCACGCACCGCGAGCGCACCGAGCGTGCCAAGACCCAGCGCGAGCTGTCCGAGGAGCGCGTCCGCGAAGGCAAGCACGTGCCGCCGCTGCCGGCCCCCGGTGTCTACGCCCGCCACAACGCCGTGGACATCGCGGGCCTGCTGCCCGACGGCACCCCCTCCGACCTCACGGTCAGCAAGACGCTGCGTGAGCGCGGCCAGATCCGCGACGTGTCCAGCGAGGCGCTCAACGACCTGCGGGCGCTGGAGCAGCGGGCCGAGGAGCGGCTGGAGCGCACCGCCATCGAGCCGTCGACCTTCAAGCGGGCAGAGGAGGCGTCGAAGTGAACCCGGTCAACTACATCTATCTCGCGGCCCTGTTGTTCACGATCGGTGCCACCGGCGTGCTGATCAGGCGCAACGCGATCGTCGTGTTCATGTGCGTGGAGCTCATGCTCAACGCCTGCAACCTGACGCTCGTCGCCTTCTCCCGGATGCACGGCAATCTCGACGGCCAGATCATCGCGTTCTTCACGATGGTCGTCGCCGCCGCGGAGGTCGTCGTCGGGCTCGCGATCATCGTGTCGCTGTTCCGTTCCCGGCACTCGGCCTCGGTCGACGACGCCAGCCTGATGAAGCTCTGAGGGGTCGGAAGAAACGTGGAGAACCTGATTGCGCTGCTGATCGCGGCGCCCCTGCTCGGAGCGGCCGTACTGTTGTGCGGCGGCCGGCGGCTCGACGCCGTCGGCCAGTGGATCGGCACGCTCCTGTCGTTCGCCTCCTTCGCCTTCGGCGTGGTCCTCTTCGCCGACCTGCTGGGCAAGGACCCCGAACAACGGACCCTCACCCAGCACCTGTTCAGCTGGATCCAGGTCGAGAGCTTCCAGGCGGACGTCGCCTTTCGCCTGGACCAGCTGTCGATGACGTTCGTGCTGCTGATCACCGGCGTCGGCTCGCTGATCCACCTGTACTCGATCGGGTACATGGAGCACGACGAGCGGCGCCGCCGCTTCTTCGGCTATCTGAACCTGTTCCTCGCGGCGATGCTGCTGCTGGTCCTCGCCGACAACTACCTGCTGCTGTACGTCGGCTGGGAGGGCGTCGGTCTCGCGTCGTACCTGCTGATCGGCTTCTGGCAGCACAAGCCCAGCGCCGCCACGGCCGCGAAGAAGGCCTTCCTGGTCAACCGGGTCGGCGACATGGGCCTGTCGATCGCGATCATGCTGATGTTCTTCTGGTTCGGCACCTTCGCCTTCGGGCCGCTGCTCGGCGGCGAGGGGGAGCCCGGCCTGGCTGCCGACGCGAGCGAGGGCAAGCTCACCGCGATCGGTCTGATGCTGCTGCTGGCCGCGTGCGGCAAGTCCGCCCAGGTGCCGCTCCAGTCCTGGCTCGGGGACGCGATGGAGGGCCCGACCCCGGTCTCGGCCCTCATCCACGCCGCGACGATGGTGACCGCGGGCGTCTACCTGATCGTGCGCTCCGGGGCCATCTTCAACGCCGCGCCCGACGCGCAGCTGGTCGTCACCGTCGTCGGCGCCGTCACGCTCCTGTTCGGTGCGATCGTCGGTTGCGCGAAGGACGACATCAAGAAGGCGCTGGCCGGCTCGACCATGTCGCAGATCGGCTACATGGTCCTCGCCGCGGGCCTCGGCCCCATCGGCTACGTCTTCGCGATCATGCACCTGGTGACGCACGGTTTCTTCAAGGCCGGGCTGTTCCTCGGTGCCGGTTCGGTCATGCACGGCATGAACGACGAGGTCGACATGCGCAGGTACGGCGGTCTGCGCAAGTACATGCCGGTCACCTTCGTGACGTTCGGTCTCGGCTACCTCGCGATCATCGGCTTCCCCGGTCTGTCCGGCTTCTTCTCCAAGGACAAGATCATCGAGGCGGCGTTCGCCAAGGGCGGCACCGAGGGCTGGATCCTCGGCGGCTGCGCACTGCTGGGCGCCGCGATCACGGCGTTCTACATGACCCGCGTGATGCTGATGACGTTCTTCGGCGAGAAGCGCTGGCAGCCGGACGAGAACGGCAACGAACCGCACCCGCACGAGTCGCCGAAGATCATGACGATCCCGATGATCGTGCTGGCCGTCGGGTCGGTCGCCGCCGGTGCGTTCTTCAGCATCGGCGACCGCTTCATCCACTGGCTGGAGCCCATCACCGGTCACGACCACGGCCACGCGCCGCTCAGCGCGGGAGTCATCACCGGCGCGACCGTCGCGTGCATGGTCATCGGCGTCGCCATCGCCTACGGCCAGTACGGCCGCCGCCCGGTCCCGGCCGCCGCCCCGCGCGGGTCGGTTCTCACCCGGGCCGCCCGGCGCGACCTGTACCAGGACGACTTCAACCACGTCGTCCTCGTCCGCGGCGGCGAGCACCTCACGCGGTCCCTGGTGTACGTCGACCACACCCTGGTCGACGGCGTCGTCAACGGCACGGCAGCCTCGGTCGGCGGCCTGTCCGGACGGATGCGCAGGCTCCAGAACGGCTTCGTGCGGTCGTACGCGGTCTCGATGTTCGGAGGTGTGGCGATCCTCATCGCCGCGACCCTGCTGATGAGGGCGGTCTGATACCGATGTCCTTTCCTCTGCTGACAGCCACGGCGGTGCTCCCGGCGATCGGGGCGATCGCCACGGCCGCCGTACCGGCCGCGCAGCGCACCGCCGCCAAATGGCTGGCGCTGCTCGTCTCGCTCGGCACACTCGCCCTCGCGATCACCGTCCTGGTCCGCTTCGACCCCGGCGGCGACCGTTATCAGCTCACCGAATCCCACTCCTGGATCGCGGACTTCGGGGTCCGCTACGAACTCGGTGTGGACGGCATCGCGGTCGCGCTGATCGCGCTGACGGCGCTGCTGATCCCGTTCATCATCCTCGCGGGCTGGCACGACGCCGACCCGCTGGAGACCGGCAGCAAGCGGTGGCGGCCGACCCAGGGCTTCTTCGCCCTGATCCTGGCCGTCGAGGCGATGGTGATCATCTCCTTCGAGGCCACCGACGTCTTCCTCTTCTACATCTTCTTCGAAGCCATGCTCATCCCGATGTACTTCCTCATCGGCGGCTTCGGGGACCGTGCCCACGAGCACGGCGAGAAGGTGGCCTCCACGCAACGGTCGTACGCGGCCGTGAAGTTCCTGCTCTACAACCTGGTCGGCGGTCTGATCATGCTGGCCGCGGTGATCGGCCTGTACGTGGTCGCCGGGAACTTCAGCCTCCAGGAGATCGCCGAGGCCCGTGCCAACGGCACGCTCGACATGGCGACCGACACCGAACGCTGGCTGTTCCTCGGCTTCTTCTTCGCCTTCGCGGTGAAGGCGCCGTTGTGGCCGCTGCACACCTGGCTGCCCAACGCGATGGGGGAGGCCACCGCACCGGTCGCCGTCCTCATCACCGCGGTCGTCGACAAGGTGGGCACCTTCGCGATGCTCCGCTTCTGCCTCCAGCTGTTCCCCGAGGCCAGCAAGTGGGCGACGCCCGCGATCCTCGTCCTGGCGCTGATCAGCATCGTCTACGGGGCGCTGCTCGCGGTCGGCCAGCGGGACATGAAGCGCCTGATCGCGTACGCGTCGATCTCGCACTTCGGCTTCATCATCATGGGCATCTTCGCGATGACCAGCCAGGGCCAGTCCGGCGCCACGCTCTACATGGTCAACCACGGGATCTCGACCGCCGCGCTGATGCTGGTGGCCGGCTTCCTGATCTCCCGGCGCGGCTCGCGGCTCATCGCCGACTACGGCGGTGTGCAGAAGGTCGCTCCGGTGCTCGCCGGCACATTCCTGATCGGCGGCCTCGCGACGCTGTCGCTGCCGGGACTGGCGCCGTTCGTGAGTGAGTTCCTGGTCCTGGTCGGCACGTTCACGCGCTACCCGGTGATCGGCATCATCGCCACCTTCGGCATCGTGCTCGCCGCGCTCTACGTCCTCGTCCTCTACCAGCGGACGATGACGGGCCCGGTGAAGCCGGAGGTCTCCGCGATGCCCGACCTCAGGGTCCGTGAACTCGTGGTCGTCGCCCCGCTGGTCGCACTGCTGCTCTTCCTGGGCGTCTACCCGAAGCCCCTGACGGACATCGTCAACCCGGCGGTCCAGCAGACCATGTCCGACGTACAGAAGAAGGATCCTCAGCCCGAGGTGGAGGCGGCCAAGTGAGCACATCTGCCGTCCACAGCCTGTGGACAACCGCGGCCGACCCGATCTCGAAGATCGACACGCCGAAGATCGAGTACGGGCAGCTGTCGCCCGTCCTGATCATTGTCGGCGCGGCAGTCGTCGGCGTGCTGATCGAGGCGGTCGTACCGCGCAAGACGCGCTACTACGCCCAGGTGTTCGTCTCCGTCGTGGCGCTCGTCGCCGCCTTCGCCGCGGTCGTGGCGCTGGCGGCCGGCGGATACGCCACGACCAAGTCGGGCATCGCCGCGATGGGCGCGATCGCCGTCGACGGACCCGCCCTGTTCCTCCAGGGCACGATCCTGCTGGCGGGCCTGGTCGGCCTGTTCACCTTCGCCGAGCGACGGCTCGATCCGGCGGCGCACGGCAACCGGGTCGACTCCTTCGCCGCGCAGGCCGCGTCCGTGCCGGGCAGCGACAGCGAGAAGGCCGCGGTCAAGGCCGGGTTCACCACCACCGAGGTGTTCCCGCTGCTGATGTTCGCCGTCGCGGGCATGCTGGTCTTCCCGGCGGCCAACGACCTGCTGACCCTGTTCATCGCCCTGGAAGTGCTCTCACTCCCGCTGTACCTGATGTGCGCACTGGCCCGGCGCAAGCGGCTGATGTCGCAGGAGGCCGCGGTCAAGTACTTCCTGCTGGGCGCCTTCGCCTCCGCGTTCACGCTGTTCGGCATCGCCATGCTGTACGGGTACGCGGGCTCCGTGTCGTACGCGACGATCGCGCAGGTCGTCGACGGTACGGTCCCGGACGTCACCCCGGCGCTCGCGGACACCATGGGCAACGACGCGCTGCTGCTCATCGGCTCCGCGATGATCGTGATGGGCCTGCTGTTCAAGGTGGGCGCGGTCCCGTTCCACATGTGGACGCCCGACGTCTACCAGGGTGCGCCCACGCCGGTGACCGGGTTCATGGCGGCGGCCACCAAGGTGGCGGCGTTCGGCGCGCTGCTGAGGCTCCTGTACGTCGTCCTGCCCGGCCTCCGCTGGGACTGGCGGCCGGTCATGTGGGGCGTGGCGATCGTCACCATGCTGGGCGGCGCGATCATCGCGATCACGCAGACCGACATCAAGCGACTGCTGGCGTACTCGTCGATCGCGCACGCGGGGTTCATCCTCGCGGGTGTCATCGCGACCACGCCGGACGGGGTGTCGTCCGTCCTCTTCTACCTGGCCGCGTACTCGTTCGTGACGATCGGCGCGTTCGCGGTGGTCACGCTGGTGCGGGACGCCGGCGGTGAGGCCACGCACCTGTCCAACTGGGCCGGTCTGGGCCGGCGTTCACCGCTGGTCGCGGCCGTGTTCGCGGTGTTCCTGCTGGCCTTCGCCGGTATCCCGCTGACCTCCGGGTTCGCCGGGAAGTTCGCCGTGTTCAAGGCGGCGGCGGAAGGCGGGGCGGCACCGCTGGTCGTGGTCGGTGTGATCTCGTCCGCGATCGCGGCGTTCTTCTACATCCGCGTGATCGTCCTGATGTTCTTCAGCGAGCCGCGGCCCGAGGGCCCGACGGTCGCCGTGCCGTCGCCGCTGACGATGACGGCGATCGGCGTCGGTGTCGCGGTCACGCTGGTGCTGGGTGTGGCGCCGCAGTACTTCCTGGACCTGGCGAACCAGGCGAGCGTGTTCGTGCGCTGACACGACGGCCTCGTGCATCACCGCGGCGGCCCGGCGTCCCTTCCGAGGGGTGCCGGGCCGCAGTCGTGTCGCGACGGGGGGCGAGCCTGTGGATAACTCCGGCGCTGTCGGTCCTGGCCCCTATCGTGGAGGCAGTGGTCGAGGGACGACGTACGGGGGACATGACGATGGGCGCGACGGGTGGGATCAGGGAGATGCCAGGGGTGACCGAGACGGCGCAGACCGGCGGCAGTGAGGCGCTGGCCACGCTGCACCGGGTCTTCGGATACGAGGCGTTCCGCGGCGAGCAGGAAGCCGTCATCGAGCATGTGGTGGCGGGCGGCGACGCGGTCGTGCTCATGCCGACCGGTGGCGGAAAATCCCTCTGCTACCAGATCCCGTCCCTGGTCAGACCAGGTACGGGTGTGGTCGTCTCGCCACTCATCGCACTCATGCAGGACCAGGTGGACGCGCTGCGGGCGCTGGGCGTGCGCGCCGGGTTCATCAACTCCACGCTGGACTTCGACGAGCGGCGCGTGGTCGAGGCGGAGTTCCTGGCGGGCGAGCTGGACCTGCTCTACCTCGCACCGGAGCGGCTGCGCCTGGACTCGACGCTGGAACTGCTCTCCCGCGGCAAGATCTCGGTGTTCGCCATCGACGAGGCGCACTGCGTCTCCCAGTGGGGCCACGACTTCCGGCCCGACTATCTGGCCCTTTCGCTGCTCGGCGAGCGCTGGCCGGACGTCCCGAGGGTCGCGCTCACGGCCACGGCCACCCGGGCCACCCACCAGGAGATCACCCAGCGCCTGAGCATGCCGACCGCCCGGCACTTCGTGGCGAGCTTCGACCGGCCGAACATCCAGTACCGGATCGTGCCGAAGGCCGACCCGAAGAAGCAGCTGCTGAGCTTCCTCAAGGACGAGCACGCGGGCGACGCGGGCATCGTGTACTGCCTGTCCCGCAAGTCGGTCGAGGCCACGGCCGAGTTCCTGGCCCGCAACGGCATCGAGGCGGTGCCGTACCACGCGGGGCTGGACGCGGGTACGCGCGCGGCGCACCAGTCCCGGTTCCTGCGGGAGGACGGCCTGGTCGTGGTCGCGACCATCGCCTTCGGGATGGGTATCGACAAGCCGGACGTCCGCTTCGTCGCCCATCTCGACCTGCCCAAGTCGGTCGAGGGCTACTACCAGGAGACCGGCCGCGCCGGCCGTGACGGCCTCCCCTCCACGGCCTGGATGGCCTACGGCCTCAACGACGTCATCCAGCAGCGCAAGCTGATCAACTCGGGCGAGGGCGACGAGGCGTTCCGGCGCAGGGCCGCCGCCCACCTCGACGCGATGCTGGCGCTGTGCGAGACGGCCCAGTGCCGGCGCGGCCAGCTGCTCGCCTACTTCGGCCAGGACGCCGAGCCGGTGGGCTGCGGCAACTGCGACACCTGCGTCACCCCGCCGGAGACCTGGGACGGCACGGTCGCGGCGCAGAAGGTGCTGTCGACGGTGGTGCGGTTGCAGCGCGAGCGCGGCCAGAAGTTCGGGGCCGTTCAGATCGTCGACATCCTGTTGGGGCGGCGCACCGCCAAGGTGATCCAGTTCGATCACGACCAGCTGTCCGTGTTCGGCATCGGCGAGGACCTCGACGAGGGCGAATGGCGGGGTGTCGTACGGCAGTTGCTGGCGCAGGGGCTGCTCGCGGTCGAGGGGGAGTACGGGACGCTCGTGCTGACCGAGGCCAGCGGGTCGGTGCTGCGGCGCGAGCGGGAGGTGCCGCTGCGGAAGGAACCGAAGAAGCCGGCGACCTCGAGGTCGGGCTCGGGTTCCGGCGGCTCCGGGCGCGGGGAGCGCAAGGCGAAGGCCGCGGCGGCCGAGCTGCCGGAGGAGCTGGTGCCGGCCTTCGAGGCGCTGCGTGCCTGGCGTGCCGAGCAGGCTCGGGAGCAGGGAGTCCCGGCGTACGTGATCTTCCACGACGCGACACTGCGGGAGATCGTGACCGTGTGGCCCGCGTCCGTGCGGGAGCTCGGGAGCGTCAGCGGGGTCGGCGAGAAGAAGCTGGCCACGTACGGGGAGGGCGTGCTCGAGGTGCTGGTCTCTGCGCGGGGTGAGTCCGGGGCCGGGGCCGGTTCAGGGGCGGCGCCCGACGCGGCTCCTGCGGCAGGGCACGGGACGGACGACTGGCCCGAGATGGAGCCGGAGCCGGAACCGGAGGACTGGGCCTAGCCGGAGCCGGAGCCGGAGGACTGGGGGGCTTGTGGAGGGCCGCGGCGACACGGGAGAGCCCGGGGAGGCCCGCTCCGGCCCAGGAGGGGCAGCGCCCGGCGCTGCCCGGTGACCTCAGCCCTCGACGAGGGCCCGGCGATCCGGCGCCCCGATCACGTCAGTGCCGTCAGCCCGGGTGCGAACGTGATCAACAGCGGGAGCAGCGGAATCAGCGCCGCCAGCGTCGTCGTGAGCGCGCGGTCGCGGCGGCCCAGGCGGGGCGGGGGCTGGAGGAGGCGGTCGACGCGTTCGCCCAGGAGACGGTGGGTGGACGCGCAGGACAGCACGCCCCGGTGCTGGTTGAGCTCGATCAGGGCCAGGGCCGTCGTCAGGTGACCGCAGCGGCGGGAGGCGGTGTCGTCGGCGGCCAGTTCGACCAGGCGCTGGGTCTGGTCGCAGAAGTGGGCGAACAACGGGATGCGGGGGAATCCGGTGGCGAGCGCGGTGGAGAGGTGCAGCAGCCAGTCGTGGCGGGCGCGGGCATGGCCCCGTTCGTGGGTGAGGACGGCGTCGAGCTGGTGGTCGGTCAGGCGGTGCAGGGCACCGGTGGTGACGATCAGCTGGGCCGGACTGCCGGGCATCCACCAGGCGTCCGGGTACTCGTCCTCCAACACCAGCAGCGGGCCGCGCGCCGAGCCCAGGCCCGCGGGCAGGTCGGGGGCGCGTTCGCGCAGGTGGGCCCTGGCGACGCCACGCCGCCGGCGGGCCTCGACGGTCTCGCGCGCCAGCATCGCGGTCGTCCAGGCGGCACCGCAGGCCAGCAGCAGAGTGAGGGCGGCCGCCCAGGCCGGCGCGGCCGAGAGGTCGTACGCCTCCGTCACCGACGGCGGAGCGGGAGCGAAGAGCTGGGCGCGCACCGTGCCGAAGACGGCGGCCGTGCCCAGGGAGAGGGCCGTAAGGCAGCACAGCAGGACGGTGGCGACCAGGCACTGCCACACCCAGAGCGCGACCACGGGTTCCCGTTCGGGCCAGGTGGCCCGGGTCAGTGCTCGGGGGACGGGTACGGCGGCCGTCAGGGCGACGATGCTCAACAGGAGCATGCAGACGGTCATGCCTTGGTCTCCGGATCCTGGACAGGAAGATGCGCGGGCGGCCGTGCGGGGCGGCGGGCTGCGCATGCCGGACACGGCTCGCATCCCACCGCCAGTCAGGATGACGGCGACCGTCGGCGGAGTCAGGGGGAAGGACGCGCCGAATGCGCGGCCCGGGCGACCGTACGGCCGGGGCGCCGGCGCCACCGCCGCGGATGCGAAACGTCCCGCGGAATCAGCGAGTTGGCGCCGGCCTCGCCGACACCGGCGGTCCTGCCGGCACCGGCGGCCTTCCCGGTGCCGGCCTCGCTCCCGGTCCGCGCCCTGCCGGCCTCGCCGTCACCCCGCCTCGATGCGCCCCGTGACCTCACCCAGCCCCACCCGGACCCCGCCGGGCCCCGGCGCCCAGGCGGACAGCGTCACCACGTCGCCGTCCTCCAGGAACGTCCGCTTGCCGTCAGGGAGTTCGAGCGGATCCCGGCCGTTCCAGGTCAACTCCAGCAGTGAGCCGCGCTCGCCTTCCGTCGGGCCGCTGACCGTGCCGGAGCCGTACAGGTCGCCGGTGCGCAGCGAGGCGCCGTTCACGGTCATGTGGGCGAGTTGCTGGGCGGCGGTCCAGTACATGGTGGAGAAGGGGGGCTCGGAGATCACGTGGCCGTTGACGGCCACCGAGATACGCAGGTCGTAGCCGCCGGGTTCGGTCTCGGAGCCGGAGTCGTCCAGGTACGGCAGCAGGGGATAGGTGCGTTCCGGCGGTGCCACCCGCGCGTCGTCCAGGGCATCCAGCGGAGTGATCCACGCCGACACCGACGTGGTGAAGGACTTGCCGAGGAACGGCCCGAGGGGGACGTACTCCCAGGCCTGGATGTCGCGCGCCGACCAGTCGTTGAGCAGGCACAGGCCGAAGACGTGCTCCCGGTAGTCGCCCAGCGCCACCGGCTCGCCCATCCGCGACGGTGTGCCGACCACGAAGCCGACCTCGGCCTCGATGTCGAGCCGGATCGACGGGCCGAAGACCGGCGCCGGATCGGTGGGGGCCTTGCGCTGGCCCGACGGGCGTACGACATCCGTGCCGGACACGACCACGGTGCCGGAGCGGCCGTGGTAACCGATCGGCAGGTGCTTCCAGTTGGGGGTGAGGGAGTCCTCGGCGTCGGGGCGGAAGATCTGGCCGACGTTCCGGGCGTGGTTCTCCGAGGCGTAGAAGTCGACGTAGTCGGCGACGTCGAAGGGGAGGTGCAGGGTCACCGAGGACAGGGGGTGGAAGAGGTCGCGCACGACCTCCTGGTGCGCGGGCACCGTCACCCATGCCGTCAGCGCGCGCCGCACGTCCGACCAGGTGGTGCGGCCGGCGGCGAGCAGCGGGTTCAGGGAGTCCCGGGCGAGCAGCGGGGCGTAGGGGGAGCCGAGGGCCTGGGCGGCCCTGCCCGCGTCGAGGACGTGGTCGCCGAGCCGGACGCCGACCCGTCGTGCGGAGTCCGCGCCGGGGAGGGAGAAGACGCCGTACGGAAGGTTGTGCGTGCCGAAGGGGTCGCCCTCGGGGAGATCGAAGGGGGGCATGGGGTGCTGCCTCACTCTCATACGCTCCGTATGCCATGTGGTCGGTCGGGCCACACGTTACGTGTGAGCCGCCTGCCTTGGGCAGTGCGAAAACCCGCGTCGCGGGGACCGGTGGAACGGCAGGTCGTCACCCTCGGCGGGGCCCCGGACACGCCGCGCGGCCACGTCGGAGTGAAATCACAGAGGAGGGAAGGCAGTTGTGCGCGCAATAGCACAAATGGAACCGGAACAGGTGTCAACACAAGTGAACCCAGCAGCCGTCCGGTTCAGGTCGAGTCGAAGGGGCTTCCTGTCCGTATTCTCTGATCATGGCTCCACCCATCGCATATTCACTCATCGCCACTGACCTGGACGGGACGCTGCTCCGCGGTGACGACACGCTGTCCGACCGGACCCTCGACGCGCTCGGGCGGGTGGTGGCGGCCGGCGCTCAGCACCTCGTCGTCACGGGGCGGCCGGCGCCCAGAGTGGGGCCGCTGCTCGACATCCTGGGCAGTACGGGGCTCGCGGTGTGCGGACAGGGCGCGCAACTGTACGACGCCGGCGCGGATCGTCTGCTGTGGTCCGTGACGCTGGACCGGGAGCTCGCGGAGACCGCGCTCGGCAAGATCGAGGCGGAGGTGGGGCAGGTGTACGCGGCCGTCGACCAGGACGGCGTCGACGGGCTCACGCTCATCGAGCCCGGCTATCTGATGCCGCACCCCACGCTGCCCGCCGTGCGCGTCAGACGCCGCGAGGACCTGTGGTGCGAGCCGATCAGCAAGGTGCTGCTGCGCCATCCGACGCTGTCGGACGACGAGTTGGCGGCGACGGCGCGTTCGGTGGTCGGTTCGCTGGCGACGGTCACCATGTCCGGGCCCGGCACCGTCGAACTCCAGCCATGCGGCATCACCAAGGCGACCGGTCTCGCGCTCGCCGCCGAGCATCTCGGCCTCGGACCGCGCGACACGATCGCCTTCGGGGACATGCCCAACGACATCCCCATGTTCGACTGGGCCGCCCGCGGGGTCGCGATGGCCAATGCGCACCCCGAACTCAAGGCGGTCGCCGACGAGATCACGGCCTCGAACGAGGACGACGGCATCGCCGTCGTCCTGGAGAGACTGTTCGCGGACACCCTGGCGCATATCGCCCGGTAAGGAGCGATAGGAGCGATATGCGCCGACGGGTGGCTTGCCGCTTCCGGTACGGGTGGCCCGCTGGTCCTAGTAGGGCCCGTTCACGTTGTCGATCGAGCCGTAGCGCGCGGCCGCGTAGTTGCACGCGGCCGCGATGTTCGCGACCGGGTCGTAGGGGTCGTACACGGTCCCCGGCACGTGGTATGCCGCGAAGGTGGGGTCGATGACCTGGAGGAGGCCCTTGGACGGGGTGCCGGCCGCGGCGTTGGAGTCCCAGTTGTTGATGGCCAGCGGGTTGCCGGACGACTCGCGCATGATGTTGCGGTGAATGCCCTCGTAAGAACCGGGGATTCCGTTCTGTCCCATGATGTCCAGGGCGTTGCGGATCCAGCCGTCGAGGTTGTCCGGGTACGTCTTCACGGAGGACTGGGTGGCCTGTGCGACGGAGGACTTCTTGGCGGGCGCGGCGGCCTTGGAGGCCGTCTTGCCCGGCGTGCCGGCCTTCTTGGTCGCCCGGACCTTCAGGTCGGTGCCCGGGTGGATCAGCCGGGGGTTGTCGCCGATGGTCTTGCGGTTGTCCTTGTAGAGCTGCTTCCAGCCGCCCTGGGCGTCGTACCGGTCGGCGATGCCGTAGAGCGTGTCGCCCTTCTTGGTGGTGTACGTGACGGACCCGACCTTGGCCGTGGCGGGCTCCGCGGCGGTTGCGGTGGTCGCGCCCAGGAGGGGAAGGGCGATGGCGGCGGTGCCGGTTCCGGCGATGACGGCACGGCGGGTGAGCGGGGTGGTGCGGGGGCGGCGGTGCTTGCCTCGGGGCATGGCGCTGTTCCTCTCCGACGCCTGCGAGGTGAGCTGTCGGGTTCGGGCGGGAGATGCCCGGCCGGGCCACCGTGCGGCGGCGCGACTTCACCCCTAGCCGGGCCGGTGCGCCATCAAGGCGTCCGGTCCGGCGGCTTACCTGGGTCCCCCGCTCTGCCGTGCGTTTGTGAGTTGCGTGTGGGTGGATGACTCGGGCAGCGGCAGGATTAGGCGTCCGCCCGACGAGCGGGAACGTATGCGAGAGCACATGCCAGGAACAAGTGTCGTCGTCACCTGTAGTGCAGTTTGACCTTGGTCTGAGGCGAATGCGGTACTTGATCCTTTGCGGTTGTTAATCCTCAACTTGCTTTTGGTGCAAGGCGGGAAGGGGTACCCCCGGAAAGATGTGAGACCCGGCGCGAGTGACCCAACTCACTGGCGGGCGCAAGAGTGGCAAATCGGGCAATGGATCCAACTCGCCTTTATCCGGCTGTCCATGGAGTCCGTTTTTCCCGTGTCGGATGGAAAAGTGGTCCTTCGCCCTCTGTGCGGATCGCCGGGGGACGATCTCTGTTCCGCCCAACGCGCTTGCGTGCGGGGGGAGTTCCGGTGTGCCGTGGCCGACGCCTCCGGGCGCGCATGTCGACCCTGAGGGTGGAACCTCGCGTGCGGTGCGAGTCGTTGTCATGGCAGTCCTCCGTCGGGCCGGCGGGGGGTGTGATCGTTGAGCCGGCCGCCGACGAGGGAGGTCAGATGGGTGAGGGTGGCCGGGGTGGCCGGGACGGTGGCGGCACCGGTTCGGGACGCGGGTCGCTACTTCCATATAAGTCGATCGATATCCGGCCTTATCAGGTGATCAAAAACATACCTGCCGTGATCCGATACCGCCCATGGTGGACGGGTGGGCGGCATCGGTGATCGAAACCTGACCGGATACGCTGACTTGAGTGATGGCAGCGACCTATCGACAAACCGTGTAACAGCCAGTGGACACCAGCAGACAGGAGACCCCTCGTGACCGTCGTCGGGCCGTTCGGGCTGAGCGTGCGGGACCAGGCTCTGGAAGCCGATGTCCAGGCCGGAATGGCGGCTGTCGAGGAGGGATTGCTCGAAGCCACCAAGAGTGAGGTCCCCTTCATCACCGAGGCCGCCCAGCATCTGGTGCGGGCGGGCGGGAAGCGGTTCCGGCCGCTGCTGGTGATGCTCGCGGCCCAGTTCGGGGACCCGTACGCGCCGGGGGTCGTCCCCTCGGCCGTGGTCGTCGAGCTCACCCATCTGGCGACGCTGTACCACGACGACGTGATGGACGAGGCGGCCGTACGGCGCGGGGTCGAGAGCGCGAACACCCGCTGGGGGAACTCCGTCGCCGTGCTGACCGGCGACTTCCTCTTCGCCCGGGCCTCGCACATCCTCGCCGACCTCGGGCCCGAGGCGGTCCGGGTGCAGGCCGAGGCGTTCGAGCGGCTGGTCACCGGGCAGATCCTGGAGACGGCGGGGCCGCAGGACGGGCGCGATCCCGTGGATCACTACCTGGACGTGCTCGGCGGGAAGACCGGGTCGCTGGTGGCGGTCTCGTGCCGGTTCGGGGCGATGATGTCGGGCGCCGACGAGACGGTCGTCGACGTGCTGACCCAGTACGGGGAGCGGCTGGGTGTCGCCTTCCAGCTGGCGGACGACGTGCTGGACATCGCGAGCGACTCGCACGAGTCCGGCAAGACGCCGGGGACGGATCTGCGCGAGGGCATCGCGACCATGCCGGTGCTGCGGCTCCAGGAGCGTGCCGCGCGGCTGGGGCTGGCCGAGGACATCGCGCTGTGCGAACTGCTGGAGTCCGACCTGAGCGACGACGCGCGGCTGGCGGAGGCGCTGGCCGGGCTCCGGGAGCACCCGGCGCTGGAGCAGGCGCGACGGGACACCGTCAGGTTCGCGGAGGAGGCGCGGGCCGCGCTGGCGCCGCTGCCGGACATGGACGCGAAGGCCGCGCTGATGGAGCTGTGCGACGCGGTGGTGCACCGGGCGGGCTGAGGTGCGGCCACCCTCGGCAGTATGAACCCCGCCTCAGTATGTGACGTACGCCACAAGTCTGGACTGAGTCCAAACTGAGATCCCTTCCGTATGAATGCCCAGAAGCTGACGCAGGGGGCGTCAGCTGCATTACGGGGAGAAAACAGAATCATGGGCATGAAGACGACGTTCTCGAAGCGCCGTAACAGCCTGATCGTCACCGCCGTCGCGGTGGCCGCCGCCGGCGGTGTCGCCGCCGCGGTGATTCCCGCCTTCGCCGCCGGAGATGACCGCGCCGACCACGCGGGCCACGCCGGAAGCGACACGCAGGGGATCGTGAGCCGGAGCGGGACCGCCGCCGGGGGTATCGGCGGCAGTGGGGGCACGATCCTCGCGGCCTCCCTCCGCGGGGCCAACGAGGTGCCCGTCGAGGGCGGGCCCGCCGTCGGGGACAAGGACGGCGCTGCCCTGGAGTTCGTGAAGGTCAAGGGCGAGAAGGTGTCCGTCGCCGTCACCTGGCGCGGCACCGGCCGGCCGACCGCCCTCCACATCCACCAGGGCGCCAAGGGCACCAACGGCGGCATCAAGGTCGACTTCGGCGGCCTGCTCGGCAAGAGCAAGGGCCACAGCGTCACCGGCAGCGTCGAGGTGAAGGACCCCGCCCTGCTCAACGCCCTCAAGAACGACCCGGGTTCCTTCTACGCCAACCTCCACACGGCCGAGTTCCCGGGCGGTGCGGTGCGCGGGCAGCTCCACAAGGTCACCGTCGCCGGGTTCGGCTTCCGCGACGCGCTCGACAACTTCCAGGCGTCCGTCGTCAAGGGCAAGCAGATCTACGAGTGCAAGCCGGCCGAGGGCGGCGGGTACGCGTTCGCCCAGCGGGACGTCAGCGCCGTGCTCGGCGGCCGTATCGCGCACTCCTTCGTGGCACCCGACTCCGGTACGCCGCAGTGGATCGCGCGGGACGGCAGCGCGGTGACCGGGGCCGTCATCTCCCGGACCCCGAACGGCGACAGGAACATCCCCGAGCTCGACCTGAAGGCCACTCAGTCCGGCAAGCACCACGGCCTGCTCGCCGACACCGCCGAGATCCTGCGGCTGAACACCGTCGGCGGAGTGGCTCCGGCCGGCTCCTGCACGCCCGGCGCGATCGTCGGTGTGCCGTACCAGGCGGACTACGTGTTCCTCAACGGCTGATCCGCGGCGGCTGCGGCCCTTACGGCCGTCCGCGCGGCGCCCACCCGGCGGCGTTCTCCCCGCCGACCCCTACGGGTCGGGGGAGGCGCCGCCCGCGTGTGTCATACCGCAGGTGTACACGGAGTTGGCTCCGGAGGCTGACGAATCTCCCTGGCCGATTTGGTCAGATGGAGACCACGGAAAACACCACTCCTCACCGATTCGGGTGAGAATGGCGGCTACGGGGTGGGCGAGTGCGGGGTCACAGGACTCGCGAGCGAGGGAACGAGACAGCCGCCGCCGACGACGGAGGTAAGGCACACATGGCACCGTACGAATCCGAGGACAGCACGACCGCAGGGGAGGCCGACGACCTGCGCACGGGGCGTCGCAAGGCCGCGCGGTACGTCGTTCCGGTCGCGGTCGTGGGAATCGCGGCGGCGACCATCGGGCTCGTCCCGGCGATCGCCGACTCCGGCGACCCCGATCTGCCGGACATCACCGCGCAGCAACTCATCGAGAAGATCGCGAAGTCGGACGTGGAGCAGCTGTCCGGCACCTTCAAGATCACCACCGACCTGGGGCTGCCCGACCTCGGCGGGCTGGGGGCCGGCTTCGCCTCCGGCGCCATGGCCTCGGGCTCGGGTGACGGATCGTCCGCCGACCCCTCGGCCAAGCTGACCGAGCTGGCGTCCGGCACGCACACCCTGCGCCTCGCCGTGGACGGCGACGACAAGCAGAAGCTCTCCCTGCTGGAGAACGCCTCCGAGTACAGCCTCATCCACAACGGCAAGGACATCTGGGGCTACGACAGCAAGTCCAACGAGGTCTTCCACGGCACCGCCGACGAGGCACAGGCGGACAAGGGCAAGTCCGAGGAGGTCCCCGGTACACCCAAGGAGTTCACCGAGGAGGCCCTGAAGGCGGTGGACGACACCACGTCCGTCACCGTCGACGGCACCGCGCAGGTCGCGGGCCGGGACGCCTACCGGCTGGTCATCAAGCCGAAGCAGTCCGGGAGCACGGTCGGCGCGATCAGCGTGGCCGTGGACGCCGAGACCGGCATGCCGCTGAAGTTCACGCTGACCCCGTCGAGCGGTGGCGCGGCCGTGATCGACGCCGGCTTCACCCAGGTCAGCTTCGCCAAGCCGGCCGCCTCCACCTTCGACTTCACCCCGCCCAAGGGCGCGACGGTCACCGAGGAGGGCGAGCTGGACAAGGCGGCCCGCGAGCACGGCGGCGCGAAGTCCGAGGACGAACTGGGCAAGGAGCTGGAGAAGGAGTTCGGCGGCCCGCTGTCCGGGGGCGCGCTGGGCAAGGGCGCCGAGGGCGGCCCCGAGGTCATCGGCGAGGGCTGGAACTCCGTGGCCGTCTTCGACACCGGCGGCGAGGGCGTCCCGTCCGGCAGCGAGGTCGGCGGCGACATGGGCGGCTTCCTGGACTCCCTGGGCGACAAGGTCACCGGTAAGTTCGGCTCGGGCACCGTCTTCAAGACGCGCCTGATCAACGCCCTCGTCACGGACGACGGCAAGGTGTACGTCGGCGCCGTCACCAAGGACGCGCTCGTGAAGGCGGCCGACTCGGGCAAGTAGCCCACCACCGACCGCCCGACCCGCACCACGAACCGAGGAGCCCGAGGCGCCGATGGAGGAACCGCCCGCGGGGAAGCCCGACGAGACCGCCCGGACGGACCGGAGTCGGCAGGCCGGCGAGGCTGCCCGGACGGACCGGAGTCGGCAGGCCGGCGAGGCTGCCCGGACGGACCGGAGTCGGCAGGCCGACGAGACCGCCCGGACCGACCGGAGTCGGCAGGCCGACGAGACCGCCCGGACCGACCGGAGTCGGCAGGGCGACGAGACCGCGCACGCCGGTGGGTCCGCGGGGCCCGGTGACGGCGGTGCCGTGATCTCCACCCACGGGCTCACCAAGCGCTACCGCGGTGGGCAGCTCGCCGTGGACGGTCTCGATCTGGCCGTCCCGGCGGGCAGCGTCTTCGGCTTCCTCGGTCCGAACGGCTCGGGCAAGACCACCACCATCCGCATGCTGATGGGCCTGATCGAGCCCACCTCCGGTTCCGCGCGCGTGCTCGGGCAGCCCATGCCCCGGGCCGCGCGCGCCGTACTGCCGCACGTCGGCACACTCATCGAGGGACCCGCCCTCTACGGCTTCCTCTCCGGCCGCGACAACCTCCTGCGCTACGACGCCGCCGACCCCACCGCCGATCCCCGTACCCGGCGCGCCCGCGTCACGGCCGCACTGGACCGGGTGGGCCTGACGGCCGCCGCCGGCAAGAAGGCCAAGGCGTACTCGCTCGGCATGAAGCAGCGGCTCGGGCTCGCGGCCGCGCTGCTGCAGCCGCGCAGGCTCCTCGTCCTCGACGAGCCGACCAACGGTCTCGACCCGCAGGGCATGCGCGAAATCCGTTCGCTGATCCGGGAGCTGGCCTCCGACGGCACGACCGTCTTCCTCTCCTCACACCTTCTCGACGAGATCGAGCAGGTCTGCACGCACGCCGCCGTGATGGCCCAGGGAAGGCTGATCACCCAGGGTGCGGTGGCGGAGCTGGCGGCCGGGACGCGCGGCCGGCTCGTCGTGACCACACCGGACACCGGGGACGCGGCCCGGGTGCTCAAGGAACAGGGCGCCGGCGATGTCGTGATCACCGACGACCGGGTGACCGCCGAGCCCCCGGACCGTGATCTCGCTGACGTCAACGCGGCGCTGGTGAGGGCCGGGGTCCGCGTCCGCGGCTTCGGCGTCGAACGGGCCTCCCTGGAGGACGCGTTCGTGGCACTGACGGGGGAGGGGTTCGATGTCGCGGGCTGACGTCGTCGAGCAGGCGGGCGCGATCGGAGCGGACCGGAAGTCCAGCCCCCTGTGGACCCTCGGCCTGTTCCGCAGCGAACTCGCCACGACCTTCCGGCGCTGGCGCACCCTCGCGCTGCTCGCCGTCCTGGCCGCCGTGCCGATCCTGGTCGGCATCGCAGTGAAGATCGAGACCGGCGACGGCTCGTCCGCGGGCGGTGGACCCGAGGGTGGCGGTGGCCCGGCGTTCATCTCGCAGATCACCAACAACGGCCTGTTCCTGGTCTTCACCGCACTCGCCGCGACGCTCCCCTTCTTCCTGCCGATGGCGATCGGCGTCATCGCGGGCGACGCGATCGCGGGCGAGGCGAACGCCGGTACCCTCCGCTATCTCCTCGTCGCCCCCGCCGGCCGCACCCGCCTGCTGTTCACCAAGTACGCGACCACGATGACGTTCTGCCTGGTGGCCACCCTGGTGGTCGCGGTCTCGGCGCTCACGGTCGGCGCGTTGCTGTTCCCGCTCGGCGATCTGACGACCATCTCCGGCACCCGGATCAGCTTCGGCGAGGGCCTGGCCAGAGCCCTGCTGATCGCCCTGGTCGTCGCCGTGTCACTGATCGGCGTGGCGGCGCTCGGCCTGTTCGTCTCGACGCTGACCAACAGCGGCATCGCGGCGATGGCGACGACGGTGGGCCTGCTGATCACCGTGCAGATCCTCGACCAGATCCCCCAGCTCCACGCGCTTCAGCCGTACTTCTTCTCGCACTACTGGCTGTCCTTCGCCGACCTCATGCGCGAGCCCGTCTACTGGGACGACCTGGTGAAGAACCTCGGTCTCCAGGGCCTCTACGCGGCGGTGTTCGGCTCGGCGGCGTGGGCGAGGTTCACGGCGAAGGACATCACGGCGTAGGAGATCACGGCGTAGGACATCAGGGCGTAGGACATCAGGGTGTAGGACATCAGGGCGCAGCGCTCAGTCGGTCTCGTACGGGAAGCGCGCGAGCGGCGCCTCCTGCGCGAAGAACGTCTTCGCGCGGGCCAGTGCCTCGGCGTCGGCGAGCACGTCACCGGGCTTGCTGCCGTTGCCGAGCAGCACTCCGCCGAAGCGCATCCTCAGGTACGCGGCGGAGTTGCTGAGCGTCCCGATCAGCGGATCGGCGACCTCCTGCTCCTCGTGCGCGAGCGCGGTGACGCCCCACAGGGTGCGTCCGGCCATGGTCGCCTTGAAGTCGGCACCGGGCGTGCGCAGCCAGCCCGACCAGTAGTCGAGGTAGCGCTTGACGTGCGCGGACACCGAGTACCAGTACAGCGGCGAGACGATCACGACGTCCGTCGCCGCGAGCGTGGCGTCGAGCAGCAGTGCCACGTTCCCCCGGGTCGGGCGCACATGGTCGCTGTCGTGCCGCAGGTCCTCGAAGTCGGGCAGCGGATGCGCGGCCAGGTCGATCCACTGCTGCTCGACACCCTCGGGCAGTTGCTCGGCGGCCCTGCGGGCCAGGAGCTCGGTGTTGCCGTCGGAACGGCTGCTGCCGAGGACGAACAGGAAGCGGCGGGTCATGGTTCCCCCAAAGAGTCGGCCTTCACAGGGGGCCGGATGGTCGGCGTACGACAACTAATCGCATGTGCATTATATGCGCACGCATGTAGATGTCCAGGGGATCGGATCCTGCAGGTGTCCGGGAGGATCCTGCAGGTGTCCGGCGATCCAGAAGGGCGCAGCGCTCACCAGGGCCCGAGGTGGGCCTCGGCCACGCCCGCGACTTCGAGCAGCAGCGCCTCCTCGCCGTGTGCCGCCACCAGTTGGAGTCCGACGGGGCAGCCGTCCGGCCCGAACCCCGCCGGGATGCTGATCGCCGGATGCCCGCTTAGGTTGAACGCCCAGGTGAGCGCGGTGGAGTAGTGCTCGCCGGGGCCCTCGTGACCGTGCGGCGGGGTGGGCGCCGTCGGCGTCAGCAGCAGCCGGCTGTCGGCGAAGAGGGCGGCCAGCCGGCCGTCGTTGGCGGCACGGATGCGATGGACCTCGGGGGTGGGCCCGGCGCCCGGCGTCCGCAGGGCCAGCCATGCCGGGGCCGGGTCGTGGAGGCGGAGCGCGGAGCGCGGGCGCGTGAGCCGTAGCGCCCCTGCCTCTGCCAGCCGGAGGGCGGCGGCACGGGCGACGGCGACGACGTCCGGGTCGGGGCAGTCGAAGCCGAGGTCGGCAGACCATACGGCGGTCGGCGGACCGGCGGAACGGGACTTGGCTCGGGCTCTGGCGCCGGCCTCGGCCCCGGCTCTGGCGCCCGTCTCGGCCTCGGTCTTGGCTTCGGCCCCGGACTTGCCTTCGGCTCCGGACCTGCCCTCGGCTCCGGACTTGGCTCCAGATCCGGCGCCCGACCCGGCTCCGGACTTGGCTCCGGCTCTGGCGCCCGTCTCGGCCTCGGTCTTGGCCTCGGCCCCCGACCTGCCCTCGGCCCCGGACATGCCCCCAGATCTGGCGCCCGACCCGGCCCCGGACCTCGACCCGGCTCCGGCCCCGGACCTCGACCCGGCCCCGAGGTCGGCCTCCGCGGTGTCGCCTGACATCACCCGCCAGTACGCCGCCGCATCCCCCACCCGCCGCGCCAGCACCCCCGGCACCATGAGCCCGGTGCGGTCGCTCGACGGCAGCCGCCCGTTGCCGACCTTCAGCCCGACGACGCCGCACCACGCCGCCGGGATCCGTACCGAACCGGCCCCGTCGTTCCCGGTCGCGAGCGGCACCAGTCCCGCCGCCACCGCCACCGCGGAACCGGCCGAGGAGCCGCCCGGCGTGCGGTCGTGGCGCCAGGGGTTGACCGTGGGGCCGTGGCGGCCGAGTCCCCAGGTCTGCCAGACGGTCCCCGGTCCCGGAACCGATGTCGCCCCCACCGCCACACACCCCGCTTCGAGCAACGGGCCCGCCGTCCCGAGCCCGCGCCGCCCCTTGACGCCGATCGGTACGCCGGCCAGCGGCAGCCACTCACCCGCCTCGACCCGTGCGTCCACCTCGCCGGCCCGCCGAAGAGCGTCCTCGGCCCAGACCTCGATGAAGGCGGACAGGACCGGGTCGGCCCGTTCGATGCGGTCGAGGGCCTCCGCGACGACGTCGACCGCGCGCAGGGTCCGCGAACGTACGGCGGAGGCGATCTCCTCGGCCGAGAGGGAGGCGGGTGCGGCGGGAGAGGGGTCTGCGTCGGGGTGGTCAGGCGTACGCGTCATGCAGTGATTGTCCGTGCGCCGGGGCGGACCCCGGGGCGACGGATTCACCTCACCGGCACTGAACATCGCCGCCGCGGAGCAGGGCCGGGGCTACGGCCGCTTCGCCGTCGAGTCCGTGGCCACGGAGCTGCGCCGACGGGGCGCCACCGGCACTCACCGGCCGCGGCGGACGTTCCCCGACCTCACAGAGTCCGGCCGGTCAGCCGCGCCAGCGCCTCCGCCTCTCTCGGCCGCTGCCCGCTCAGATCGCCGAGCCGCCAGGCCGGCACCCACGGCACCCGGTACACGTCGATCATCGACTCGATGACCTTGACGCGCTCGGCGAGTGGTCGCGGCAGACGCCCCGGCGCGTCCGCGACCAGGACGACCGCGTCGAGGTCGAGCCCGTGCGGAGCCTCGCCGCGCCGGAAGACCTCCAGGGTGTGCAGCGCGGCGGTCAGCCCGGCCGCGTGGGTGCGGGCCACGAGCAGTACCGACGGCGGATCGGCCGGCCCGGGCCAGCCGCGTCCGCAGTCGTGGCCGCCGTAGACCGCGGCGAGCGTCGACACACCCGCCCCGCCGCACACACCGACCCAGGAGAAACGCCGGGGCCGGAAGGGGCCGGGAGAGGGCGGAGGTTCCTCCGGGAGGGCCACCGGCCCGCGGATCCAGATCTCCGGCCCCGGCTGCGGCCGGCCCTGCTGCACGCGCATGTCAGTCCGCATGCCCGCACTCCTCCCTCGTCACGCCACCGATCTTCGAGCCAGGCATGAGAACGCTGTGACGTGGCACAAGCTCCTGGAACGAGTCTGTGACGTCACGGTGACGTCCGCACCGTGCGCGGCCGGAGAGACTCGAGATTACGTGTACGACGTGTCCGACCTGTACAACCGGACCTGGACGCCGGGGAAGCGGAACCCGACGGCGAGAGGGAGCACCATGGAACCCGAACGCGCCGTCCGCGCACTCCCCGACGCATGCGAGTGAGGGAAGCGATGCCTCGACTGAGCCGCGCGAAGAAGCGGGAACACAAACACGCCGTCGCGGCCCAGGTGGCCGCGCCGATCGACGTGCACGTCCCCGTCGCCGGCCCGGGCGCGGGCGGCGCGTCCATCGGCGGCGTCCCCGTCATGGCGGCCCCGGGGGAGGAGATCCAGCACGTCGTCCTGGCCCACCTGCAGCGCATCGCCCGCGCCGGCGGTCACCCCGTGCACGCCACCGTCCACGACGAGCGCATCGGCTACGTCGTCCCGCTGCTGGTCGAGGAGGACGGCTCCAGCCGCTTCACCGCCGAGCCCGTCCGCACCGGTCCGCCCGCGGCGCCGGCCACAGCCGTGCGGCCCGCGGCGGAGCGGCCCGCGCTCCCCGCCGCTCCGGCGAGCGCCGCCCCCGCCCCTTCGGCGAGCGCCGCCCCCGCCCCGCCGCCGAGTGCCGCCCCCGCCCCTTCGCCGAGTGCCGCCCCCGCCCCTTCGGCAAGCGCCGACCCCGCCCCGCCGCCGGGCGCCGTACCGCACCGGGACAGGCCCACCCATGTCCTACGGCCGCTCTCGGGCCCGTCGCAGGACGCCTCGCCCACCTTCCGGCTGCGTGCCCTACCCGAGCCGGTGCAGGACGCCGCACCCGGCACGGTCGCGCCGCCGCTCGGGGAGTTCGGGCCACCGCCGGTCATGGGCGCTCCCGTGGACACCCCCGTAGGCGCTCCCGTAGGCGCTCCCGTGAACACCCCCGTAGACGCCCCCGTGAACACCCTCGCAGGCGCATCCGCAGACGCCCCCGTGGATACGCCCGGAGAGGCACCGTCGGACGCATCTGCGAGCGGACCCATGCACGCGCCGCCGACCCCGACCCCGACGCCGACGCCGGAACCGGCCGACGCGCCCCTGTCCCCGACCCCGACCCCGACGCCGGAACCGGCCGACGCGCCGCCGACCCCCTCCACCCGCATCCCCGTCTCGGACCCGACCCCCTTGCCGGTCCCGACCCCGGCCGCCAAGCCGGCCCCCGGCTCCGACCCGCACCCCCGCTCCCACCCTCGCTCCCACCCGCACTCCCACCTCCGTCCCGACCCCGTCTCGGACCCCGACCCCAAGCCCGCCCCGCCCCGCGGCTTCGACGCGGTCGCCGAGGCCGTTCTCGGGGACGCACCGGCCGACGCCACCGCCGACGCCTCCCCGTTCGCCGTACCGATGGCGCGGATCAACGACGCCGTCAAGGCGGGGCGCACGGCGGAGGCGGCGGAGCTCGCGGAGCGGACCGTGGCGGAGGCGTCGGCGGTGCTCGGGCCGCAGCACGCCGAGGTGTTGCGGATCCGTGAACTCGGCGCGTACATCGCCTACTTGGCGGGCGACCCGGAGCGCGCCTTCGCGCTCGCCCTCGACGTGGCGCGCAGGCACCACGGTGCCCGCGACGCGGAGGCGGCGTACGGCAGTCTGCACGGCGCGGCCACGGCCTGGCGCGCCGTGCGGGACCCGGCCCAGGGACTGCAAATGGGCCGGGACCTGCTCGGACTGTGGGACGAGATCGCGGCCGAGGGCGGTCCGGCCGCCGACGACGTCGAGGAGCTGGAGGCGGCCCGTGCCCGCATGGACCGCCTGGCCGCCCGGGCCGCCAAGTCGGCCGAACCGCCCACTGGCTGACCGCTCGCCGACCGGTGCCGGCGATCCGGCGTACTACTCCGACAGCTCCCACACCGCGTAGGCGGCGGCGTCGCTGTTGCGGTCGAGGGCGGTGTCGTTGATGTTGGACGTCGTGTCGCAGGACGAGTGGTAGCAGCGGTCGAAGGACTGCCCGGCCGTACCGCCCCACTTGGTCACCTGTGCCGCGGTCTTCGTGCGGCTCGCGCCCGTGAACAGGCCGCCCACCGGCACGCCGGCGCTCTTGAACGGCGCGTGGTCGGAGCGGCCGTCGCCCTCGGTCTCGATCTCGGTCGCGACGCCGAGGCCGGCGTAGTAGTCCTTGAAGGTCTTCTCGATCGCGGGGTCGTCGTCGTAGACGAAGTAGCCGGGGTTGGGCGAGCCGATCATGTCGAAGTTCAGATAGCCGCTGATCTTCGCCCGGTTCGCGGAGGAGAGGTTGTTGACGTAGTAGCGGGAGCCGACGAGCCCCAGCTCCTCCGCGCCCCACCAGGCGAACCGCAGATGCTTGGTGGGGTGGTAGCCGGCCCGTGACACGGCGAGCGCGGTCTCCAGGACCGCCGCCGAGCCGGAGCCGTTGTCGTTGATGCCGGGGCCGGAGGTGACGCTGTCGAGGTGGGAGCCGGCCATGAGCACCTGGTTGGCGTCGCCGCCGGGCCAGTCGGCGATCAGGTTGTAGCCGGTGCGGCCGGAGGACGTGAACTGCTGGACGGTCGTGGTGTACCCGGCGGCGTCCAGCTTGGCCTTCACGTAGTCGAGGGATGCCTTGTAGCCGGGGCGGCCGTGGGCGCGGTTGCCGCCGTTGGCGGTGGCTATGGACTGGAACTGGGTGAGATGGGCCTTGACGCCGGCCACGGGGATGTCGGGGGCGGCGGCCAGGGCCTCGGCTCTGGGCGCCGCGCCGGCTATGGATCCGCTGGTCAGCAGAGTGGCGGCAGCGACGGCGACAGCCGCCGACGTGCGCCAGGAGACGGAGAGTTTCATGGTGGGGGGCTCCGAATTCCTTGGGGAATCACAGGGATTCCTCAGTGAATGGGGTGCCTGGATGGTGAGGGTGGGCCTGACTCTCCGTCAAGAGCGCTATTCGGACGTGGTGTTCGTATAGGGAAAACCCTGAGACTGCCGCGGGCTCAGTGCACGCAGAACTCGTTGCCCTCCGGGTCCGCCATCACCACCCATGCCCCGGACGGTTCCCGCACCTGCCGCAGCACGCTCGCCCCCAGCCCCTCCAGCCGCTCGACCTCGCCCTCGCGCTCCCCGGCCGCCGTGTGCACGTCGAGATGCAGCCGGTTCTTGACCGTCTTCTCCTCGGGAACGCGCTGGAACAGCAGCCGCCGCCCCAGCCCGGTGCCGCTGTCCTTGTCGTACGGGTCGTCGGGATGCCGTACGGCCACCAGGTCCCGGAAGGCGAGCCGGGCGTGGAACTCGACGACGGCCTCGCGCGGCAGCGCGCCGAGCTCCAGCAGCCGGTCGATCAGGGCGTTGTTGTCCTCGACCTCGTAGTGCAGCACGGCGGCCCAGAAGTCGGCCTGGGACTGGGGGTTGGCGCAGTCGATGACGAGCTTCCAGTGCAGGGGCGCCGGTGCGGTCGCGGGTTCCTGTGTCATGCGACCACTCAAGGGGGGTGGGGGAGCGGGGCGCAACAGGAATCGCCGGTCGGTGCACGGCGTGCACTCGGCGCCGGTCCGCACCATCCAGCCCGTCCGGCGTCTGAGGACGAGGCCCGTTCAGGGCCGAAGCGGGGGTCCGGGGGCGGTAGCCCCCAGCTCAGGCGTCCACCACGGCCGACTTCGGCTTCTCGACCCGCGGCACCCTGAACTCGGCGCTCCTCAAGCGCCGCGCCGCGCGCCACGCGTCCGCAGTGAGCAGCGTCAACGCCAGCCACACCAGCGCGAACCCGGCCCACCGCTCGGCCGGCATGGCCTCGTGGAAGTACACGACGCCGATCAGGAACTGGAAGACCGGTGCCAGGTACTGGAGCAGCCCCAGCGTCGACAGCGGTACCCGGATCGCCGCCGCGCCGAAGCAGACCAGTGGCAGCGCGGTCACGGCGCCTGCGGCCGCGAGCAGCGCCGCGTGCCCGAACCCCTCCGTGGTGAACGTCGACTTCCCCTGCGCTGTCAGCCAGGCCAGGTACCCGAGCGCGGGCAGGAACTGGATCGCGGTCTCGGCGGCCAGCGACTCCACGCCACCGAGATTGACCTTCTTCTTCACGAGGCCGTAGGTGGCGAAGGAGAAGGCGAGGACGAGGGAGATCCACGGCGGCCGCCCGTACCCTACGGTCAGCACGATCACCGCGCTGAGGCCGACGCCGACCGCCGCCCACTGCACGGGCCGCAGCCGTTCCTTCAGGAGCAGCACGCCCATGGCGATGGTGACGAGCGGATTGATGAAGTACCCGAGCGAGGCCTCGACGACATGGCCCGAGTTCACGGACCAGATGTAGACGCCCCAGTTGACGGTGATCACACCCGCGGCCACGGCGACCAGCGCGAGCCGCCGCGGCTGCCGTATCAGCTCACCGGCCCAGGCCCAGCGCCGTACGACGAGAAGTACGGCCGTCACGAAGACGAGGGACCAGGCCATCCGATGGGCGAGGATCTCGACGGACCCGGCGGGTTCCAGCAGCGGCCAGAACAGCGGGAACAGCCCCCAGATCCCGTACGCCGCGAAGCCGTTCAGCAGACCTATGTGCCGCTCACCCCTGGACTTCCCGGTCACGGCCCCTCCTTCGTGCTTCGTGCCCTCACATGGCCGCGTCCCTGCGTCGGCCCGCACGAAGGTAACGCCGAACACCCCCGCCTGTCATGCCCGTATTGCCATACGGTCATGACAGGCGGGGGTGGAGCGCCCGGAGGGGCGAGTCCGGAGGGGCCTGGGCCTGGGCCAGAGCCTGGGCCTGGGCCTGGGCCAGGGCCTGAATCAGCCCTTCAGTCCGGCGGCGATCGCCTCGGAGATCGGCGTCGTCGGGCGGCCGGCCAGGCGGGACAGGTCGCCGCTGTCGACGACCAGTTCGCCCTTCTCCACGCAGGCGTCCACGCCGGCGATGATCGCGGCCACGGGCCCCGGCAGCCCGGCGCCGGCCAGGATGCCGGTGAAGGCCTCGACGGAGACGGGGTTCTCGGCGATCTCCTTGCCGGTCTGCCGGCTCAGCTCGGCGGCGTACTCGGCGAAGCTCCAGGCGACGTCGCCACCCAGTTCGTACGTCTGGTTCTCGTGCCCCTCGCCGGTCAGTACGGCGACGGCGGCGGCCGCGTAGTCGGCGCGCGAGGCGGAGGAGACGCGGCCGGCGCCGGCGGCGTGGGTGACGGCGCTGTGCTCCAGGACCGGGGCGAGGTTCTCGGTGTAGTTCTCGTGGTACCAGCCGTTGCGCAGCAGCGTGTACGGCAGGCCGGACTCCAGGAGCGCCTTCTCGGTGCCGCGGTGGTCGTCGGCGAGGGCGGCCGTGAGGCTGCCGGGGGCGCTGGTGTAGGCGAGCAGGGCGACGCCGGCGGCCTTGGCGGCGTCGATGACGGCCTTGTGCTGGCCGACGCGGTCGTTGCCGACCTCGCTGCCCGATATGAGCAGCACCTTGTCGCCTGCGGCGAACAGCCCTTCGAAGGTCGCGGGGGCGCTGTAGTCGGCGACGGCGAGCTTCACGCCGCGTTCGGCGAGGTCGGCGGCCTTCTCGGGGGTGCGCACGACGGCGGTCACCTGGTCGGCCGGGACCTTCTCCAGCAGCTGCTCCACGACGTGGCGGCCCAGATGTCCGGTGGCTCCGGTGACGACGATGCTCATGATCAGAACTCCTAGTGGGGTGCGGTGGCACTAACCCTAGGAGGTGCGCTAACTCAACGAAAGTACCCACTTTGAAGTAAGGTACTGGTATGGCGGTAAGTGATGTGGTGGGCGTGACGGCGGGCAAGTACGACATCGGCGAGCAGATGTGCCCGCACCGGCTGGTGCTGGAGCACGTCACCAGCCGCTGGGGGGTTCTGGTCCTGATCGAGCTCCTGGACCGCCCGTACCGCTTCAGCGAACTGCGCCGGGCGATCGGCCGGGTCAGCGAGAAGATGCTGACCCAGACTCTCCAGACCCTGGAACGCGACGGCCTCGTCCACCGCGACGCCAAGCCGGTGATCCCTCCGAGGGTCGACTACTCCCTCACCGACCTGGGTCGCGAGGCGGCGGAACAGGTGCGGGGGCTTGCGCTGTGGACCGAGGAGCGGATGGGGGAGGTGCAGAAGGCGCGGGAGGTGTACGACGCGCGAAAAGGCGGCTCTGATCAGGGGTGATGTGACTCCCGGCGTCCGGTCGGCAGGAATGCGTACGGCGCCTGGGGGCACACATATGTCAGGGTGTTGGTCGACATGCGAGACACGTCCTTCCATGCGCCCCCTCTCCGCCTCCCACGCCGCCGTTGACTGACGGGCAATGTGGAGGCGGAGTGTCACGCCCACCGCGCATCCACCCTTCCGCCCACCGGGGCGCGGTTACCGGATCCAGGGGGATTGCTTGACATGGCCACACAGACTCCGGCCGCCCGGGCCAGCAGGATCGGTTCTGCGGTCGTGGCGGGACGCAGCCTGATGCGCGCGTTCTTCGCTCGTGGCGCCCGCCGCCGGCGCCAGGAGGAGATCCTGCTGGATCTGCTCCGGCAGCTGACGCTGATGACCGAGGAGATTCATCGAGCGAACCTGATTCAGCAGTACCGGCTGACAGTGGACCAGATGAATCGGACGATCGACGACCCTTCCCTGGCCGACGCCTCCAGCACGCTGACGGGGCTCTCCGAGGGCAAGCGTCGCCAGCTGCTCTTCGCGAACCGTGAGTACGGCTCGCTCCTCCTCGCCCATCGCGTAGGAGTGCTCGACTGGGACGAACTCCTCGGGCACCTGCGCATTCTGTGCCGCAACGCCGTTTTCGCCGAGTACTGGGACCGCACCGCCGAACACCGGCGGAGCATCCCGGGTGCCTCAGCCGAAGGACGGGTTGGGGCGGCCGTGGACGTGATGATGGAGGAACTCGCCGACGATCCGGAGGAGTGGTGGATCGTGGGACCGCCCACGTCCGGCTGACCGCCGTCGCCGGGGTGATGGTGGGCGGGATGTCTGACCTGCGAGTCCGGACCGGACGTCCGCGGCACCTGACGCCGTCGGTCAGGCGTCGGGGATGTCCCGCTTGGCACGGATGAGCGTCTCGCGGCTGATCACGACGATGCGTTCGTAATCGGCACGAGCCGCGTCGGCAGGGAGAAGAGGATCAAGCACAGCGGTGGCCTCCGTGCCGATGACGGCAAAACTGCCATCGCTCAGCTCGAAGACGTCCGGACAACTTTCCGAGGTCTGACTGCCCCTCATTTTCGGTGGGTCTCCGAGACGACGGACCACGTTGACAGCAGGGAGTTCGCGGGGCACTCGGAGCCTCTTCTATACCCGGAGACAGTCCGGACAAGCTACCAAGATCCTCTCCGGGGTGCCCGGTCAACGACACACTTCATAGCGGGAATTGACTCCGTTTGCAGGGCACGGCCGTCGATCCCTTCATGCCCACGCATCCGTGCGCCCCCTGTCCACCTTGTGCCCCGACTTGTGCGGTCAGCCAGGCTGGCAGGCGACGGTCTGGCACGCCGGGCGCCGGCTCAGACACAGGGCGCGCGTGGCGCCGTGGGATGCGGGGGGTGTTTCTGCATGGCCGAACCGGATCACGAAGAGCTGTGACGGGACCTTGTGCGCGCGGTCACCCGGGCCGGCGAAGCCATGGCTGCCGTGGCGGAGCAACTCCGGATGGCCGACAAGATCCGGGTGCGCACTCTTTTCGCGGGGCAGCTGGACCGGGCGATCGACGATCCGGTGCTCGCCGCCGGGTTGAGCACCCTGGGCGACATCTCCGAGGACAAGCGGCGCCAGATGCTCTTGACGAACAAGCACTACGGGTTGCTCCTGCTCTCCTACGAGGTCGGAGAGACAAGCCGCAATGAACTCCTCGGCGCCTTGAAAGTACTCAGCAGGAGCGACAACTTCCTGGAGTACTGGGCGCGAACGTCCACGCACCGGCAGATGCTGCCGGCGGAGTCGTTGGAGGCAAGGACCGGGAGGGCTGTCGACGCCATCCTGGATGAGCGGCTGGGCGACCTGGAGGAGTGGTGGGTTGTAGGACCCGAGTCCGGCACCACGCCTGAGTGACGCCGGGCAGACCTGGGTGCCGCTGGTGCACCCAGGCTCACATGCCTGTCTGTCGGCCGTCAGCCGACGACCGTCCAGGTGTCCCCACCCGCCAGCAACTGCCCCAGATCACCCTTGCCGTTCTGTTCGATCGCCGTGTCGAGCTGGTCGGCCATCTGGGTGTCGTACACCGGCCGGTCCACCGAGCGGAACACGCCGATCGGGGTGTGGTGGAGGGTGTCCGGGTCGGCCAGGCGGGACAGGGCGAAGGCGGTGGTCGGGGAGGCGGCGTGGGCGTCGTGGATCACGATCTGCGACTCGTTCTCCGGGGTGACGTTGACGACCCTCAGGTCGCCGGTCTGCGCGTCGCGGACCACGCCGCGCGAGGAGTCCGTGCCGAAGCGGATCGGCTGCCCGTGTTCGAGGCGGATCACCGCTTCCTCGGCCTGCTGCCTGTCCTTCAGGACCTCGAACGCGCCGTCGTTGAAGATGTTGCAGTTCTGGTAGATCTCGATCAGCGCCGTGCCCTTGTGGGCGGCCGCCTCCCGCAGCACCTGGGTGAGGTGCTTGCGGTCGGAGTCGACCGTGCGGGCCACGAACGACGCCTCCGCGCCGATCGCGAGGGACACCGGGTTGAAGGGTGCGTCCAGCGACCCCATCGGCGTCGACTTGGTGATCTTGCCGACCTCGGAGGTCGGGGAGTACTGGCCCTTCGTCAGACCGTAGATCCGGTTGTTGAACAGCAGGATCTTGAGGTTGACGTTCCGGCGCAGGGCGTGGATCAGGTGGTTGCCGCCGATCGACAGCGCGTCGCCGTCACCCGTGACCACCCACACCGACAGATCCCGGCGCGAGGTGGCCAGGCCCGTCGCGATGGCGGGAGCGCGGCCGTGGATGGAGTGCATCCCGTACGTGTTCATGTAGTAGGGGAAGCGCGACGAGCAGCCGATGCCCGAGACGAAGACGATGTTCTCCTTGGCCAGACCCAGCTCCGGCATGAAGCCCTGGACCGCCGCCAGGATCGCGTAGTCACCGCAGCCGGGGCACCAGCGCACTTCCTGGTCGGACTTGAAGTCCTTCATGGACTGGCGTGCCTCGGCCTTGGGGATGAGCGAGAGTGCCTCGATCGTGCCCGTGCCTTCCGTGGACGTCTCAGGCATCGATGGCCTCCTTGAGAGCCTTGGCAAGCTGTTCCGCCTTGAACGGCATGCCGTTGACCTGGTTGTACGAGTGGGCGTCCACCAGGTACTTCGCCCGGATCAGGGTGGCGAGCTGGCCGAGGTTCATCTCGGGGATCACCACCTTCTCGTAACGTCCGAGTACCGCGCCCAGGTTGCGCGGGAACGGGTTCAGATGGCGTAGATGCGCCTGCGCGATCGACTCGCCCGCGGTGCGCAGACGGCGTACGGCGGCGGTGATCGGGCCGTACGTCGACCCCCAGCCCAGCACCAGCGTCCTCGCCTCGTGCGGGTCGTCGACCTCAAGGTCCGGCACCTCGATGCCGTCGATCTTGGCCTGGCGGGTGCGGACCATGAAGTCGTGGTTGGCCGGCGCGTAGGAGATGTTGCCCGTGCCGTCTTCCTTCTCGATGCCGCCGATGCGGTGCTCCAGGCCCGGCGTGCCCGGGATCGCCCACGGCCGGGCGAGGGTCTGCGGGTCGCGCTTGTACGGCCAGAAGACCTCGCTGCCGTCGTCCAGGGTGTGGTTCGGACCCTGTGCGAACTGCACGGTCAGATCCGGCAGCTCGTCCGGCTCCGGGATCCGCCACGGCTCGGAGCCGTTGGCCAGATAACCGTCCGAAAGCAGCATCACCGGTGTGCGGTACGTCAGCGCGATCCGCGCCGCCTCCAGCGCCGCGTCGAAGCAGTCGGCCGGAGTGCACGGGGCGACGATCGGCACCGGCGCCTCGCCGTTGCGGCCGAACATGGCCTGGAGCAGGTCCGCCTGCTCGGTCTTGGTCGGCAGGCCGGTCGACGGCCCGCCCCGCTGGATGTCGATCACCAGCAGCGGCAGCTCCAGGGAGACCGCGAGGCCGATGGTCTCCGACTTCAGGGCCACACCCGGGCCGGAGGTGGTCGTCACCGCCAGCGAGCCGCCGAAGGCCGCCCCCAGCGCCGCGCCGATGCCCGCGATCTCGTCCTCGGCCTGGAAGGTCCGTACGCCGAAGTTCTTGTGCCGGCTCAGCTCGTGCAGGATGTCCGAGGCCGGGGTGATCGGGTACGAGCCCAGATACAGCGGCAGGTCCGCCTGCCGGGACGCGGCGATCAGCCCGTAGGACAGCGCGAGGTTCCCGGAGATGTTCCGGTAGGTGCCGACCGGGAAGGCCGTCGTCGCCGGGGCGATCTCGTAGGAGACGGCGAAGTCCTCGGTCGTCTCGCCGAAGTTCCAGCCCGCGCGGAAGGCGGTGATGTTGGCCGCCGCGATGTCGGGCTTCTTGGCGAACTTCGACTTGAGGAACTTCTCGGTGCCCTCGGTCGGGCGGTGGTACATCCAGCTCAGCAGGCCCAGCGCGAACATGTTCTTGCTGCGTTCGGCCTCCTTGCGCGTGAGGTCGAACTCCTTCAGCGCCTCGACCGTCAGCGTCGTCAGCGGCACCGGGTGGAGGCTGTACCCGTCGAGCGAGCCGTCCTCCAGCGGCGAGGTGGCGTAGCCCACCTTCTGCATCGCCCGTTTGGTGAACTCGTCCGTGTTGACGATGATCTCCGCGCCGCGCGGCACATCGCCGAGGTTGGCCTTCAGGGCCGCCGGGTTCATCGCCACCAGCACGTTCGGCGCGTCGCCCGGAGTCAGGATGTCGTGGTCGGCGAAGTGCAGCTGGAAGGAGGACACGCCCGGCAGGGTTCCGGCGGGGGCCCGGATCTCGGCGGGGAAGTTCGGCAGCGTCGACAGGTCGTTCCCGAAGGACGCCGTTTCCGAGGTGAAGCGGTCGCCGGTGAGCTGCATACCGTCGCCCGAGTCCCCCGCGAATCGAATGATGACTCGGTCCAGCCGGCGGACGTCCTTCGTCCCTGCCGGTTTGCGCTGCTCTCCCACGACGGCTTCGTCGGCCTGCTCCGATGGGCTACTGACCTGGCTGGTCACTGAACTGGACCTCCTTCGAGGCGGCTGTCTGGGCTGGCCTTCCCGCAAGCCTTCCCAGGATCAACCCTACGTCCGCAAAGGTCGCCCTCCCTGGGCCATTCGCATGACGGACAAGGAATCGAGCCGGTTCGCCACCCTGACTTGTCATGATTCACGCGCCCCCGGCGCTGCCTTTGAAGACGCTTCCCGTTGTTTGTTCGGTTGCCGCGCTCGCGTCCGTCCGGCGGACGCCGCGGAGCGGTCACCCACTTGACTGACACGGGGTCGATCCATCAGGAGTTCAGGTAGGTGAGGACCGCGAGCACGCGCCGGTGGTCCCCGTCGCTCTGGGACAGCCCGAGCTTGAGGAAGATGTTGCTGACGTGCTTCTCTACGGCACCGTCGCTCACCACCAGCTGCCGGGCGATGGCCGAGTTCGTCCGCCCCTCGGCCATCAGGCCCAGGACCTCCCGCTCCCGTGGGGTGAGCCCGGCCAGCACGTCCTGCTTGCGGCTGCGGCCCAGCAACTGGGCGACGACCTCGGGGTCGAGCGCCGTACCGCCCTGGGCCACCCGCACCACCGCGTCCACGAACTCCCTGACCTCGGCCACGCGGTCCTTCAGCAGATAGCCGACCCCGCGGCTGGAACCGGCCAGCAGCTCCGTGGCGTACCGCTCCTCCACGTACTGCGACAGGACGAGTACCCCGAGGTCGGGGTGTGCCTTGCGCAGCAGCACGGCCGCCCGCACCCCCTCGTCGGTGTGCGTCGGCGGCATCCGTACGTCCGCGACCACCACGTCCGGCAGCTCGCCCTGACCGTCCAGCTCGGTGATGGTCTTGACCAGGGCGTCGCCGTCTCCGACCCCCGCCACGACCTCGTGCCCACGGTCGGTCAACAGCCGGGTCAGCCCCTCCCTGAGCAGCACCGAATCCTCGGCGATGACCACCCGCACCCTGTCCTCCACGATCCTCGGCCCCCCGAGCCTTGGCGTTCGGCCGAGCGCGCCCCGGCCCTGTCGTCCTTCGCGACCTCAGTATCCCGCGATCGGCTCTTCCGTACCGGGCCTGTGGATAACCTGCCCGGCGCAGTTCGGATCGCGTGGGGACAAAGGGGGCGACTTCGAGGCGCGTGCTCAGGGAGTGCTTGCAAACTAACGAAAAGCCGGCAAAAGGAAAGCCGGCAAAAGGAAGGCCGGTAAACGGAACCCGCCGACCGGACTCGCCCGACCGGGACCCCGGCCGCCGGAACTGTGGCCGCCGGGGTCCCGGCCGGCCGCTGGACCTCCCGCCACCGGAACTCCGCCGACCGGAAAGCCGGACCCCGGAACTCCGCTGGCCGGAACCCTGCCGCCGGAAAGCCGGACCCCGGAACTCCGCCGACCGGAAAGCCGGACCCCGGAACTCCGCCGGCCGGAACCCTGCCGCCGGAAAGCCGGACCCCGGAACTCCGCCGACCGGACCCCCGCCGACCGGAACCCGGGAAACAGAAATCCGACACACGGAAATCCGGCCCCGAACCAACCGGAGCCGGTTCCCCGCCTCGCCGGGCGCGCGGTCGAACGGCACGCCCAGAACGACACAGGCACGCCGCGAACGACCACGGGGGCCCGGGCACCATGACCAGGGCAGGCGCCGACACCTACGACGACGGCAGGCCCGGGCACCATGACCAGGGCAGGTTGCGACACCTATGACCACGGCAGGCCCCGGCACCATGACCAACGGCAGGCCCCGACACCTACGACCACGGCAGGCCCGGGCACCATGACCAACGGCAGGCCCCGACCTACACGGTCCGCCACGGCAGCTCCGCCGTGACCCGGGTCGGCCCCCCGACCGGTGAGTCCACGACCAGGACCCCGTCCACCGCGTCCAGCCGTTCGGTCAGACCCGACAGGCCCGAGCCGCCGGACGTGGCCGCACCGCCGATCCCGTTGTCCACGACCTGCAGCATCAGCCGGTTCTCCACCCGCCACACATCCACGGCCGCCCACGTGGCCCGCGAGTGCTTGCTGATGTTCTGGAGCAGTTCGGAGACCGTGAAGTACGCGATCCCCTCGATCGCCGGAACCGGCCGCTCCGTCAGGTCGACCTGGACCTCCACCGGCACCGTGCACCGCGAGGCCACCGCCGACAGGGCGGCGTCCAGACCGCGGTCGGTCAGGACCGCCGGATGGATGCCGCGGGCCAGATCGCGCAGCTCCTGGAGCGCTGTCTTCACCTCGCCGTGCGCCTCGTCGACCATCCGCGCGGCGGCCTGCGGGTCCTCCGCGAGCTTCTCCTTCGCCAGGCCCAGATCCATGGCCAGGGCCACCAGCCGGGCCTGCGCTCCGTCATGCAGGTCGCGCTCGATGCGCCGCAGGTCGGCAGCGGCCGTATCGACGACGACCCCGCGGTCGGACTCCAGCTCCACCACGCGCGTGGCCAGCTTCGACGGCCCGAGCAGACCGTGCACCAGCAGCCGGTCCACCGTCGTCAGCGCCCGCACGATCCAGGGCGTGGCCAGTGTGAACAGCAGGCCCACCAGCGCGGTGACGGTGATCTCGAAGGGGTTGTCGAGGTAGAAGCTGTGCGTCTCGTCGCCGTAGATCTGAAGACCGTCCTGGCCGGCCCACATCGGGAAGACCCAGAACCACAGCGGGTACGTCAGCAGCGCCCAGCCGTACACCCACACGTTCAGGGCGACGACGAACGAGAACACCGCCCACGGGAAGTGCAGCACCGCGTACAGCAGGGCCCGCCACGACGTCCCGCTCTTCAGTACGGCGCCCATCCACGCCATGAAGCCGCGCCGGCGCATCCGCAGCGGCTCCGGGTCGGCCACCTCCAGGTCGAGCAGCGCACGCGCGCGTACCCGCTCCAGCGCCCCGAAGCCGCGGCAGCCCACCAGGCCCGCCGCGAGCACCGGGATGCCGAGGAACGTCACCAGCAGACCCGCGCCCAGCGACACCATGGTGATGGCGTAGACGAACAGCATGATGCTGATCGGCAGGCTCAGCAGCACATACCCGAACTCGCGCCAGCTGCGTGCCTCGAACGGCGCCCGCAGCCCGGCCGGCAGCCGGTGCCGTCGCCCGCCGCCGTGCTCGGGAAGGCCGTGCTCGTGGAGACCGAGCCCGTGCCCGTAACCCTGTCCGTACTCCGTGGCCATCGGCTCGTCCGTTCTCCTCGTCCCGTAGCCCCGCTGGGGCTGTTCGTCCCGCAGCCCCGCCGGGGCTGTTCGTCCCGGAGCCCCGCCGGGGCTGTGCCGTCGTACCTCCACCCTCCTGGGCCGCAGGTCCACGCGACATGGAGGCCGTCGGCGTCTTGAACGGGGGGTTTTCCCTACCCCTGCCCGGGGGTGCGGTCCCGCCAGGGCAGCTCGGCCGTCACGGTCGTGGGGCCGCCGCGCGGCGAGTCGATCACGAACAGCCCGTCCACCGCGTCCAGCCGGTCGGCGAGGCCGCGCATACCGCTGCCGCCGTCCAGGCTCGCGCCGCCGCGGCCGTCGTCCCGCACCTGGATGAGCAGCCGGTCGTCCGACCGCCACACGTCGACCGACGCCGACTTCGCCGCGCTGTGCTTGCTGACGTTCTGCAGCAGCTCGGAGACCGTGAAGTAGGCGATGCCCTCGATCGCAGCGACCGGTCTGGCGAGCAGATCGACGGTCACCTTCACCGGCACCGTGCAGCGCGAGGCCACCGCCGACAGGGCGGCGTCCAGGCCCCGGTCGGTCAGGACGGCCGGATGGATGCCACGGGCCAGATCACGAAGTTCCTGGAGTGCGAGCTTCACCTCGCCGTGCGCCTCCGCGACCATCGAGGCCGCGGCGTCGGGGTCCTCCAGGAGCTTCTCCTTGGCCAGGCCCAGCCCCATGGCGAGGTTGACCAGTCGGGCCTGCGCTCCGTCGTGCAGATCGCGCTCGATGCGCCGCAGATCGGCGGCCGCCGTGTCCACGACGACCCCCCGGTCCGACTCCAGCTCGGCGATACGGCGCTCCAGCTCGTCGGAGGGCGACAGCAGGCCCCGCACCATCGCGCGGTCCGCGTTCGTCAGGCCCCGCGCGATGAACGGCAGCACCGGCCACAGCACGAACAGCGAGGTCAGCGCGACAGTGAAGGTGAGGATGCCCCAGGGCAGGCGGATGAAGTCGTACAGGATCGTGCGCCAGCCGACCGGGTCCTTCAGCGCCTGCCACAGCTGCGGGAAGAAGCCGTCCCGGCCACCGCGCAACGGCAGCGGGCTCGGCTCGGCCACTTCCACGTTCAGCAGCGCACGCGCGCGTGCCCGTTCCAGCTTGCCCAGCTGCCGGGCGCCCACCAGGCCCGCCGCGAGCAGCGGGAAGCCGATCACCGTCAACGTCAGCATGGCGCCGGTGAACAGCACCACCGCGACATAGGTGAAGCCGAGCAGGGCCAGCGGAAGGTTCGCCAGGAGGTGCGCGATCTCCTTCCAGGTCTGCCGGTCGTAGGCGAAACGGGCCGGCGGCAGCGGCTGCTGCTCGCGTTCGGGCCGCCGGGAGGCGTCCCTGACGGGGCTGGGGCGTTCGGTCATATGGGCTAGCGTGCCGCGCGCCGGGCCGCCACGCCATGGAGCGGACCGCCGCGGTCCCCGGGGGAAAACCCCACCCCGTGCCCGACCGGGCGCAGCCGTCGCGAACCGCGCGGTGTCACGTCGCGCGTCTCGACGAGATCTCAACGCGTGACGGGCTGCTTACGGTCTCTTTAGCAGGGCCTAGACTCCCGTGCGTACAGATCGTCGAACAGTGGTGTTCACGAGATCACATATCGCAGGACACTGGTCCCAGGGCCCGTTCCTGGGGCATCGGTCACGAGGTCAGGGAGCGAGGGGCGGACGTGTCGGATCAGACCGTCGTCGTCGCGGCGGATGCGCACAACGTCGTCGTCTCGGCGGACTACTTCCAGTCCTACTCGGTGGTCGGGCTGCTCGCCGTCATCGGCGTGCTGTTCGTCGCCGTCGCGTTCGGGGCGGGCCGCCTGCTGCGACCCGTGGTCCCCACACCCGAGAAGCTCATGACGTACGAGTGCGGCGTCGACCCCGTCGGCGAGGGCTGGGCACACACCCAGGTCCGCTACTACGTCTACGCCTTCCTGTACGTGATCTTCGCCATCGACTCGATCTTCCTGTTCCCCTGGGCGACGGTCTTCGCCGACCCGGGCTACGGCGCAACCACCCTCGTCGAGATGTTCGTCTTCCTCGGCTTCCTCGCCGTGGGCCTGCTCTACGCATACAAGAAGGGCGTTCTGGCATGGACGTGACGCCAGAAGTGAATTCGCCGGAGCGCGCGGAAACGAACTCGTCCGAGCCCGTACTGCTCCCGGAGCCGAAGCGGCTGGGCGCGCTGGCCCGCCTCGCACCCGAGCCGATGAAGGTGATCCTCAACTGGGGACGCCGCTACTCCCTCTGGGTCTTCAACTTCGGCCTCGCCTGCTGCGCGATCGAGTTCATCGCCGCGTCGATGGCCCGCCACGACTTCATCCGCCTCGGCGTGATCCCGTTCGCGCCGGGCCCGCGCCAGGCCGACCTGATGGTCGTCTCCGGCACGGTGACGGACAAGATGGCCCCGGCCGTCAAGCGCCTGTACGAGCAGATGCCCGAGCCGAAGTACGTCATCTCCTTCGGGGCCTGCTCGAACTGCGGCGGCCCGTACTGGGACTCCTACTCCGTCACCAAGGGCGTCGACCAGATCATCCCCGTCGACGTCTACGTCCCCGGCTGCCCGCCGCGCCCCGAGGCGCTGCTCCAGGGGATCCTGAAGCTCCAGGAGAAGATCGCGCGGGAGTCGCTGGGGGAGCGGTACGGACACGGTTCGGCGCGACCGTCTACGGCGGCGTTGCAGAGCGGGTTGGTGCGCGGGCCGCAGGCGCCCGGTTCCGGCGATGCGGGTGCCTCCGGCGTGGAGTCGACGGGCCTGGATGCCGCTGGCGTGGAGTCGACGGGCCCGGGTGCCGCTGGCGTGGAGTCGACGAGCCCGGATGCCTCCGGCGCGGGGGAGGCCGCCCGATGACGACGACCGGCTGGCTGCCCGCTCCCGTCGAGGACCTCTTCGGCCCCGAGGCCACGGCCGAGGAGTCCTACGAGGTCCTGACGGTCGACGTCCCCCCGGCCTCCTGGCTCGCCGCACTCGAGGCGGCCCGCGACCGGCTGGGCTGCACCTATTTCGACTGGCTGAGCGCCGTCGACGAACCCGGCACCGGCTTCCGCGTCGCCGCCCACGTCGTGGCCCTGTCCCCGGTACGGCGCCTGCTGGTCCGTACGACCGTCCCGCACGAGGCACCGACGCTGCCCTCGGCGGTGGGCGTGTACGCGGGCGCGGCCTGGCACGAGCGCGAGACGCACGAGATGTTCGGCGTGGTCTTCGCCGACCACCCGGCCCTGGACCACCTGCTCCTCCCCGAGAACTTCGAGGGCCACCCCCTCCGCAAGGACTTCGTCCTGGCCGCCCGCGTCGCCAAGGCCTGGCCCGGCGCCAAGGAACCCGGCGAGTCCGAGCACGGCGGCCCCAAGCGTCGCCAGATGCTCCCGCCGGGCGTCCCCGACCCGAACGAATGGGGCCCTCTGAAGGGCCAACTCCCCCCTGCCCCGGCCCGCCCGGCCAGAGGCGCGGGCCGCGCGGCGGGAGACCGCCCGGCCCGAACCGCGGGGGAGCGGCCGACGAGGGCAGCGGGCGAACGACCGGTGCGCCGCGCTCGTACGGCGGCGGAGGGTTCGGCGAGCCAGGCGGTGCCGGGGGCCGGGGCGGCGGAGGGTGCTGCGCCTGCGCCTGCGCGTCGTGCTCGTACGGCGGCGGAGGGTTCGGCGAGCCAAGCGGCACGGGCCGCCGGAGCGGCCGAGGGCACCGCTGCTCCGTCCGGGCCTCGTCGCTCGCGCAGCGCCTCGCAGGGTTCGGCGAGTCAGAGGACCGTGCCGGAGGCGGCGGCCCCCGAAGCAGCCCCTCCCGAAAAGTCGGCACCCGAGCCTGCCGCAGTTGCCGACGCGGCGCCCGATACGGCCACCTCCGAGGCGGCGACCCCCAAGGCGCCCCGTAGCTCGGACGCTCCGTGGCACCACGCCCGCCCGGCCTTCGACGAGCCGGAGCCCGAGCGCCCGTCCGAGCCCGAGCCACAACCGGAGTCGGAGTCGGAGTCGAAGTCGGAGCCGGAGGCGGCACCGGAGTCGGAGGCGGCACCGGAGCCGGATGCGTCCGACGGCGGTGAGTCGGAGCCCGTCGCCGAGCCCGCCCCCGAAGCAGACCGCGCAGACCGCAGCGATCCCGCAGACCGTAACGATCGCGCAGACCGCAACGACCCCGCAGACCGCAACGACCCCACAGGAGGCCCGCAGTGAACGACGCGCTCGACGTCACCCTGCGACTCCTGATCGTCTTCGTCGTCTTCCTCACGTTCCCGCTGATCATCGGTCAGACCGAGCACAAGGTGATGGCCCACATGCAGGGCCGGCTCGGCCCGATGTACGCCGGTGGCTTCCACGGCTGGGCCCAGCTCGTCGCCGACGGCGTGAAGTTCGCGCAGAAGGAGGACGTCGTCCCGGCCGGCGCGGACCGCCGTATCTTCCAGCTCGCCCCCGCCGTGGCGCTGCTCCCCTATCTGCTCGTCCTCCTCGCCATCCCGATCGGCCCGAGCGAGGGCGCGGTCGGCGAGGTCATCGACGCGGGCATCTTCTTCGTCCTCGCCGTGATGGGCGTCGGCGTCCTCGGCTCGCTCATGGCCGGCTGGGCCTCCGCCAACAAGTTCTCCCTCCTCGGCGGCCTGCGCACCGCAGCCCAGCTCCTCGCCTACGAACTCCCGATGCTGCTCACCGCCGCCTCCGTGGCGATGGCCGCCGGCACCGTCTCCCTCCCCGGCATCCTCGACGCCTTCGAGTGGTGGTGGCTGCCCTGGCAGATCGTCGGCGCGATCGTCTTCTTCGTCGCCGGTCTGGCCGAACTCCAGCGCCCGCCCTTCGACATGCCCGTCGCCGACTCGGAGATCATCTTCGGCGCCTACACGGAGTACACCGGCCTGCGCTTCGCCCTCTTCCTCCTCGCCGAGTACGCCGGAATCGTCGTCCTGTGCGGCCTGACCACCGTCCTCTTCCTCGGTGGCTGGCACGGCCCCTGGGGCGCCGACGGGCTCGGCTGGGTCTGGACCCTGCTGAAGACGGCCGTCCTCGCCTTCATCGTGATCTGGCTGCGCGTCACCTACCCCCGACTGCGCGAGGACCAGCTCCAGAAGCTCTCCTGGACCCTCCTCGTCCCCCTCTCCCTCGCCCAGATCGCCCTCACCGGCGTCGTCAAGGTGGTGATCCAGTAACCATGTCCCGCCCGTCACCCGACCACCGCCCCTCAACGACGCCCTCCGGGCGCCCCCGCCTGTCGATTCCCGGCTCTGGGCTCGCCAAAGGCCTGGCCGTCACCCTGCGCACGATGACGAAGAAGTCCGTCACCGCGCAGTACCCGGACACCCAGCCCGACCTCCCGCCCCGCACGCGCGGCGTGATCGGCCTGTTCGAGGAGAACTGCACGGTCTGCATGCTGTGCGCCCGCGAGTGCCCCGACTGGTGCATCTACATCGACTCCCACAAGGAGACCGTCCCGGCGGTGACCCCGGGCGGCCGCGAGCGCAGCCGCAACGTCCTCGACCGCTTCGCCATCGACTTCTCCCTGTGCATGTACTGCGGTATCTGCATCGAGGTCTGTCCTTTCGACGCCCTGTTCTGGTCCCCGGAGTTCGAGTACGCCGAGACCGACATCCGCGAACTCACCCACGAGCGCGACAAACTCCGCGAGTGGATGTGGACCGTCCCGGCCCCGCCCGCCCTGGATCCCGCGGCCGAGGAGCCCAAGGAGATCGCCGCCGCCCGCAAGACCGCCGAGAAGCTGGCGGCCGCCCAAGCGGAACCGCAGGAGGGAGAGTCGTGAGCCTTTCCGCCGCCGCCGCGACGGCACACGCCTCCACCACCACTGCCGCAGAAGCACACGGCTTCCTCTCGCCGACCGGCGTCGAGATCACCTTCCTCCTCGTCGGCCTGGTCACCTTCGGCGCCGCCCTGGTCACCGTCACCACCCGGCAACTGGTGCACGCCGCCCTGTGGCTGGTCGTCGCGCTCGGCGGCCTCGCCGTCGAGTACCTCCTGCTCACCGCCGAGTTCATCGCCTGGGTCCAGGTCCTCATCTACGTCGGTTCGGTCGTCGTCCTCCTTCTCTTCGGTCTGATGCTCACCAAGGCCCCCATCGGCCGCTCCCCGGACGCCGACTCCGGCAACCGCTGGGCCGCCCTGACCGTGGCCGTCGTCGCAGCGGCCACCTTGGTCTGGGTGGTCGTCGACGCCTTCCGCGCGACCTGGATCGACCTCGACGGCCCCGCCGCCGGCTCCACCCGGACCACCGGCGAGAGCCTCTTCCAGAACTGGGTCCTCCCCTTCGAGGCCCTCTCCGTCCTCCTCCTCGCCGCCCTGGTCGGCGCGATCGTCCTGTCCCGCAAGGCGAAGGAGACCGCCCCCGAGCCCGGTGCCCCGAGCGAGAAGGAGCCGCGCTGATGCATCTCGCCTATCCCGCCGTACTCTCCGCCCTCCTCTTCTGCACCGGCCTGTACGGCGTCCTCGCCCGCCGCAACGCGATCCTGGTCCTGATGTCGGTCGAGCTGATGCTCAACGCCGTCAACCTCAACCTGGTCGCCTTCGACGTCTGGCTCAGCCGGGCCGCCGAGGAGACCCTGCACTCCGGTCAGGCGCTCACCCTGTTCACCATCACCATCGCCGCCGCCGAGATCGGCATCGGCCTGGCGATCGTGCTCGCCGTCCACCGCAACCGCGGCACCTCGGACATCGACAAGCTCCGCGACACCGCCGAGGGCCACGAGTCCGACGGCTCCGACCACGACGCCCTCACCGCCGGGCAGGCCGAGAAGGCTGAGGCCACCGCGTGACCACGACCACCCTCGCCGTACTCGTCCCCCTCCTTCCCTTCCTCGGCGCCGCGGCCGGCCTGCTCCTGGGCCGCACGGCCCCCGGCTTCGTCCGCCCCCTCGCCGTCCTGCCGACGCTCGCGTCACTCGTGCTCGCCACGGTCGTCGCCGCGCGCCAGGGCGGCGACCAGGCGATCAACTCCGCCACCGAACTCACGCCCACCGGCTCGGTCCCGATCGAACTCGCCCTGCACATCGACGGCTTCGCCGCCCTTGTCGCCGTCCTCGTCGGCGTCGTCGCCACCTGTGTGCAGATCTATTCGACCGGCTACCTGCGCGACGACCCGCGCTACCCCTCCTACGCCGCGCTCGTCTCCCTGTTCACCTCCGCGATGCTGCTCGTCGTCTACTCCGGCGACCTGATGGTGCTGCTGGTCGGCTGGGAAATCATGGGCATCTGCTCGTACTTCCTGGTCGGCCACTACTGGGAGACCCCGGAGGCCCGCGCCGCCTCCATCAAGGCATTCCTGGTGACCAAGCTCGGCGACGTCCCCTTCCTCATCGGCCTGTTCGCGCTGGCCACCGACGCCGGGTCCTTCCGCATCACGACGATCCTCGACACCGTCGCGGACGGCGGACTCGACAACCCGACCCTGGTCGCCCTGCTGCTCCTGGCGGGCGTGGCCGGCAAGTCGGCGCAGTTCCCGCTGCACACCTGGCTCCCCGACGCGATGGCGGGCCCCACGCCCGTCTCCGCGCTGATCCACGCCGCGACGATGGTCGCCGCCGGTGTCTACTTCGTCGCCCGTCTCCTTCCGGTCTTCGAGGCCTCCCAGGCCGCGATGATCGTCCTCGCCGCGATGGCCGCGATCACGATGATCGGCTCCGGTCTCGCCGCGCTCGCCCAGGACGACATCAAGCGCGTCCTCGCCTACTCGACGATCGGCCAGCTCGGCTACATGACCGGCGCCCTGGCCGTCGCCGACCGCGGTGCCGCCGTCTTCCACCTCCTGTCGCACGGCGCCTTCAAGGCGCTGCTGTTCCTCGCGGCCGGCGTGATCATCCACGCCTCCGGCACCAACTCGCTGGCCGCCATGTCCCGCATGGGCCATCTGCGCGACCGCGTCCCGGACGCCTTCTGGACGATGACCGTGGCGCTCCTCGCGCTCGCCGCGATCCCGCCGTTCAGCGGCTTCTTCTCCAAGGAGTCCGTCCTCGGCGCCGCCGAGCACGTCGTCACCGGCCACACCGAGCACGCCCCCGCCGCCACGGGCTGGCTCGTCCTCGTCTCGGGCCTGGTCACGGCCCTGCTCACCGCCGCGTACGCGATGCGCCTGTGGCTGCTGGCCTTCCACGGCCGCGGTGCCGAAGCCCCCGACCACGGCAGGCAGCCGCTGACGATGACCGTCGTGCTGTGGGTGCTCGCCGTGCCGTCGCTCGCCGTCGGCGCGTTCGCCTACCGGGTGCTGCCCGACTGGTTCGACGGCCGCGATCTCACCCCGACCCTCACCACCTCCGTCCTCGGCACAGGTGTGGCTCTCGTCGGCGGCATCGTCACGTACGCGGCCTGGCGGCACACCACCTCGGTCGCGGCCCCATTCCCGCTGGGCGCGGTCGCCGCCCACCCGGAGGGCGACGCCGGACTCGTCGAGGCCGAGGCCATCGCCAGCCACGCGCCCGTGTACGGGGGAGTGGCCTACGCACCGGACCCGGCGGACCCCGGGCGGCTGCTGCTCGGCCCCCTGCACCGGCACGCGGCCGTCGGCTTCCACCTCGACGCCGTGTACCAGGCGCTGTTCGTCCGCCCGGTCCAGGCCGGCGCGAGTCTCGTCCGGTTCCTCGACCGAGAGGTCGTCGACACCTACGTACGCGGCGCGGGCGCCCTACCCCGCTGGCTCGGCATCGCCGTACGGCGCGCCCAGACCGGCAATGTGCAGACCTATGTGAGCGCGCTGCTCGCCGGCACCGTCGTCCTCGCGGTCGCCGCCGTCCTCGTCGCCACGGGAGCGTGAGCAGGCGTGATCGATATCAACGAGTCCGTGATGCAGTTCCTTCTGGCGTTCGTCGTCGTCGGCCCGCTCCTCGGCGCGGTCGCCGCTCTCCTGCCCGCCCCGCCCGGGCTGAAGGGGAAGTCCCCGGAGCAGGCCGTGCTCCGGCACGGCGTCACCGTCACCGGCGCGGTGCTCGTCGCGGCGATCGTCCTGGCGCTCGGCTTCGACCACGACCAGCCGTCGAAGATGCAGGCCAGCACCGATATCAGCTGGATCCCCGCACTCGACGTGCGCATCCACCTCGGCGTCGACGGCATTTCCCTCCCCCTCGTGGTCCTGACCGCGCTGCTGACCTTCCTCTGCGCGCTCTACTCCTACTTCAAGATGCCTGCGGGCCCGACCCCGAAGGCATTTGTCGCACTCGTGCTCGTCCTGGAGTCCGGCACCCTCGCCACCTTCGCCGTCCTCGACCTGCTTCTGTTCTTCCTCGCCTTCGAGATGGTCCTCGTCCCGATGTACTTCCTCATCGCCCGCTGGGGCGGCGAGGGCAGGACCGCGGCGGCCTGGAAGTTCATCCTCTACACGCTGCTCGGCTCCGTGGTCATGCTGCTCGGCCTGCTCCTGATCGGAATCAAGGCGGGCACATTCGACATGGTGGCACTCGCCACTGACAACGGCCGGTCGCTGACCACATCCGTGCAGGTCATCGCCGTTCTTTCGATCGGGATCGGGCTCGCAGTCAAGACGCCGATGTGGCCGCTGCACAGCTGGCTGCCCGACGCCCACACCGCCGCCCCGACCGTCGGCTCGGTCCTGCTGGCCGGCGTACTGCTGAAGATGGGTACGTACGGGTTCGTCCGCATTCTGCTGCCGATCACCCCGGACGGCTTCGCCGACTTCGCGCCCTACCTCGCCGCCTTCGCCGTCGTCGGGATCATCTACGGATCGCTGGCCTGCCTCGCCCTGGCCAAGCAGGGCGCGAAGGGCGATCTGAAGCGCCTCATCGCCTACTCCTCCGTCGGCCACATGGGCTTCGTCCTGCTCGGCATCGCCACGATGACCCCGACCGGCGTGAACGGCGCCCTGTTCGCCAACATCGCCCACGGCCTCATCACCGGCCTGCTGTTCTTCCTGGTCGGAGCCCTGAAGGACCGTACGGGCACCACCGACCTCGACGCCCTCGCCGAGCAGACCGGCGCTGCCCTGTACGGCAAGGCCCCGCGCCTCGGCGGCCTGCTCGCCTTCGCCGCGGTCGCCTCGCTCGGGCTGCCCGGGCTCGCCGGGTTCTGGGGCGAGATGCTCGCGCTGTTCGGCGCGTTCGAACCCGCCCCCGAACTCAGCCGCCCGGCGTTCCTCACCTTCATGGCGATCGGCGCCTTCGGCACCCTGCTCACCGCCGCGTACCTGCTCGTCGTGGTCCGCCGCGTCTGCATGGGCGCCGCACCGCAGGACGCCCCGAAGCTCGCCGACGTCCAGAGCTACGAGTTCGCGGCCTGGACCCCGCTCGTCGCCCTCACCGTCGTCGCCGGACTGTGGCCGAAAACCCTGCTCGGCCTGACCGACCCGGCCGTGCAGCAGCTCCTCTCAGGAGGCACCCGATGAGCTCCCTGGCCCATCCACTGGCCGCGAACCTCGTCCAGTCAGTCGACTGGCTCGCCATCGCGCCGCCCACCGTCGCGGCCGTTGTCGCACTCGTGGTGCTCGTCGCCGACCTGTTCATCGCGGAGAACAAGAAGGCGGTGCTCGGCTGGACGTCCGTGGCCGGCCTCGCCGCCTCCGCGCTTGCGCTGCTGCCGCTCCTGGACGGCGACCGCTCCACCTTCTGCCTGGCCGGCGACGCCGAACTGTGCAGCTACACGGCCGACCGCTTCACCCTCGTCATCCAGTTCCTGGTCCTCGGCGGCGCCCTCCTCGCGGCCCTGCTTTCGGTCACAGTGCTCAAGGACGCCAACAAGGGGCTTCCCGAAGGGGAGTTCTGGTTCCTGCTGCTCTCCTCCGCGGCCGGAGCCGCCCTGCTGCCCGCCTCCCGGGACCTCGCGACCCTCATCGTCGCCCTGGAAGTCGCCTCGCTGCCCGCCTTCGCCCTCGTCGGCCTTCGCCACGGTGACCGCAAGTCCTCCGAAGCGGCACTGAAGTTCTTCCTGTCCTCGGTCACCGCGACCGCGGTCAGCCTCATGGGCATCAGCTTCGTGTACGCCTCCACGGGCACCCTCTACCTCACACAGATCGCCGACCGCGTCCAGAACGTCGACGGCCAACTGCAGACCCTCACCCAGACCGGAGTCGTCCTCACCCTGGTCGGCTTCGCCTTCAAGACGGCCGCCGTGCCCTTCCACTTCTGGGTGCCGGACACCTACGTAGGAGCGCCGCTGCCGATCGCCGCCTATCTGTCGGTCGTCGGCAAGGCGGTCGGCTTCACCGGCCTGATCCTCGTCACCGTCATTGCCCTGCCCTCGTACGCCGACGTCTGGGGCCCCGCCCTCGCGGCGCTCGCCGCGCTCACCATGACCGTCGGCAACGTCGGCGCCCTGCGCCAGCAGGCCACGCGCGCGTACAGCGCGGTACGCCTGCTCGCCTGGTCCTCCGTCGGACAGGCCGGCTACCTCCTGGTGCCGATCGCCGCCGCCGCGTACTCCGACGACGCCGAGCGCTCCATCGGCTCCACCGTCGCCTACGCCCTCATGTACGCCGCCGTGAACCTGGGCGCCTTCGCGGTGGCCGCCCTCGTCGGCCGTACGAAGACCCTCAACCGCATCAGCGACTACCGCGGCCTGTACGCGCGCAACCCGCTGTCCGCCCTCGTCCTGGCCTTCTTCCTGCTGTGCCTCGCCGGACTTCCGCCGGGCATCATCGGCCTCTTCGCCAAGGTCACCGTCTTCTCCGCCGCTGTCGACGCAGGGCTCGGCTGGCTCGCCGTGGTCATGGCCGTCAACGTCGTGATCGCGCTGTTCTACTACCTCCAGTGGACGGCCCTGCTGTTCCGCGCCCCCGAGGGCGAGCCCGTCAGGTACCTCGCGCCCGCGCCGGTCACGGCCGCGATGGCGCTCACCGGGGTCATCGGCATCGCCCTGTCCGGAGCGCCTCAGCTGATCCTGCGGTTCACGGACACCGGGCTTTTCTGAGCCCAGGAGCGGAACCCTGGGGAGCGTTCCGTACGCGCGCGTGGAACAACCCGCCCTCCACACGCGCGGGCGCGTTCACCCGTACGGCCCACGCCCGCCGCCGCACGGACAAGGGAACCCGGGGCCCTCGCCTGGCGTTGACCAGTACGGAAGGGTCCACTGGACGTGTCACCACGGCACCAGTGGCATCGGAGATCGACCAGCAAAGGGTTCCCCTGCCGCACCACTTGGAGGGCGTACCGTGCACCGCCGGCACAACGGGCTCAGGACCGCAGTCCTCCTCGGGGGACTGTCCGCAATCATCATCGTCATCGGCAGTTTCTTCGGCCGCATGGGGCTCGTCATCGCGGTGGTCATCGCGCTGGGCACGAACGCCTACGCGTACTGGAACAGCGACAAGCTGGCGCTACGCGCGATGCGTGCCCGCCCGGTCAGCGAGTTCGAGGCTCCCGGGCTGTACCGCATGGTCCGCGACCTCTCCACCCAGGCCCGCCAGCCGATGCCGCGCCTGTACATCTCACCGACGGAGGCCCCGAACGCCTTCGCGACGGGCCGCAACCCGCGCAACGCCGCCGTGTGCTGCACCGAAGGAATCCTGCGCATCCTCGACGAGCGGGAACTGCGCGGCGTCATCGGCCACGAGTTGAGCCACGTCTACAACCGCGACATCCTGATCTCATCGGTCGCCGGGGCCCTCGCCTCGGTGATCATGTTCCTGGTCAATTTCGCGTGGCTGATCCCGATCGGCCGCTCCGATGACGACGACGGCCCCGGCATCCTCGGCCTGCTGCTGATCATGATCCTCGGGCCGCTCGCCGCCTCGCTCATCCAGCTGGCGATCAGCCGCTCCAGGGAGTACGAGGCCGACGCGTCGGGCGCCCAGCTCACCGGCGACCCGCTCGCCCTCGCCAGCGCGCTGCGCAAGCTCGACGCCGGTACGAAGCAGCTCCCTCTGCCGCCCGAGCCGCGTATCGAGACCGCCAGCCACATGATGATCGCCAACCCGTTCCGCCCAGGTCAGGGGTTCTCCAAGATGTTCTCCACCCACCCGCCGATGGCGGATCGTATCGCCCGGCTAGAGAGGATGGCTGGTCCTCGGTGAAAACCATCCTGAACGTCATCTGGCTCGTCCTGAGCGGCTTCTGGCTGTTCCTCGGCTACCTGGCCGCAGGGCTGCTGCTGTGCATCACCATCATCGGCATCCCCTTCGGCATCGCCGCGTTCCGCATCGGCGTCTACGCCCTGTGGCCCTTCGGCTACACGACGATCGAGCGCCACGACGCGGGAGCCCCGTCCTGCGTCGGCAACGTCCTGTGGCTGGTCCTGGCCGGCTGGTGGCTCGCCATCGGCCACATCGTCACGGGCCTGCTGCTGTGCGTCACGATCATCGGCATCCCGTTCGGCATCGCCAACTTCAAGCTGATCCCGGTGTCGCTGTTCCCGCTGGGCCGCGAAATCGTCCCGACCGACAGGCCGTTCGCGTCGGGCTGGTAGAACGGGCGGCCGTGCGGGCCGTGCGGGCCGTGCGGGACAACCACGACGACCGGCGGGACGACGGCAACGACCGTGCGGGACGACGGCAACGGACCGTGCGGGATGACTGCAACAACCGGTCGAGGGGACGTGCCGGGCGGGAGCGGCAGCCGAGGGTTTTCCACAACCCGGCGGTTGTCCACAAGCCGGCCCGACTGTCAGTGGCGGCTTGCATCATGAACGCATGACCGAGAACGAGCAGTTGCTGACGAGCGTGGCCGACAAGGCCCGCAACACCCGACCGTGGGGCTGGACTTCGCTGCCCGAGCCCGTGGACGCGGCCACCGTGGCCCGTGCCGAGGCCGCCCTCGGCTTCCGCCTGCCGCCACTGCTCGCCGACCTCTACCTCCGGATAGGAGACGGCGGATTCGGCCCGGAGTACGGCCTGTTGCCCCTGCTCGACAGCCCTCCGGCAGGCGAGCCCGCCGCCGTCACGCAGTACCTCGCCAATCGCGAGCACGCCCGCCAGGACCCCGACTGGCCCTGGCCCGAGGGCGTCCTGCCGATATCCCACTGGGGCTGCGCGATGTACGCCTGCGTCGACTGCCGCGGCCCCGAGCCCACCGTCCTGCTCTTCGAACCGAACGCCGACGACGCGGACCACGCCTGGTACGTGGACGCCCCGAGCCTCGCCCACTGGCTGCGCGCCTGGACCGACGGCACGGGCTGGTACGAGGAGATGAACGAGGAGCTGGAGATGGCCCCTTGGACCGACTTCCGCATACGCACGGCGGCAGCACCGGCGCCCTGACCGGCCCGCCCTCGCGATTTGCTCTCACCCTGCGACTCGGCGCCGTCGCCCCTTCGTCGCGGGGCCCCACCGCCTGTGGGCCAGCGCCCGCCCGCCCACTCAGGGCGGCAACATCCACGCCCCGACCGCCGCGCCGCGTGTTTGCTCCCACCTGACCGCCGCGCCCCGGCGCCCGCCGTCCCCTGCTGGCCAACGCCCCCGCGAGCCCGCATACACACAGCGGCAGCCCTCACGCCCTGACCGCCGCGCCCCGAGGCTTGCTCCCAGGCCGCTTCGCCACGACACCTGCCACGCCCTGACCGCCGAGCCCTGACCGCCGAGCCCCGCGATGCACTCTCACCGCGATGCACTCTCACCGCGACCGCTTCGCCCCGGCGCCCGCCGCCCCCGGCTATCGCCCCCGCGCGTCCGCCCGACCCGCCACCCATCGCCGTACGCCGTACGCGACCACGCCCACCGCCAGCACCCCCGCACCGACGGCCACGGAGACACCCGGAAGGGAGAAGGCCAGCACCACACAGCCGAGGAGCCCCACCGCGGGGACGACGCGTGCAGCCGGCGCCGAGCCGAGAGTCCAGGCCGACGCGTTGGCCACCGCGTAGTACGCCAGCACGCCGAAGGAGGAGAACCCGATCGCGCCGCGCACGTCCACCGTGGCGGCCAGGACCGCGACCACAGCGCCCACGGCGAGTTCGGCCCGGTGAGGCACCTGGAACCGCGGATGCACGGCCGCCAGGGCGCCGGGCAGATGCCCGTCACGGGCCATGGCCAGCGTCGTCCGTGAGACGCCCAGGATCAGGGCGAGCAGCGAGCCGAGTGCGGCGACGGCGGCGCCCACCCGTACCACCGGAGTCAGCCCGGGCACCCCGGCCGCCCGCACCGCGTCGGCCAGCGGTGCGCTCGCCTGTCCGAGGCCCTCCGACCCCAGCACAGAGAGGACAGCCACCGCCACACACGCGTACACCACCAGCGCGATGCCCAGGGCCAGCGGAATCGCCCGGGGGATGGTCCGCGCGGGGTCCCGCACCTCCTCGCCCAGGGTCGCGATCCGCGCGTACCCGGCGAAGGCGAAGAACAGCAGCCCCGCCGCCTGAAGCACCCCTCCGATGCCATCTGACGTCCCGATGTCCAGCCGCGCGGCATCGGACTGGCCGGACCCCAGACACACGACCGCCACACATGCGAGGACAGCGAGGACCACCCCCACGATCGCCCTGGTCAGCCAGGCGGACTTCTGGACGCCGCCGTAGTTCACCGCGGTCAGTGCCGCCACGGCCGCGACCGCCACCGCGTGCGCCTGCTCCGGCCAGACGTAGGCCCCCACGGTGAGTGCCATCGCCGCACAGGAGGCCGTCTTGCCGACCACGAACGACCAGCCCGCGAGATACCCCCAGAACGGCCCGAGCCGCTCACGCCCGTACACGTACGTGCCGCCCGAGGCGGGATACAGGGCGGCCAGGCGCGCCGACGACGTGGCATTGCAGTAGGCGACCACGGCCGCGACCGCCAGCCCGAGCAGCAGTCCGGTACCGGCCGCGCGTGCGGCGGGCCCCAGCGCGGCGAAGATCCCTGCCCCGATCATCGAGCCGAGCCCGATCATCACGGCATCCCCGATCCCCAGGGTGCGCCGCAGCTCGGGGGAGGCGGAGCTGGGCTGTGTCATGGCCGGAACCCTACTGATCGCTGCAACCGAGGGGTGCCCCGGTGACGTCCTGTTCATCAACAGAGCACGAACAAGCGCGCCCGAGATCACAGTGCCGAAGAAGTGCAGGCACAGCGCGGAGGGGCAGGTTCAAGGCATGACGATCATCAGCTGGATCATTCTGGGGCTGTTGGCCGGGGCCATCGCCAAGTTCCTGCTGCCGGGCCGCGACCCGGGCGGCTTCATCGGCACGACGCTCATCGGCGTCGCGGGCGCGTTCATCGGCGGCTGGATCTCGTCCCGCTGGCTGGACCACCCGATCACCAAGGACTTCTACGACGGTGCGACATGGGCCTCGGCGATCGGCGGCTCCCTCGTGCTCCTGATCGCCTACCGCATCCTGTTCGGCCATTCCCGCAGCTGACCGGGATCAGCCGCAGAGCGACACCTCCGGACCGCAGCCGGCAGACGAGAAGGGTGGGCACCCACAGCGGAGTGCCCACCCTTTCTCGCGCCTCTGAGGTCGCTTACCGGTAGTTCACGAACTGGAGCGCGAAGTCGAAGTCCTTGCCCTTCAGCAGGGCGATGATGGCCTGGAGGTCGTCCCGGCTCTTGGAGCTGACGCGCAGTTCGTCGCCCTGGACCTGGGCCTTCACGCCCTTCGGGCCCTCGTCGCGGATGATCTTCGCCACCTTCTTCGCGTTCTCCTGGGAGATGCCCTCCTGGATCGACGCGAAGATCTTGTACTCCTTGCCCGAGAGCTGGGGCTCGCCCGCGTCCAGGGCCTTCAGGGAGATGCCCCGCTTGATCAGCTTGGACTGGAAGACGTCGAGGACGGCGTTCACCCGGTCCTCGGAGTTCGCCTCCATCAGGATCTTCTCCCCGGACCACGAGATCGAGGCACCCACGCCCTTGAAGTCGTAGCGCTGCGAGATCTCCTTGGCGGCCTGGTTGAGGGCGTTGTCGACCTCCTGCCGCTCGACCTTCGAGACGATGTCGAAACTGGAGTCGGCCATGTCCTGTGGCTCCTTGTATCGGGGTGCGTGTGGGGTGCGATTCGGCGGGCGTGGGGGTGGCCGCCGAGCCCGGGGCAGGCCCCGGACCGCATCCGGACAAGCCTAGCCACCCCACGTCCCCCGGGAGGCGATCAATCGGGTGGCGAAGCACCCCTCCGCATCGGGTATTGTTTACGTCGTTGCCAGGGAGCACCGCCGACAGAGCGGTTCGAACGGCAGCAAACCCCGGCGGTGTGCCCGAGCGGCCAAAGGGAGCAGACTGTAAATCTGCCGGCTCAGCCTTCCCAGGTTCGAATCCTGGCGCCGCCACACTGGGGAAAACCCCTCCGATCTACGGAAGCGTAGAGAGGAGGGGTTTTCGCGTTCCCGGGGTGTGCCGGGGGCACACTGATCTCATGAGCACGCGTCGCAGAAGCTGCCCCGAGTGCCGACGGGACATCGCCGTCGTCGCCGGCCGGTTCGCACGGCACGACCCGCCGGGTGCGCGGGAGCACGGGGAACTCGTGTCGTGCCCCGGATCACGGCGGCATGCGGAACTCGGAGCAGCGCAGCCCGCGTTGGACGGGTATGCCGTGCCCGACTTCCCCGGCCAGCTTCCGCTCTTCTGAACCTCAGTTCCCCGCGACCGGCTGAACCTCAGCTCTCCGCCACGGGCTGAACCTCAGTTCGCCGCCACGGGCTGAACCTCAGTTCCCCACCATCGACTGAATCTCAGTTCCCCGTCACCGACCGAACCTCAGTTTCCCGCCACCGACTTCACCGCCACCGCAACCGGGGCCGAGCCGCTGATGAGTTCGAGCGTCAGGCCGTGCGTCGCCGGGGTGTCGAGCAACTCCGCGATTACGGCGGCCACGTCGTCGCGCGGGATCGGGCCGCGGCCGGTGTGGGCCTCCAGGCGCACCTGGCCGCTCCCGGCGTCGTTCGTCAGCATTCCTGGGCGCAGGATCGTCCAGTCCAGGGCGTCCAGGCCGCGGACGTACTCGTCGGCGGCGCCCTTGGCCCGCAGATAGACGTCGAAGATCTCGTCACCCTTGTGCTGCGGGTCCGCGCCCATCGACGACACGACGAGGAAGCGCCGTACGCCCGCCCGGACCGTCGCGTCCGCGAACAGGACGGCCGCGCCCTTGTCCACCGTGTCCTTGCGGTCCGTTCCGCTGCCCGGGCCCGCGCCGGCCGCGAAGACCGCCGCGTCCGCGCCCTGGAGATGGGAGGCGACCTCCTCGACCGAGGCCGACTCCAGGTCCAGCACGACGGGTTCGGCTCCGGCCTCCCGCAGATCGGCGCTCTGTTCGGCCTTGCGGACGATCCCCGCGACCTCGTCTCCGCGCGCGGCGAGCAGCTTCTCCAGCCGCAGCGCGATCTGACCATGACCACCAGCGATGACAATGCGCATGGTTCCGACCGTACGCCCGGACAGCCGCATCCGCCGCACGACTTCAGCCACGCCTCAGTGCTTTGGGAGCGCGTGCCTCACATACGGGCGTCAGGGGGCGCGACATCCGGCGTCAGGGGCGCGGGTCATCGGCGTACGTGCGCGGTCGCGCACCCGACCGCCCATCCGGCCGCGCACCCGGCCGCGCACCCGGCCGCGCACCCGACCGTGCGCCCCTCGAGTCCCGCCCGCACCGCCTCACGACAACTCCCCGCGGCCCTGCCGGGGCAGCCCCAACTCCGCGGCCACGGCCGAGTTGCAGTACTCCCGCACCGCGCTCGTCCGCGCCACCACGCGCCCGCGGTGCACCACGATGCGGCTGTAGGCCAGCGACAGCGCGCCCGAGAGCCGGTCGCCGCGCACCGCCAGCAGTTCGGCCGGGAAGCCCGCCTCCACCCGTACCTCGGGCAGGCCCAGCGCCGCACGGGCCGAGGCGCTGACGCAGTCGTACGCGTCCTCGGGGCGCAGCCCGTGACGGGAGGCCAGCAGGTACGCGGCCTCCAGCGGGTCCCCGCGGCCGACCGGGTTCGACACGTCCCGCACGGCACCGCTCCCGGCGGCGACGCGTACGCCGGCGGAGCGCAGCAGTCGTACGGGCGCCGTCGCCCGTCGCTCCACGCCCCCGCAGCCGCCCTGCGGCAGGCACACGACCGTCACGCCGGCCGCGGCGAGCTGGTCCGCGGCGCGGGAGGCCACCTGGGCGGGCAGCCGCCCCAGGCCGCCGCACGGGCCGAGCGTCACGCCGGGGCGCAGACCGCCGGCCATCGCGGCGACGCGGGACAGCCGTGCCGGGTCGGTGGCGTCGGTGTGCAGGTCGACGGGGCAGCCGTGCTCGGAGGCGACCTCCAGGACGGCCTCCACATAGCCCGTCGGATCCGGGTCCAGGTCGGGACAGCCGCCGACCACCGAGGCGCCCATCTTCACGGCGTCCCGCAGCATCGCGAGCCCGTCGGCCCCGGCGACGCCGGTCAGCAGCCGGGGCGTCGCCACGGTCGTCAGCTCCGTGAGCCCGCGCAGTGAACGCCGTGCCTGGAGTACGGCGGCGAGGGCGTTCAGCTCCTGGATCTCGTCCACGCGCACGTGTGCCCGCAGCACGGTCGCCCCGTGCCCGAGCTGGAGCAGAGCGGCCTCGGTCGCCCGGCGCTGCACGTCGTGGGGGTCGTAGGAGACCGGTCCGCCCTCGTCGGCGGAGAGCGCGGTGTCGCCGTGGGCGTGCGGTTCGGCCGGGGCCGGCAGGAGCAGATAGCCGCCGAGGTCCACGCGCGTCCCGCACGCGCGTGTGCCGCTCGCCAGGCTCCCGGCCGTGCCGACCGCCTCGATACGTCCGCCGTCCAGCCGTACGTCCACCGTCCGGCCGTCGGTGAGCCGTGCCCCGCACAGCAGCAGAGCACCCGGGTCGGCCGGTCCGGACGAGCCCGACGAGGAGGACGAATGGGGCGGCTGGGGGTGGCTGTCGGGCATCGCACTCCAGAGGCAAGATCACGCAGAGTGAGTCGAGCCTAGGGTGACGACGGGGCGGCGGAGCGCAGGAGCGCAATAGTCGTACCGGTGTGGTCCGCCGAACGGGAGCGTGCCCGCGGTACCGCGGTGGCCTGCGAGGTGTCCGCGTGGCTCCGCCGATCGGCCGCAGAACCGGGCCGCGAAACGGATTTGGGTGAACGGCGGCTGAGCGTGTAATGTCTTCATCGCTCGCCCCAATAGCTCAGTCGGTAGAGCGTCTCCATGGTAAGGAGAAGGTCTACGGTTCGATTCCGTATTGGGGCTCTGGTGTGAGAGGTTCCCGCCGCGAGGCGGGAACGGATCACATCAAAGCGGTGTAGCTCAGTCGGTAGAGCAAGCGGCTCATAATCGCTGTGTCACCGGTTCAAGTCCGGTCACCGCTACTGACAGTAGCCGATTGCGGGGTCGGTCCTTCGATCGGCTACTCTTTCTTGCGTTAAATCATCCCATCCGTTCGTCAAGGAGCACTCACGTGGCTGCCACCGACGTCCGCCCGAAGATCACGCTGGCCTGCGTGGAGTGCAAGGAGCGGAACTACATCACCAAGAAGAACCGGCGTAACAACCCGGACCGTCTTGAGATGAAGAAGCACTGCCCGCGTTGCAACGCGCACACCGCGCACCGCGAGACGCGATAAATCAGGCTCGTACGCGAGGCCGCCCCCCGACAGTGGGGGCGGCCTCGCGTCGTTTCGGGCTCGGTTACCGGTCGGTTCCGGCCGGGTCCAGGTCCATCAGCCCGGCGCATCGGCCCGGCGCACCAGTCAGGCGCATCAGTCAGGCGAACCAACAGCTCAACCGCAGCAGACAGCAGGAGGTACCGGGCCATGGCGCTCGACCAGTCCTTCGTGGGGCGGAGCTACCCGCCCACCGAGCCCTATGAGGTGGGCCGGGAGAAGATCCGTGAGTTCGCGGAGGCCGTGGGGGACACCAACCCGGCGTACACCGACCCGGAGGCCGCCAAGGCGCTCGGTCACCCGGATGTGATCGCCCCGCCGACCTTTGTCTTCTCGATCACCTTCAAGGCGGCCGGACAGGTCGTCGAGGACCCCCAGCTGGGCCTGGACTACAGCCGGGTCGTGCACGGTGACCAGAAGTTCGCGTACACCCGGCCGGTGCGCGCCGGCGACCGGCTGTCCGTCACCTCGACCATCGAGGCCGTGAAGTCCATGGCGGGCAACGAGATCGTGGACATCCGCGGCGAGGTCCACGACGAGGCGGGCGAGCACGTCGTGACCGCCTGGACGAAGCTCGTGGCCCGTGGGGCGGACGCCGAAGAAGGGGAGGGCTGAGCGTCATGACGGCGAAGATTGCGTACGGTGACGTCGAGGTCGGCACCGAGCTGCCCGCCCAGAGCTTCCCCGTGACCCGTGCCACGCTCGTCCAGTACGCGGGCGCCTCCGGGGACTTCAACCCGATCCACTGGAACGAGAAGTTCGCCAAGGAGGTCGGGCTGCCGGACGTCATCGCGCACGGCATGTTCACCATGGCCGAGGCGATCCGGGTGGTCACCGACTGGACCGGAGACCCGGCGGCGGTCGTCGAGTACGGCGTCCGTTTCACCAAGCCGGTCGTCGTGCCGAACGACGACCAGGGCGCCACGATCGAGGTCAGCGGCAAGGTCGCGGCCAAACTCGACGACAACAAGGTCCGCGTGGATCTGACCGTGGTCAGCGAGGGCCGCAAGGTGCTCGGCATGTCCCGGGCGGTCGTACAGCTGGCGTGAGTCGTACAGCTGGCGTGGGTCGTACAGCTGACGTGGGTCGTACAGCTCGCGTGAACGGCACGCGCGTGCCGTGAGGTAAGGGGCGTCCTCCATGGTGGGGCGCCCCTTACTCATTCCGGTGGGCCGGCACTCATTCCGGGGACCGACCCCCTTGACCTAGTTAGTGATTGAGTACTAACTTACTTCTCATGGTCAGGATGAGTGCAGAGGAGAGGCGCGAGAGTGTCGTCCGTGCGGCGATGACCGAGTTCGCCCGCGGCGGCTACTACGGCACGTCCACGGAGGCGATCGCCAAGCGGGTCGGTGTCTCGCAGCCGTATCTCTTCCGGCTCTTCCCGGGCAAGAAGGCGATCTTCCTCGCCGCCGCCGAACGCTGCGTGGAGGACACCATCCGGATGTTCGAGGACGCCTCCGAAGGGGTGGAGGGCGAAGAGGCCCTGCACGCCATGGGTGACGCCTACCGGAAGGTCGTCTCGGAAGAACCCGAGCGGCTGATGATGCAGATGCAGATGTACCTCGCCGTGGCAGCCGCCGAGCAGGAGGGTGATCGCGAGTTCGGCGAGGCGGTGCGGGGCGGCTGGACCCGGCTGTGGGACACCGTCCACGTGCCGCTGGGGGCGGACGTCGGTGAGACGACGACCTTCATGGCGTACGGGATGCTCATCAACTGCCTGGTGGCCATGGGTTTTCCGCCGGATCACCGGGTCTGGGCGGGGATGGACCCGGCGGGGCGGGACGAGGAGCGGGAGTAGGAGCGGGGTGGCGAGGGTCACCCTGCCTTTTTACGTCCGGCAAAGTTAGTGATCGATAACTATCCATTTAGCGGAACGCATCACCCCAGGGGGAGCGATGTCACACCACACCGATCAGAACGCGCGGGCAGCCCGCCCGGGCGGGGCCGTATGGGCTCTCGTCATCACCAGCGTCGCCGGGTTCATGGCCGCGCTCGACAACCTCGTCGTCACCACCGCACTGCCCTCCATCCGCGAGGACCTGGGCGGAGCGCTGCATGACCTGGAGTGGACGGTGAGTGCGTACACACTCACCTTCGCCGTCCTGCTGATGTTCGGCGCGGCCCTCGGTGACCGCTTCGGCCGCCGCAGGCTCTTCCTCGTCGGCATCTCGATCTTCACCGTCGCATCCGCCGCCGCGGCCCTCGCGCCCGGCATCGACTCCCTGATCGCCGCCCGCGCGGTGCAGGGTGCCGGCGCGGCGATCATGATGCCGCTGACGCTGACCCTGCTGACGGCGGCCGTGCCGGCGGCCAAGCGCGGGATGGCGTACGGCATCTGGGGCGCCGTCAACGGGCTCGCGATCGCGTCCGGGCCGCTCATCGGCGGCAGCCTCACCGAGCACATCTCCTGGCAGTGGATCTTCTGGCTGAACGTTCCGCTGGGCATCGCCCTGCTGCCGCTCGCCCGCCTGCGCCTCGCCGAGTCGTACGGCACCGGCGCCCGGCTCGACATCCCCGGCACCCTGCTCGCCAGCGGCGGCCTCTTCGGGATCGTGTACGGCCTGGTGCGCGGCCCCGCCGACGGCTGGACCGGACGGCTGGTCCTGACCGGCCTGTTCGCCGGAGGCGCGCTGCTCGTCGGGTTCGTCCTCTACAGCATCCGCGCCAAGAACCCGATGCTGCCGATGCGGCTGTTCCGCTCCCGGGCGTTCTCCGGGATCAACGCCGCGAGCATGCTGATGTTCCTCGGGATGTTCGGGTCGATCTTCCTGCTCAGCCAGTACATGCAGGGCGTGCTCGGCTACTCGCCGACCGAGGCGGGGCTGCGGATGCTGCCGTGGACCGGCATGCCGATGCTGGTCGCGCCGATCGCCGGCATCCTCGCCGACCGCATCGGCGGCCGCCCCGTCGTCGCCACCGGCCTGTTCCTCCAGGCCGCGGGCCTCGCCTACATGGCGTCCGTGGTCACCGTCGACGTCTCCTACGCCGCCCAGCTGCCCGGCCTGATCATCAGCGGCGTCGGCATGGCCCTGTTCTTCGCCCCGGCATCCCACCTGGTCATGTCCAGCGTCCGCGCCTCCGAACAGGGCATCGCGTCCGGTGCCAACAACGCCCTGCGCGAGGTCGGCGGCGCGCTCGGTATCGCCGTCATGGCGTCGATCTTCTCCGCGCAGGGCGGCTACGAGACCGGCCAGAGCTTCGTCGACGGTCTGCGGCCCGCCCTGGTCACCGGCGCCGGCGTCGTCGGCCTCGCCGGCGTGGCGGCCCTGATCATCCCGTCGCACCGGCGGGCCGACGCGCCCGCGAACCCGGCCGAGCAGGCCCCGGAGCGGGTGCTGGAGACGGCCGCCGGCTGATCGCGCCCGCCCCGGCCCCACCCCGCCGACGGCACCAAATCCGGACCACGAGGACACGAGGACACGAGGACACGAGGAGCAGTCATGCCCACCCTTCCCTGGACCGTCCCGAACCCCGCACCGCCCGGCGCCGAGGCGCACGTCTTCGCCTCCCGCTTCGAGACCCGCACGCTCTGGGGAGCGCTCCGCTTCCTCGCCCGCACGCCGGGCGTGTGGTGGCAGGTGAGCCGGGCGCCCGGCGCGTACGGCGCCTCCCTGAAGGCCGAGCCCTTCAAGCGGACCTTCTGGACGCTGTCCGCCTGGGAGTCGCCCGCGGCGCTGAAGGACTTCGCCCGCTCCGGCACCCACGCCCCCACCTCACGGGGCCTGGCGGCGCAGATGCGGGACGCGAAGTTCGCCACCTGGCAGGTGCCCGGCGAAGATCTCCCGCTCGACTGGACGGAGGCGTTCCGGCGGCTGACGTGAACGGCACGCGCGCGTGGAGCGCGCGTCGGCCCCGGCACTCCACAGGGGTGCCGGGGCTGTCGGTGCCGTCTCGTAGTCTTGAGCGCGTGCAGGAACTCCACGACGCCCCCCTCGCCCCCTTCACCACCTTCCGGCTGGGCGGCCCCGCCACCCGTCTGGTCACCGCCACCTCCGACGCCGAGGTGATCGACGTCGTGCGCGAGGCCGACGCCGCCGGGACCCCGCTGCTGCTCATCGGCGGCGGCTCGAACCTGGTCATCGGCGACAAGGGCTTCGCGGGCACCGCACTCGTCATCGCCACCAAGGGCTTCGAGCTGGACGGCACCGCGCTCGAACTGGCCGCCGGCGAGGTGTGGACCGACGCCGTCGCCCGCACCGTCGAGGCCGGGCTCGCCGGGGTCGAGTGCCTCGCCGGAATCCCCGGCTCCGCGGGCGCCACGCCGATCCAGAACGTCGGCGCCTACGGCCAGGAGGTCTCCTCGACGATCACCGAGGTGATCGCGTACGACCGCCGGGCCGGCGAGACGGTCGTCGTCCCGAACGCCGAGTGTGCCTTCTCCTACCGCCACAGCCGCTTCAAAGCCGACCCCGAGCGCTACGTCGTCCTGCGCGTCCGCTTCCGGCTGGACGACGCCGACGGGCTCTCCGCCCCCGTCAAGTACGCCGAGACCGCGCGTGCCCTCGGCGTCGAGGTCGGCGACCGCGTGCCGCTGGCCACCGCCCGCGAGACGGTGCTGAAGCTCCGTACCGGCAAGGGCATGGTGCTGGACCCCGAGGACCACGACACCTGGTCGGCCGGATCGTTCTTCACCAATCCGATCCTCACCGACGAGCAGTTCGCGGCGTTCCACGCGCGCGTGCGCCAGCACCTCGGCGACGGCACCGAGGCGCCCGCCTACCCGGCGGGGGAGGGGCACACCAAGACCTCCGCGGCCTGGCTCATCGACAAGGCGGGCTTCACCAAGGGGTACGGCACGGGCCCCGCCCGCATCTCCACCAAGCACACCCTCGCCCTCACCAACCGCGGTGAGGCGACCACCGAGGACCTTCTCGCGCTCGCCCGCGAGGTCGTCGCCGGCGTCCGCGAGACCTTCGGCATCACGCTGGTCAACGAGCCGGTGACGGTCGGCGTCAGTCTGTAGCGCGCCCGTGCGGGGCTTCGGCCCCCGCGGGCGGCCTCAGTGGGCGACGCCCACGCCCTGCTTCACCGTGGCCGGGTCACCGACCGCCGCCAGCATGGCGTGTGCCGCATCGGCGCGCCCCAGGATCCGGCCCCGGACCGGGAACCCGCCCACGACCTTCCGGTACGAGCCGGTGAGCGGCTTGTCCTGGAGGCGGGGCGGACGAGTGGAGCTTCCCGATCGCCGCGTCGCTGTACGCCCAGACCGAGCTCAAGCGGCGGCACGACGACGCCGTACGGCAGACGGGCGCCGGTCCGCACGTGCCGATCCAGGACTCGACACCTACCTGCGGGCCGAGCAGGAGCTGGGCCGGGTCCGCACGGACGCGGACACGTTCGCGGCGGCTTCGCTGCTGACGGGGGCCTGCGCGCAGCGGGCGTTCGACTACGACGCGACCAAGGAGGCGGTACGGCCGCCGGTGGACGAGTTCGCCGCCCGGCCGGCCCGCAGGCTCCTCGCCGGCATCGCCGACTGACTCCGTCGAGCCGGACGGGT
>NZ_JBYIVZ010000013.1:0-193318 GCF_057710365.1 Streptomyces sp. bgisy027
CCCCCCCCCCTCCTCCCCCCCCCTCGGCCTTCGCACGGCCCGGTGAAGAAGTCGACCAGGCCGGCCGGGCCGGTCAGCGGCGGCCCGTCACCGTGCCCTCCACCGCGAACAGCTGCTCCTCGACATGGTCGAGGGCGAGCCGCAGCGCGCCGGTCGCGACGGCTGCCTCGCCGAGGAGGGAGAGGGCGACGTCCGGGGGGCGCAGGCAGTAGCGGGCCAGTTCGCGTCGCAGGGGTTCCAGCACGCCGTCGAGCCCGGCCGCCCAGCCGCCGACGACGACCAGTTCCGGGTCGAGGGCGAGGACGAGCGCGGCCACGTCGTGGACCAGGCGCTGGATGAAGCGGTCGACGGCCGCGAGGGCCTGCTGGTCACCCTCGCGGGCCTGGGCGAAGACCTCCGCGACGGCGTGCTCGTCGAGAGGCCGCAGGGGCTCGTCCGTGGTCGACAGCAGGGTCTCCGGCGTCGCCTCCCGGCCCAGCAGATGCAGCGCGCCGATCTCACCGGCCGCCCCGCCGTACCCCCGGTGCAGCTGGCCGCCGATCAGCGACCCGGCACCCGGGCTCAACCCGGCCAGCACCATCACCACGTCGTCGGACTCGGTCGCGGAACCCTTCCAGTGCTCGGCGACCGCCGCCGCGTTGGCGTCGTTCTCCACCAGGACCGGGCACTTGAAGGACCGGCTCAGCCGCTCGCCCAGCCGCAGCCCGGTCCACTCCGGCAGCGCGGCGCCCAGCCGCACGGTGCCGTCCGCGTCCACGATGCCCGGCGTCGCGACCCCGACGGCCCGCAGCGAACCACGGGCGACACCGGCCCGCCGCAGCAGTTCGGCGACCGCCGTGCGCACCCGCTCCAGCCGCTCGTCCGCCGGTGCCGTCTCGTCCACGTCCCTGGCGATGGAGCCGAGCACCCGGCCGTCCAGGTCGGCGAGGAGCGCGGCGACCCGGTGCGCGCCTATCTCCACGCCCAGCAGATGCCCCGCCTCCGCCCGGAACCGGAACCGCCGCGCGGGCCGCCCCTGACGCCGTACGACACTCTCGTCCGCCGCCTTCTCGACGACATAGCCCGCCTCGATGAGCCCCTCGACCACGCCCTCGACGGTCGGCCGGGACAGGCCGGTCACCCGGGTGATCTCCGTCAGCGTGGCGGCGTCCGTGGCACGCAGGGCGTGCAGCACCACCGCGGAGTTGATCCTTCGCAGCAGCGAGGGATCCCCGCCGGTCAGCTGCCCCAACGTCCGTCCTCCCAGCTCGTGCGCGTGTTGGGCGGATGCTACTCGCCGGTGCGGACCCCGGCGAGTGCTGGGGACCGCCCACCTGGCCGCGGCCCACCCGCGGCCGGGTGGATCACCCCGGCGCCACGAACCCCGACTCGTACGCCGTGATCACCGCCTGCGTGCGATCGCGTGCCCCCAGTTTCGCCAGGACGGCACTCACATGCGACTTCACCGTCTCCGCCGCGACCACCAGCCGGGCGGCGATCTCCGCGTTCGACAGCCCCTGCGCCATCAGCCGCAGCACCTCGGCCTCCCGCTCCGTCAGCCGGGCCCGCTCCAGCTGCGCGCGGGCCGCCCGGTTCCCGCCGTCAGCGCCGTACCGCGCCGCCAGTTGCCGCACGGAGGCCGGGAACAGCAGGGACTCGCCCTCGGCGACCAGCCGCACCGCGTGCACGATCTCGGCCGGCCGGGCCCGCTTCAGCAAGAAGCCGTCGGCACCGGCGCGCAGTGCTTCGTATACGTACTCGTCGTTCTCGAAGGTGGTGACGACGAGGATCTTCGGCGGCTCGTCGACCGTCCGCAGCACCGCGCGCGTGGCCTCGATCCCGTCCAGCAGCGGCATGCGTACGTCCATGGCGACGACGTCGGGCCGCAGTTGCCGCACCAGCGGAATCACCGCGGCACCGTCGGCCGCCTCCCCGACGACCTCGATGTCGGACTGCGCCTCCAACACGGCCCGCAGGCCCGCGCGTACGAGGGGTTCGTCGTCGACGAGGAGAACGGTGACCGGCATCCGGTCAGCCTAGATCAACTCACCGGCAGCTCCACATGCACCTGCCAGTCACCGTCGGCGGGTCCGGTCAGCGCGTGTCCGCCCAGCAGGGCAGCCCGCTCGCGCACGCCACGCAGGCCGCTGCCCCTGCCGGGCCCGGGTATGTCGGCGGTCAGAGGATTGCGGACGTCGAGGGTGAGCATGCCGTCCGCGACCGCGATGCGCACCCGCGCCGGCACGGAGCCCCCGTGGCGCAGCACATTCGTCAGCGACTCCTGGAGAATGCGATAGCCCTCCCGGGAAACCGGTCCCGGCACGGTGTCCAACGGTCCCGTCATCTCCACGTCGACCTTGGTGCCGGCGGCCCGCGCGGACTCCAGCAGACGGTCGGCGTCCGTGAGCGTCGGTCGGCTGCTGACCGGCCGCTCCGACTCCCGCAGCACGCCGAGCACGCGCTCCAGATCCTCCAGGGCGGCCCGGCCGGTCTCCTCGATGGCGGCCAGGGCCCGGCCGGTGAAGGCGGGATCACCGGCCGCGCGGGCGGCTCCCGCCTGCACGACCGCCACGGTCAGGGCATGGCCGATGGAGTCGTGCAGTTCGCGGGCGATACGCGTGCGTTCCAGGAGATGTTCGGTGCGTTCCTCCAAGGCAGCGAGGCGCTCGGCCGGGGAGGGGCCCAGGAGGCGGAGGGCGAGTGCGGTGATGAGGTGGCCCGCGGCGAGGACGGTCACACCCAGGGCGAGCAGGAACATCGGCACGAGCAGCATGTGCCACCAAGCGTGTCCGGCGAGGACGAACGGCCCGCTCTGCTCGGTGTCGTGCTCGAACGGAGCGGCTGCCAAGTCCACCATCGCGAAGATCAGTTGGGCGCTGACCGTGAGGGTCACGTAGCCCAGCAGCAGTCGCGCCTCCAGCCAAAGGACGAGCCGTCCCCGGTCGCTCCAGGACGCGGACGGCGCGACCACGATGCCGGTGCTCTCGCTGTCGTGCCGGTGACCGGTCAGCAGCAGCCGGGCCTGCAACCCCTCCACGACCCGTACCGCCGGGACCAGCCCCGCAGGGACCAGGGCCGCGGCCGCGATCAACCAGATCCACCACACCTCGCGCACGAACAGCAGCAGGCTCGGCGCCACGACGGCGATGAACAGATGCAGCCATCGTGTGTACGTCACCGCCCGGCCGAACGGGCGCAGCAAGCGGACCATTTCGTCATCGTGCCAGCCACGACTGACAACGGGCCTCCCCCGCACGGGGGAGACGATCTCCACCGGCGGGGGAGGACCCGGACCGGCCCCGGCGGCCAGCCTGCTGCCATGACCAGCATCGAGATCCAGGCCCTCACCAAGGAGTACGGCACCCGGCGCGCCGTGGACGACCTCACCTGCACTGTCCTCCCCGGCCGCGTGACCGGCTTCCTCGGCCCCAACGGCGCCGGGAAGTCCACCACCATGCGACTCGTGCTCGGCCTCGACCGGCCGACGTCCGGCACGGCCACCATCGGCAGCCGGGCCTACGCGACCCTGAGCGAACCCCTGCGCCACGTGGGGGCGTTGCTGGACGCCCAGGCGGCGCACGGCTCGCGCACCGGCCGCGACCATCTGCGTGTCCTGGCGGCGAGCAACCGCATCCCGGACCGCCGGGTCGACGAGACGCTGGAGGAGACGGGGCTGTCGTCGGTGGCCCGTCGGCGGGTCAGGACGTACTCGCTCGGCATGCGCCAGCGGCTCGGCATCGCCGCGGCGCTGCTCGGCGAGCCCGAGGTCGTCATGCTCGACGAGCCGTCCAACGGCCTGGACCCGGAAGGCATCATCTGGATCCGGGGCCTGCTGCGCCGTCTTGCGGAGGAGGGACGCACGGTGCTGGTCTCCAGCCACCTCATGAACGAGACCGCGTCCTTCGCCGACCATCTGGTGGTCCTCGGCCGCGGACGCCTGCTGGCGGACACCCCGATGCGCGAGTTCATCCACGCACGCGTGGAACGCCGCGTCCGCATCCGCACCCCAGACGCCACCGCGCTCAGGACCGCGCTCGCCCGGCACGGGCACGACGCCGTCCAGCACGAGGACGGGCATTGGATCGTGCGCCACGCACGCGTGGACGACATCGGCCGGCTCGCCTCGGAGGCAGGCGTCCCCCTCCTCGAACTCGCCGCGGAGGCAGCCACCTTGGAGCAGGCCTACCTCGATCTGACCGCCACCGAGACCGAGTTCACCGCACCGCCCCAGGAGGCCTGAACCATGGCATTCACGCCCGTACTCCACGCGGAATGGCTCAAGATCCGTACCCTGCGCTCACTGCCGGGAGCGCTGCTGGCGCTGTTCGCCGTGACCACGGCGTTCGCCGCGCCGGCCGCCGCCGAAGGGAGCTCCGACCCTGAGTTCGATCCCCTGTTCACCTCGTTGTCAGGGGTCCTGCCCGGCCAGATCGCCGCCGTCTCGTTCGGCGCCATGGTGGTGTCGTCGGAGTACCACGGGGGTGCCCTCCGGCTGACGCTCGCCGCGGTGCCGCAGCGCGGGCGGTGGTTCGCCGCCAAGATGACGGCCCTCGCGGTGCCGGCCCTGCTCGTCGGTCTGGTCACCGCCCTCGCGGCACTGGCCGTCGCCCGCGCGGGACTCGGCTCGGCGGCGAGCGGGCTCACCACGGCGCAGCAGGTGCGAGGCGTGCTCGGCTGCGGCGTCTACCTCATGCTCATGGCTCTGTTCGCGGCCGGTCTCACCGCCGTGCTCCGCAGCGCGGTGGCCACGCTGTCCGTCCTGATCCCGTTCATCCTCGTGGTGTCCTTCGTCGTCGGCGACGCCGTGGGCACCGTGGCCGACTACTTTCCCGACAAGGCCGGCCAGGTCGTCCTGCACCAGAGCTACGACGGCACCCTCGGACCGTGGTCGGGCCTGACGGTGACCGCGCTGTGGACGGCGGCGGCGCTGCTGGCGGGCGTCTGGAGCGTGCGACGCCGGGACGCCTGACGGCGCGCCAATTGTCAGTGCGGCCGGGTTTACTGGACCCCATGAACATCGCGCGGCACATCGCCCTCATCGACGAGTTGTGCTTCCGCCCGTTCACGGCGGAGCGCAGCGCGTGGCGGGGCGGCGAGAGCGGACCCGGGTACCACGTCGCCGTGTTAGAGAGGAGCCACGGCGACTGCGGGTCACGGGCATCGGCAGTGGAGCAGTTCGAGAAGCACCGCGACGCCCTGCACGAGCCGCTCGCCGCGCGGTGGGGGGAGAAGCCCCCGTGGAACGGCCAGACCACCTTGCTGCGCACGGCGGACGAGGAGATACCCGAGCCCTGGGCCCTGCTCAGCGAACGTGTCCGCGTGGCCTATGTCTGGGAGGCGGTGGGTACGGGCCGTTGGGTCGTGCTGGCAGTCGCCGACCGCGACGAGGACGACGACGTGAAGCTCATAGCGGTGGCCACGGAGACCGACCCGCCGTGACGGCCCGCCGGCGACCACCCGTGGTGAGCGCGAGCCCTGGTCGCCCGGCGGGCCTCTCAGGCTTCGGCCGCCGCCACCCGCAGCCGCCCGTATTCCTCCGCCATCGTCGCCGCCGTCCAATGCGCGTTCAGCCCGCTCGGGTTCGGCAGGACCCACACGCGCGTGTCCCCGATCGTCCGCTCCTGCGGACCCACCTGGGCCTTGCGGTCGTCGAAAGCCGCCCGGTAGGCGGTGACCCCGACGACGGCCAGCCGGCGCGGCCGCAGCCGCTCCACCTTCGTCGCGAGCAGCCGCCCGCCCTCCCGGTACTCCTCCGCGCTCAGCTCGTCGGCCCGTGCGGTCGCCCGCGCGACGACGTTCGTGATGCCGAGCCCGTACGAGAGCAACTCATCCTGCTCCGACGGCTTCAAGAGCCTCGGTGTGAAGCCGGACAGATGCAGCACCGGCCAGAAGCGGTTGCCGGGGCGGGCGAAGTGATGGCCGGTCGCGGCCGTCATCAGACCCGGGTTGATACCGCAGAACAGCACCTGGAGGCCGTCCGCGACGACATCGGGGACGAGTCGGTCACGGGCGGCCGCCAGCTGCTCCGGCGTGAAGCGCGTCATCCGCAGAGCGGGGTCAGAGGATGGCCCCGGGCGTATAACCGGCGGCCTCCGGGCGCTGCTTCACGATCTCCTCGATCCGGCCGACGACCACGCCGACCTGGTCCGCGGCGGCGCCCGTGAAGGACAGCTTGTCGGCCATCAGCGCGTCCAGCCCGGCACGGTCCAGCGGGATCCGCTCGTCGGCGGCGAGCTTGTCGAGCAGCTCGTTGCGCTCGACGCCCTGCTCGCGCATCGCCAGCGCGGAGGCGACGGCGTTCTCCTTGATCGCCTCGTGCGCGACCTCCCGCCCGACGCCCGCGCGCACCGCGCCCATCAGCACCTTGGTGGTGGCGAGGAAGGGGAGGTAGCGGTCCAGCTCCCGAGCGACGACGGCCGGGAACGCGCCGAACTCGTCCAGCACCGTCAGGAACGTCTCCAGCAGGCCGTCCAGCGCGAAGAACGCGTCCGGCAGCGCGACGCGGCGCACCACCGAGCAGGACACGTCGCCCTCGTTCCACTGGTCGCCCGCCAGCTCGCCGGTCATCGAGGCGTAGCCGCGCAGGATGACCATCAGGCCGTTCACGCGCTCGCAGGAGCGGGTGTTCATCTTGTGCGGCATCGCGGAGGAGCCGACCTGGCCCGGCTTGAAGCCCTCGGTCACCAGCTCGTGCCCGGCCATCAGCCGGATCGTCTTGGCCAGCGACGACGGCGCCGCCGCCAGCTGCACCAGCGCGGTGACGACCTCGTAGTCCAGCGAGCGCGGGTAGACCTGGCCGACCGAGGTGAACGCCTGCGAGAAGCCCAGGTGCGCGGCGATCCGGTGCTCCAGCTCCGCCAGCTTGGCCGCGTCGCCGCCGAGCAGGTCGAGCATGTCCTGCGCCGTGCCGACCGGTCCCTTGATGCCGCGCAGCGGGTAGCGGCCCAGCAGTTCCTCGACCCGGCCGTACGCGACGAGCAGCTCGTCGGCGGCGGTCGCGAACCGCTTGCCCAGCGTGGTGGCCTGCGCGGCGACGTTGTGCGAGCGCCCGGCCATGACCAGCTCGCCGTACTCGCCGGCCAGCTTGCCCAGACGCGCCAGCACGGCCACCGTACGGTCGCCTACCAGCTCCAGCGACAGCCGGACCTGGAGCTGCTCGACGTTCTCCGTCAGGTCGCGGGACGTCATGCCCTTGTGCACGTGCTCGTGCCCGGCGAGGTCGTTGAACTCCTCGATCCGCGCTTTCACGTCGTGCCGCGTGACCTTCTCGCGCTCGGCGATCGAGGCCAGGTCGACGGTGTCGAGGACGCGCTCGTAGTCGGCGATCGCCTCGTCCGGCACCTCGATGCCGAGGTCCTTCTGGGCCCGCAGCACGGCGAGCCAGAGCCGGCGCTCGAGCTTCACCTTCTCCTCGGGGGACCAGAGCGTGGCGAGCTCGGTGGAGGCGTAGCGTCCGGCGAGGACGTTCGGGATGCGGGGCTTGGCGGGCGCAGAAGTCACGTGTACGGAGTTTACCCGGCGTCCTGACGGCCCCCGACGGAGCGGCCCAGGTCAGCGGTGCTCCGCGTGCGGCCCTCCGGCCGGTCCGCGAGACGGACGGTATCGGCGCGGGCGATCGGGTGAATTCCCAGTCCATCGACGCGTCCTGGTTTCCTGGGGCCTCCACATTTCGTTCATAGTCTGCAAGTCGTGGCGAGTTTGAGCGCGCGGCATCCCGGCTCCTCCCACGATCTAGCCGATCCCGGCATTAGACGCCATCGCGCCCATGGCCGGCGTCGGCTTCCCCATTTCTCCCGAGAGAAAGACGAACGACAATGCGACAGGCTCTGACCAGGGGATTGATCGCGGCTGCCGCCGCGACGAGCGCCCTGTCCCTGTATGGCACAGGCGCGTCCGCGGCCCCACTCGTGCAGGGCGCCGTGGCGAAATCCGCCGCCGCACTGCCGGGCCATTCGGATCCCTGGGACTCGGACGGGCTGCACGAGCAGCTGGACGAGAAAATCGGCAGCATGCACGAGAAATTCGGCGAGGCGCAGGACCAATTCCAGCAGGTGCAGAAGAAGCTCGACAACCTGGATCTGCCGCGACCCGCTTCCGGCGAGACCACGTCGGGGCACGGCAACTCCGGCTACGGCACCGACGCGCCGAGCTCCCAGGGCTACGGCTCCGAGAAGCCGGCCGACCACGGGTACGGCTACGGCTCCGAGAAGCCCAAGGACCACGGTTACGGCTCCGAGAAGCCGGCCGATCACGGCTATGGCTACGGCAGCGAGAAGCCGGCCGACCACGGGTACGGCTACGGCTCCGAGAAGCCCAAGGACCACGGTTACGGCTCCGAGAAGCCGGCCGATCACGGCTATGGCTACGGCAGCGAGAAGCCGAGCGATCACGGCTACGGCTCCGAGAAGCCCAAGGACCACGGTTACGGCTCCGAGAAGCCGGCCGATCACGGCTACGGCTACGGCAGCGAGGGGCCCAAGGACCACGGCTACGGCTACGGCAGCGAGAAGCCGCGCGACCACGGCTACGGGCACGACAAGGCCCGTGACCACGGCTACGGCTACGGCTCCGAGAAGCCCGGCGACCACGGCTACGGGCACGACAAGCCGGGCGGCCACGGCTACGGAGACGACCACGGCTACGGGGACGACCACGGCTACGGGGACGACCACGAATGCGGCCACGGCCACGGCTACGGCTGTGACGAGCCCGGCCCCGAGCCGACCAAGAGGGCGCCGGGCAAGCCGGGCCACCCCCACATGCCCGACACGGGCATCGGCGCCGAGGGCGTCATCGGCGGCGTCGCCGCCAGCGGTGCGCTGCTGGTCGCCGGCACCGTCCTGTACCGGCGCAGCCGGGCCGCGTCCCGTCAGTCGTAGGGCGAACGGCGTCGGCGTACGGCCCGTGGCGGTCGTGCGGTCCGGCGCCCTCGGGCAGGCGTAGGCCCGGGATCCCGCGGGCCTACGCCGCCGGACCCTCGTACGGCAGCAGTTCGGGGCGCTTCGCCGGCAGTCCGTCCCCGGAGGAGCGTCCCGTCAGCCGTCGGCCTATCCAGGGCAGCAGGTGCCGACGCGCGAACCGTGCGTCGGTGACCCGCCGCGTGACCCAGCCCGGCGGCACGGTGGCCGGCATGGGCGTGCGCCACTCGGTGTCCTCGGGGTCGTAGCCGAGGCCCTGCCACACCGCCTCGGCGACCCGGCGGTGGCCCTCGGCCGTCAGATGCAGCCGGTCCACGTCCCACATGCGCGGGTCGCTCAGCGAGGCGGCGCCGTAGAGGTCGACGACGACCGCGCCGTGCCGCTCGGCCACCTCGTCGACGCAAGTGAACAGCTCCTCCATGCGCGGCCGGAACCGTTCCAGGACCGGGCCCTGCCGACCCGGGCTGCGCATCAGCACCAGTTGCCGGCACGCCGGGGCGAGCTTCTCCACGGCCTCTTCCAGCAGGCCGCGTACCCGTCCCATGTCGCACTTGGGGCGCAGGGTGTCGTTGAGTCCGCCGACGAGGGTGATCACATCGGCGTTCATCGCGGCCGCCACGTCGACCTGCTCCTCGACGATCTGCCCGATCAGCTTCCCGCGCACCGCGAGGTTGGCGTACCGGAAGCCGGGGGCGCGGGCGGCCATCCGGCCGGCGAGGAGGTCGGCCCAGCCTCGGTAGGAGCCGTCGGGGAGCAGGTCCGACATGCCCTCGGTGAACGAGTCGCCGACCGCGACCAGGCTGTTGTGTGCGGGGTTCGTCTGCATGGCGACAGGAATGGTATCCCGGCTCCATACCTGCCGGTCGGTCGGGCACGGGCCGGGCCCACCACCTCGCTCTCAGGCCCGCTGTCCGAACAGCTTCCGCAGCACGTCCTCCATGGTCACGAGTCCGGACAGGAGCCCGTCGCTGCCCAGCACGGCCGCCACATGCGTCCGGCTGCCCCGCATCGCCGTCAGGACGTCGTCGAGCGGTGTGCTCTCCCGCACCCGGGCGATGGGCCGCATGTCCGCTACCTGGAACGGGACGTCCTGCTGTATGGCGTCCAGGGCGTCCTTCACATGCAGGTAGCCGACGATGCGGCGCCCGTCGTCCACGACCGGGAAGCGGGAGAAGCCCGACTCGGCCGACAGCCGCTCCAACTCCTCCGGCGTGACGCCCACGCGCGCGTAGACGACCCGTTCCAGCGGAAGGACCACGTCACGCACGGGCCTGCGGCCCAGTTCCAGGGCGTCGTGCAGCCGTTCCCGCGCCCGCTCGTCGATGAGCCCGGCCTCGCCGGAGTCGCGCACCAGCCGTGCCAGTTCCGCGTCCGAGAAGGTCGCCGTGACCTCGTCCTTGGTCTCGACGCGCAGGAGCTTCAGCAGCGCGTTGGCGAAGGCGTTGATCGTGAAGATCACCGGCCGTACCGCGCGGGCCAGCGTGACCAGCGGCGGTCCGAGCAACAGGGCGCTGCGCACCGGCTCGGCCAGCGCGATGTTCTTCGGCACCATCTCGCCGAGCAGCATGTGGAGGTAGGTGGCCAGCGCCAGCGCGATCGCGAAGGAGATCGCCCGCCCGGCGCCCTCCGGCACGCCGAGCGCGTGGAACACCGGCTCCAGCAGATGCTCGATCGCCGGTTCGGCGACCACACCCAGCACCAGCGTGCACAGCGTGATGCCGAGCTGTGCCGCCGCCATCAGCGCGGACACGTGCTGCAAGCCCCACAGCACGCTCTTGGCGCGCCGGTCGCCCTGCTCGGCGTACGGCTCGATCTGGGAGCGGCGCACGGAGATCAGCGCGAACTCGGCGCCCACGAAGAAGGCGTTGACGACCAGCGTCAGAAAGCCGATGAACAGCTGTACGGCGGTCATCGCCCGTCCTCCTTCTCGGTCGCGGCGGCGTCGTCCAGCGGCGCGTGCAGCAGTACCCGCGCGGCCCGCCGCCCGGCGGCGTCCACGACGTCGAGCTGCCAGCCCACGACCTCGACCCGGTCACCCACGGCGGGGATACGGCCCAGTTCGCTGGCGACGAGACCGGCCAGGGTCTCGTACGGCCCCTCGGGTGCCCTCAGGCCCACGCGCGCGAGCTGGTCCACCCGGGCGGAGCCGTCGGCCGAGAACAGCGCCCGGCCCTCGTCGTCGCTGCCCGCCGGGGCGAGGTCGGGCGTCTCGTGCGGGTCGTGCTCGTCGCGGACCTCGCCGACGACCTCCTCGACGATGTCCTCAAGGGTGGCGACACCGGCCGTACCGCCGTACTCGTCGATGACGACGGCCATCGTGCGCTTGCCGGACAGCCGGTCCAGGAGCCGGTCGACGGTGAGCGTCTCGGGGACCAGGAGCGGCTCGCGCATCAGCTCGGAGACGGGGACACGGGGCCGGCGCTCGGCCGGTACCGCGAGGATGTCCTTGATGTGCGCGGTGCCCACGACCGCGTCGAGACTGCCGCGGTAGACCGGGAACCGGGACAGCCCGGTCGCCCGGGTCGCGTTCGCCACGTCCTCGCAGGTCGCCTGGGCGTCGAGGGCGACGACCTGGACGCGCGGGGTCATGACGTTCTCCGCGGTCAGGTCGGCCAGGTTCAGGGTCCGTACGAAGAGCTCGGCGGTGTCCGCCTCCAGGGCGCCCTCCCGGGCGGAGTGCCGGGCGAGGGCGGCCAGCTCCTGGGGGCCGCGGGCCGCCGCGAGCTCCTCGGTGGGCTCCACGCCGAAGCGGCGCACGATGCGGTTCGCCGTGTTGTTCAGGTGCGTGATGAACGGGCGGAAGACCGCGCTGAACCAGCGCTGGGCGTTGCCGACCCGCTTGGCCACGGCCAGCGGGGAGGAGATCGCCCAGTTCTTGGGCACCAGCTCGCCGACGACCATCAGGACGACGGTCGACAGGGCCGTGCCGATCACCAGCGCGACCGAGCTCGCCGTCGAGCGGGAGACACCCATCGACTCCAGCGGGCCCGCGAGCAGCGTGGCGATCGACGGCTCGGCGAGCATGCCGACGACCAGGTTGGTGACGGTGATGCCGAGCTGCGCGCCGGACAGCTGGAACGTCAGGTTCCGTACGGCCTTCAGGGCGCCGGCCGCGCCCCGCTCACCGCGCTCCACGGCCCGCTCCAGCTCACCGCGCTCGACGGTGGTCAGCGAGAACTCGGCCGCGACGAAGGCACCGCAGGCGAGCGACAGCAGGATCGCCACCAGAAGGAGGAGCACTTCGGTCATCGGGTCACCTCCGTCCCATGGTCGGACAGGGTGGGGAGGATCGCTCGATGTCTGCTACTGGGAGGCTCGCCCATGGGCGGACGCTCACACCTTTCATTGGAGGACCGAAGTGGTTCACCAATAGTAAAGGATCGGCAAAGCAGTCAGTCCGTGAGCGGCTTCACCCACCGCCGCCAGTGCTCCTCGGGCGCGTACCCGGCCGCGCGCCAGGCGTGATGGGCGATCTCGTTCCGCTTCAGCACCATCGCGTCGCCCCGGCGCCCGCCGAGCCGTACGAACCGCTCCTCGGCCGCTTCGAGCAGCGCCGCACCGATGCCCCGGCGCCGCCGCTCGGGGTGCACCGCCAGCCGGTACAGATGGCACCGCCAGCCGTCGAAGCCCGCGATCACCGTGCCGACCAGCTCCCCGGCCAGCTCGGCCAGGATCAGCGCCTCGGGGTCGCGGGCGACCAGCCGCTCCACGCCGTCCCGGTCGTCGCTGATGCTCGTGCCCTCGGCGGCCGTCTTCCAGAAGGCCAGCACGGCGTCGAGGTCGTCGGCCGTCGCGGCCCGTATCCGCAGATCAGTCATGCCGCGAATCCCATCACGGGCGGCGGGCCGCGGCGCCGAATTCCGGCATGCGGACGGCTACTTGCCACGCAGGCTCTCGATCACCGGCGCGAACGCCTCCATGCAGGGCTCCAGCACGGTCAGATACGAGAACCCGTACCGCTCACGCTGGGCGAGTACCTGCGCGGTGATCTGCTCCAGGGTGCCGATCAGGAGGATGGGCAGGGCCAGCGCCTGGTCGAGGGTGATCTCCGGGACCCGGTCCAGGAGGGGCTGGACCACGGCCTCGCGGTCCTGCGTCACGGTCACCATCTGCAGGAGCAGGTTCAGTTCGGCCGGCTCCGCACGGTCCGCCGCGAACCCGTGGTACCGGGCCACGCGCTCGTCGAGCCGGTCGGCCGTGACGGGGATCAGCCGCCCGGTGGAGCTCTTCGGGTCCGGGTACGCGCCCCCGAACGCCGCGATGTCGGCGTGCTCGGCGGTCAGCCGCAGGACCCGGTTCCCGTTGCCGCCGACCAGCAGCGGCACTCGCGGCTTCTGCACCGGCTGCGGATGGTACGACCCGGACCCCAGCAGCCGGTCGAGCTCCTCGACCGTGCGCCGCAGGTGGTCCACGCGCTCGCCGGGAGTGCCGAAGGGCAGCCCCGCCGCGTCGTGCTCCGCCTCTACGTACCCCGCGCCCAGCCCGAGTTCGAGCCTCCCGCCGGTCAGGGCGTCGGTCGTCGCCACCTCGCGGGCGAGCAGCGCCGGGTTCCACAGGCCCGCGTTCAGCACGAACGTGCCCAGGCGCGCCCGCTCGGTCGCCCGCGCCGCCGCGACCAGGGCCGGGAACGGCGCGGGCATGCCCAGGTGGTCGGGGACCAGGATCACGTCGTAGCCGAGTTCCTCGGCCCGGCGGCACTTGGCCCGCCATTCCTCGGCCGGGGCGGAGGTCATCAGATTGACGCCGAAGCGGAACGGACGCGGGCTCACCGGGTGCGACACGAACTCTCCTCGCCTGCATGGGACTTGAGTGCCTGCCGCGATTCCATCACTCGTGCGCGATGGCCGCCAGAACATTCATGCGCGATGCACGCAACGCGGGCAGCAGCGCCGCCACGACCCCCACCACGGCCGAGCCGATCACCACAGCGACGATCGTGGACCACGGGATCGCCAGCGCCGTCATGCCCTGCAGCGCCAGCACCTGCTGGGTGCACACACCCCACACCAGCCCCAGCGCGAGCCCCAGGACCGCGCCGAACACCGCGATCACCACCGACTCCAGCCGGATCATGCGGCGCAGCTGCCGTCTGGCCAGACCGATGGCCCGCAGCAGCCCGATCTCCCGGGTGCGCTCCACCACCGACAGGGCGAGCGTGTTGACGACGCCGAGCACCGCGATGATGATCGCGAGCCCGAGCAGGGCGTACACGAGGTAGAGCAGCACCGCGATCTGGTCGTGCACGAGGTCCTTGTAGTCGGCGATGTCGCGGACCTGCACCTGCGGGTACGGGTCGAGCGTCTTCTCCAGGCCGGCCCGCAGGTCGTCCGCGCTCGTGCCGGAGGCGGCGTTGACGTACACGGCCGCGTCCTGCCCGCCCGGTGCGTACTTCTGGAGGGTGGCCAGGCCGAAGTAGATCCCGCCCTGGCTGCCGAACCCGTCCGCGGACTCCTGGTCCGTGAGGGCGCCCACCGTCAGCTCGGCCGTGCGGCCGCCCTGGAACTCGACGGGAACGGCGCTGCCGACGCGCACGCCGTGGTCCTCGGCGAAGTCCTTGTCCATCGCGAGGTGTCCGTCCGCGAGCGCGGCCGCGGAGTCGCCCCGGGCGTAGGTGATGTTGGCGACCTTGTCGAGCTGCGGCTCGTAGGCCGCGGCGGTCGTCTTCACACGGTCGCCGTCCGGGAGGCGTACGGCGATGGTCGTGAACTGCGAGCGTACGACGAGCCCCACGCCCTCGGTGTCGCGGATCCGCTCGGTGATCTCGCGCGGGAACGGCACGAAGTTGCCGTTCTGCACCACGAAGTCGGCGCCCAGCGTCTTGTCGATCTGCTGGTCGAACGACTTGGTCATCGAGGCGCTGGCCACCGACATCCCGCCGACCAGGGCGAGGCCCACCATCAGGGCGGCCGCGGTGGCGCCGGTCCGGCGGGGATTGCGCAGGGCGTTGCGCTGGCTCATCCGGCCGATCGAGCCGAAGAGCGCGGGGAAGGCGCCGCCGAGGACCCGGATCACGGGCCGGACGAGCAGGGGTCCCGCGATCACGGTCGCGATCAGCGTCAGGAGTACGCCGAGGCCCAGCAGGGACGCCGCCGACGAGGTCCTCGACGCCGTGGCGCAGCCCACCAGGGCCGCCGCACCGGCCGCCCCGATCACCGCGCCGAGGAGGGCGCGCAGCCGCAGCGGACGCCCGATCTCGGAGGTCTCCGCGTCCGCGAGGGCCGCCATCGGCGAGACGCCCGCCGCGCGCCGGGCCGGGAGATACGCGGCCACGAAGGTGACGCCCAGGCCGACGACGTACGCGGTCACCGGCGTGCCCCAGCCGACGACCATCTCGTCCGTCCGGATGTTCATGCCCAGCAGACCCATCAGCTCGATGAGTCCGGCGGCCAGCCCGACGCCGGCCGCGAGGCCCGCCGTGGAGCCGACCAGGCCGAGCAGCAGTGCCTCGGCGAGCACCGAGCGGCGGACCTGGCGCCGGTCCGCGCCGAGCGCCCGCAGCAGCCCCAGCTCACGGGTGCGCTGGGCGATCAGCATGGAGAAGGTGTTGACGATCAGGAACACCCCGACCAGGACCGCGACCCCGGCGAAGCCGAGCATCACGTACTTGATGATGTCGAGGAATCCGCCCAGCTGCTCGACGTCCGACTCGGCCTGCTCGTCCGCGGTGCGCAGTTCGTAGGCGGCGCTGTCGCCGCCGAGCGCGTCGCCCACGCGCCGCTTGAGCTCGGCGTCGCTGACGCCGTCGGCCGCGTCCAGCGTGATGCCGGTGGCGCCCTTCGGGTCGCCGATCAGTCTGCTCTGCGCGGTCGGGGTGTCGAAGAAGACCAGCGCGGCACCGGGGTTGGTGGTGGTGAAGGTGACGATGCCGACGACCTCGACCGGGAAGGAGCCCTCCTGCCCGATGACCGTCAGCCGGTCGCCGATCCGTACGTCCTTGTCGTCGGCGGTGTCCGCGTCGATCATCACCTGCCCGTCGCCCTTCGGGGCGTGACCGGAGGTGAGCTCCACGGGGCTGCGCTCGGTCGGGTTCCAGGCGGTGCCGATCGTGGGGGCTCCCGTGGTCGGGCCCACCGACTCGCGGTCCCTGTCGACGACCGTGATGCCGTCCACGTCCACGTCCGCGCGGGCCGCGGCGACGCCGGGGACCCTCGCGAGGCGGTCGGCGAGCGAGGCCGGCAGGGTCGGGGTCTGTCCCGAGGGGATCGTCTCGTCGAAGGTCTCTTTCGGGGTGACGGTGACGTCGGCGGCGGTCGAGGCGAAGAGCCGGTCGAAGGTACGGCTGACGGTGTCCGAGAAGATCAGGCTGCCCGCGACGAACGCCACGGAGAGGATCACCGCCAGGGCGGACAGCAGCAGTCGGCCCTTGTGTGCGAGGAAGCTCCTGAGTGTCGCCTTGAGCACCGGTCAGCCCTTCTCGGGCGGCTCTGCGAGAGGAGCCTGGTCGCCGGCCGCGGCGTTCCCGCCGGCGAACAGGCGCATCCGCTCCAGTACGGCCTCCGCCGTCGGGCGCTCCATCTCGTCGACGATCCGTCCGTCGCCCAGGAACAGCACCAGGTCGGAGTGGGCGGCGGCGCCCGGGTCGTGGGTGACCATCACGACGGTCTGCCCCAGCTGGTCGACGGCCTCACGCAGGAAGCCGAGCACCTCCAGGCCGGCCCGGGAGTCGAGGTTGCCGGTCGGCTCGTCGGCGAAGATCAGCTCCGGCCGGGAGGCGAGCGCGCGGGCGCAGGCGACGCGCTGCTGCTGGCCGCCGGAGAGCTGGGAGGGCCGGTGCCCCAGCCGGTCCCGCAGCCCGAGGGTGTCGATGACCTGGTCGAGCCACTTCTCGTCGGGCTTCTTGCCCGCGATGTCCATGGGCAGCGTGATGTTCTCGGCCGCGTTCAGGGTCGGGATGAGGTTGAACGACTGGAACATGAACCCGATCCGGTCCCGCCGCAGCCGGGTCAGCTCGCGGTCCTTCAGACCGGTGATCTCGGTGTCGCCCAGCCAGACCTGGCCCGCCGAGACGTTGTCGAGGCCGGCCAGGCAGTGCATCAGCGTGGACTTCCCGGAGCCCGACGGGCCCATGACCGCCGTGAAACGGCCGCGTGCGATGTCGACGTCCACCGCGTCGAGGGCCAGCACCGTCGTCTCACCCGAGCCGTACGCCTTGGTCAGGCCGCGGGCGCGGGCCGCGATCCCGTCCGCCGACGCGGGGCCCGGGACGTACCGGGCAGCTGCTGTGGACAAGACCGCCTCCTACACGGAACGCACGCAACGACACTCGTCCCCGCCGAGCCTAATGTGATCCACCACACACCGGGTATCCCTCCGAGGTCCCGGTCGCTCTCCGCCCCAGGTCGGGTCCCCGGTATCGGTGTAAGGGGCACCCTCTCGCCGTGCGGCGAAGCCCTTGCCGGTGCTAGCGAAACCGCGCTAGCTTCGAGGTATGGCGAAGACCCAGCTGAACGTGAGAGTGGACGAGGGCACGGCCCGCGCCGCCCGTGAGCGCGCCGTGGCCCGCGGCATGAGTGTCAACCGCTACATCGAGGAACTGGTCAAGCAGGACACCGGCGAGGTCGGCCACACGTTCGTGGAGGCCGCCGCCGACTTCATGAAGCAGTACGAGTCGGTGTTCGTCGAGGAGTTCGGCACTGACCGCGAGGGCTCGCGCGAAGGTCGCCACTGATCCGTTGAACGAACTGAACATCGACCTTGCCTGGCTGCTCATGCTCGCCGAGAAGAGGACACCGGGGGACCCCCAGGTCACCGACTGGGGAGCCCTCGTCGCGGCCGTCGAACGCCATCAGGCCCGGATATTCGACGTCCCGGTCTACGACAGCCCGCACGCCCGAGCCGCCTCCCTGCTCCAACTGCTCGTCCACGTCCCCGCGCTGGAGCGCTCCAACGCCATGTTCGCCTCCGCCGTCGCCTACGCCTACCTGGTCGCCAGCGGCCTGAAGGTGGTCACCTCGCCCGAGCAGGTGCGCGACCTGGCACGGCTCGTGAAGAGCGGCGAGGCCACGGTGCACGACATCGCGCAGGAACTGCGGCAGTGGAGCCTGTGACTACTCGCTGAGCGGCGGCCGCCACGCCGTGCCGAGGAAGCAGTACGACGAAGGGAGCGTCGGCCCGTTCTCCGGCATCATCACCTGCCGGTAGGGGCCGAGTTCGAAGCCGGCCTCCCTGAGCGCGGCGACCGGGGCGCGCGACACATGGCAGCCGCCGCTCACCAGTGGCCACACCGTCCGGTCCAGCGCGCGCTGGGTGAGGAGCATCGCGCGGCCACCGCCCCGGCCGTGCTCGAAGAACCGCACGACACCGCCGGGTCTGAGCACCCGCCGTATCTCGCCGAGCGCCCTCGGCACGTCCCGGACGCTGCACATCACCAGCGACAGCACCGCCGCGTCGAAGGCCTCGCTCTTGACCGGCAGGGCCTCCGCCGCGCCCGGCACCACGTCCACGGGCACCTCGGCGCGCTGCGCGGCGTCCACCGCCAACGTGCGCAGCAGGCGCTCGGGTTCGATGGCGACCACCTCCGAGACGGAACTCGGATAGTGGGCGAAGTTCAGACCGTTGCCGGCGCCGATCTCGATCACCCGGCCCGACAGCCCGGTCAGCAGCCGGTCGCGGATGCCGGCCATGCCCATCCGGGTCTCGGCGTTGACGCTGATCCGGGCGTAGCAGCGGGCGAACAGCGGATGGTGCACGGCATCCCGTGCCACCTTGCCGGAACCGGCGGACCGCAGGGCCATGGGGACCTCCCGGGCAGGACACGACTCACCCTGATTGTCCCCACTACCGGGCCCGCGCACCCCCGCTGTACGCTCCGGCCGCCGCCCGGGCGGCCCCGGGCTCAGCCGATGAAGTCCCGGACCTGCTCGTACACGCCCTGGTCGTTGTTCATGTCGGTGTGCGAGACGCACCCGACCTCGACGTTCGTCGCGCCGCTCAGGATCGCGGTGGTGTCGGGCGTGAGCGCGTTGTCGCAGTTCGACCAGTAGCTGGCGTACGACACGCTGCCCGGGGTCTCGTCGCCGGAGTTCAGCGAGGTCAGGAAGGAGCTGCCGGTGTTCATCTGCGCGCAGGAGGTGTACAGCCACGCGCACCACGCCGCGGTGGACGTGCCGTGGTTCACGCCGGCCGTCGAGACGAAGTCGTCGACGTACGACGTCCCGCCGAGGTTCTTGAGGTAGTAGCGGGCGCTGAGCGTGCCCATCGAGTGGACGACCAGGTCGACCTTCGAGGCGCCCGTGCGGGCGAGCACGTTTCTGATCTCGGTCGCGAGCTGCTGGGCGGTGGTGACGTTCGACTGGGACCAGTCGTACGACCAGGCGTCCAGCTCACCGGCGGCGTAGCCGTCGGTTCTGAAGTAGCCGGCCCAGTCGTCCCAGCTGCTCGCCGAGCTGCTCAGACCGTGCACGAAGACCACGGGGTTGCGGGCGGCGGCCTGCGCGGGTGTGGGGGAGAGGGAGAGTGACAGAAGGAGCGTGGCGGCCAGGGCCGTGAGACCCGTGGCGATGCGACGCGGGGTGCGCTGCATGATGCCTCCTGAAACGTGTGGGGTTGCCAGGAGTGTCGAGCCGGGTCTACGCGCGCCGCATCGGTGAAATCGCCGGTCTTTACGATTCAAGTAACCCGCCAGTAACGTCATTTGTGTGGTGACTCCGGTGAACCCCCCACCTCTTGACCGCACTTCGCCACCGCAGCGCACGGACGCGTGGCACCAACCGGCCGCCGGCCTCTCGGAGGGCGTCCGGGTGCGCGTGCTGCGCGCTGTCCACGGCGATCCGCGTGCCGCCGCCGAACTCCTCCCGCGCCTCACCGCACGCCAGGCGGCCGGCACCGACCCGCTCCCCACCGAGCCGGCCGAACTGGCCCCGGCCCTGCTGCGCGAACACCGGGCGGAGATACGCGCGTTGCCGGACGACACCCGCCTCCTGCTGCTCCTCGCCGCGGCCGACCAGTACCCGGTCTCCACCGACGCCTTCCTGCGCGCCGTCGTCGCGGCCCGTCTCGACACCCGGTGCCTGGACGCCGCCGAGGCCGCCGGGATCGCGCACGCCGGAGCGGGCGGAGTGGCGTTCCGCGACGCGTGGACGCGGATCGCGGCCTACGAGAGCGGCACCCCGGCCGACCGCCGTGACGTCCACCGGCTGCTGGCCCGCGTGCTGCGCGGTGAGGGCGAGACGCCGTCGCGCTCCTGGCACCGGGGCGCGGGCGCGCTCGGCCCCAGCGGGCGGCTGGCCGCGGAACTCTCCGCCGCGGCGGGCAGGGCGGCCGGCACCGGGCGCCTGTCGGTGGCGCGGACACTGGCGGAGCGGGCCGCCGCGCTGTGCCCCGACCACGCCGAACAGCGCCGTCTGACGGCCCGAGCCGCCGCCTACGCGTGGCGCTCCGGCGACGGTGACCGGGCCCGTCGGCTCGCGGCGACCGCCGCCGACGACGCGCTGAGCGGGGTGCTCGCGCTGAGGGCGGGAAACGCGACGGAGGCGTTCGACGCGCTGCTGACGGGGGCGGGGGCCGCGGCACCCACGGCATCGGCCCGGGTGGCCCCGCCTGCCGCCGTCCCGCCTTCGGGCACCCCGTGCGCTGTCACTCCGAACACCTCGCGCGCCGTGACCCCGGCCGACCCACGCGCTGTCACGCCGGTCGTCCCGAGCGCCCTCACCTCAGTCACCCCGTCCAGCACCACCCCGCCCACCCCCGCCACCCACCTCCTCGCCCGAGCCACCGAAGCCGCCGTCTACACCGGTGACCTACGCCGTCTGCGTGAGGCAGCGAGAGTCGCCGGCCGGCTCGGTGTCGTGCCGCCCGGCACGCTGGGCGGGCTGGTGGCCGCGTGCGACGGGCGGTACGCGGACGCGCGTGACCTGCTGAAGTCGGCCGCCGGGCGGTGCGGGCCCGGCGGTGACCCCACCGTCCTGATCCACGCCGCCATCGCCGCCCTGCTGCTCGGCGACCACACCCGCGCGGCCACCGCGACGGTCCGCGCGGCCGCCTCGGCCCGGGCGCGGGGCACCCCGGTGACCGTGCCGCAGGCGATGGAGTTCCGGGCGTACGCCGACTTCTGGACGGGACGCCCCCGGGGCGGCGAGGCCGCCGCGACGGACGCGTTGCGGCAGGCCCACGCCACCGGTCAGGACAACGGCGCCTGCCATCTCCAGGCCGCCCTCGCCATGTTCGCGGCGCTGACCGGGGACGCCGACGTCTGCCGCGAACGGTCGGCGACCGCTCGGTCCTACGCCCTGGCGCGTGGCCTGGGGCTGCCCGCCGCTCTCGCCCAGTGGGCGCTCGCGTTCCTCGACCTGAGCAGCGGTCGCTTCGCCGCGGCGGCGGCCCGGCTGCGCGCCCTGGCCGGATTCGGCCCAGGCCACGGCCACCGGGCCATCCGCCATCTGGCCACCCCGCACTACGTGGAGGCAGCCGTCCGCACCGGCGACACCCGGGTCGCCCGCGTGGCGCACGCCGCCTACGACCGCTGGGCCGGCACGGTACTCAGCCCCGACGACCTGGCACTCAGCGCCCGCTGCCGAGCCCTGCTCGCGCCCGGCGAGGAGGCGGTGGACCACTACCGCACAGCCCTCGACCTGCACTCCCGCGGCACCCGCGACTTCGAACGCGCCCGCACGGAACTGCTGTACGGCAGCGCCCTGCGCCGACTGCGCCGCCGTACCGAGGCCCGCGACCGTCTGCACAGCGCGCTCGAGGCGTTCGACTCCTTCGGCGCCCCGCACTGCGCCACCCAGGCCCGCACCGAACTCCGCGCCCTGGGTGTTCCGGCGGCCCCGGCCCGCACCGCCCCCGACAGTCCGGCCGTCACCCTCACGGCCCAGCAACTCCTGGTCGCCCGCATGGCCGCCGACGGCGCCACCAACCGCGAGATCGCCGCCCGTCTGGCTCTCAGCCCCCGCACGATCGACCACCACCTACGAGGCGTCTTCACCCGCCTCGGGATCCGCTCCCGCATCGAACTGGTACGTCTCCTCGCCGAGAGCGACGAGGACGGGTCCGGTTAGCCCTCCGAGAACGCGCGGGCGAACCCGGCGACATTCCGCGGGCAGGCCCAGACCTCCCGTGTCATCCGGCCTTCGAACCGGTCGTCCGGCTCATCGCCGGGCCGGAGGCCGTCGGCGGCCGGGCCGGAGCCGTCGTCATCGGTGCCCCGCTCCGGACGGGCCAGCATCTCCAGCACATGCCGGAGGCTGTCCGACTCGTCGTCGTCCGGCATGTCGTCACACGGATGCTCCTCGTGCGCGCAGTCCGCCGGACCGAGGGTCCGCTCGACGGCGGCCATCGCCCTGAGCACCTGCGCCTCGGCGGCCGGGTCCGGGTGGGCGTAGATCACGTGGGGACCTATGAGCACCAGCCCGAACGTCCACAGAGCCGTGTCCCGTCCACCCGCCGCCACGCTCGCCTCCAGGCTTCTCGCGCAGGCCAGGACCATCCCCGGCGTATCGCCGAGGTGGTAGCCCTGCCGGATCTCGTCCCACTCCTCGATCAGGGCGTCCCACTCGGCGGGCGTGGCGGGGCCCGGAGCGGGCGGCGCTTCATCGTCGTGGAGGTCTTCGACCCTGTCCGCGTTCACCATGATCAGAGCATGGCACGTGGGTCGGACAGTGCGGCCTCAGGCCGTGACCCGCCCCCGGAACCCCTCCGCGTCCCACGTCCCGAACAGTCTCGGCGCGAGCCAACCCGGTGCCGCCGTGCGGAAGCCGGCGGGGGCCAGGGCTCCGGAGCCGGCCGGGACCGCGCCCAGCAGCGGTGCGCCGGCGACCTCCGGCAGATCCGCGACGTTGCAGCGCGACGCCAGGTCCGCTTCCTCGGGCCAGCTGCCGATCACCACGCCGAGCAGGTCCAGTCCCCGGCGGCGGAGTTCACGTGCCGTCAGTTCCGTGGTGTTCAGGGTGCCCAGGCCCGCCGAGGCGACCACCAGGACCGGCGCCGCCATCAGCTCCGCCGCGTCCGCCAGGGTGCCGCCCGATTCGTCGAAGCGGACGAGGAGACCGCCCGCTCCCTCCACCAGCACCAGATCGTGCTCGGCGGCCAGCTTGGCGGCGGCCTCCGCGATCTCGTGCGGGCGCACCGCCGCCCGCCCGGCCCGGCGGGCGGCCGTCGCCGGGGCCAACGGGTCCGGGTAGCGCGCGAGTTCGGCGGTCGTCACAAGGCCCGCGAGGCGCGTGACCTCCTGCGCGTCGCCGTCCTCGTCCGGCCGTACGCCCGTCTGCGCGGCCTTCAGCACGGCCACCGACCGGCCCGCGCCGCGCGCCGCCGCGGCGACCGCGGCGGTCGTGACCGTCTTGCCGACCTCCGTGCCCGTGCCCGTGATCACCAGTACCGGCATGTCAGCCCTCCCGCGCCGCCGCGCACACCGCGCGGGCGATCCGTGCGACATCCGCGTCGCCCGTGACGTACGGCGGCATCGTGTAGACGAGGTCGCGGAACGGCCGCAGCCACACGCCCTCGCGCACGGCGGCCGCCGTCGCCGCCCGCATGTCCACCTCGTGGTCCAGCTGGACCACCCCGATGGCGCCGAGGACACGTACGTCCTTCACGCCCGGAAGGTCCGACGCGGGAGCCAGTCCATCCCGCAGACCCGTCTCGATCCGCCTGACCTCGGCCTGCCAGTCCTGCCCGAGCAGCAGCTCGATCGAGGCGCAGGCCACCGAGGCCGCCAGCGGGTTGCCCATGAAGGTCGGGCCGTGGGCGAGCACCGGCACCTCGCCGCGCGAGATGCCGTCGGCCACACGCGTGGTGCACAGCGTGGCGGCCATCGTCAGATAGCCGCCGGTCAGCGCCTTGCCCACGCACATCACATCCGGCGTCACCGCCGCGTGGCCGGCCGCGAACAGCGCACCGGAGCGGCCGAACCCGGTGGCGATCTCGTCGAACACCAGCAGCACGTCGTGCGCGTCGCACGCCTCGCGCAGCACCCGCAGATACGCGGGGGAGTGGAACCGCATCCCGCCCGCGCCCTGCACCACCGGCTCGACGATCACCGCCGCCAGTTCGTCCGCGTGCCGCTCGATCAGCGACCGCAGATGCTCGGCGTACGTCTCGTCGTACTCGGCAGGCGGCGGGTCCGCGAACACCTGGCGCTGGAGCACGCCGGCCCACAGCTCGTGCATGCCGCCCTCGGGGTCGCACACCGACATCGGCTGCCAGGTGTCCCCGTGGTAGCCGCCGCGCCAGGTCAGCAGGCGCTGCTTGCCGGGACGGCCCAGCGAGCGCCAGTACTGGAGGCACATCTTGACCGCGACCTCGACCGACACCGAACCCGAGTCGGCGAGGAACACATGCTCCAGACCCTCGGGCGACATGTCGACAAGGAGCTTCGCCAGGCGAACGGCGGGCTCGTGGGTGAGCCCGCCGAACATCACATGGCTCATCCGCGCCAGCTGCTGCTGCACGGCCTCGTTGAGCACCGGGTGGTTGTAGCCGTGGATCGCCGACCACCAGGACGACATGCCGTCGACCAGTTCGCCCGAGCCGTCCGCGAGCTTCAGCCGCACCCCGCTCGCCGACTCCACGACGAGCGGTTCGCTGCGGCCGGGCATGGGGCCGTACGGGTGCCACACATGCCGCCGGTCGAGTTCCAGCAGCTCGGAGACGGTCAGGCCGGGCACGGTGAGCGGGTCAGGCATTGGGCGCGAGGTCCGTTCCGGCGCCCCGGCGGCGCACGGCGACCAGGTCGGTGCGCGGCTCGCCGGCCGGAGCGGCAGCGGGAGCAGCGGCAGCGGCCGTACCGCACACACCGCCCCCTTCGTGCGATCCGCACCCGGCGCTCTCGTGCGACCCGCAGCCCCCGGCCTCGTGCGATCCGCAGCCGGCCTCGGCCGCCTCGGTCCGGTGCTCCGGCAGCGTCACCTGGTCGGTGCCCTCCACCTCGAAGCCGGCGTCGGCGATCATCTCCAGGTCGGCCTTGCCCGCCTGGCCCTCGGTCGTGAGGTAGTCACCGAGGAAGATCGAGTTGGCCAGGTTCAGGGCCAGCGGCTGCATGGTGCGCAGGTGGACCTCGCGGCCACCGGCGATGCGCACCTCCACGTCCGGGCACACGAACCGCACCATCGCCAGGATCCTCAGGCAGCGCTGCGGGGTGAGGTTCCACTCCTTGGCCAGCGGGGTGCCCTCGACCGGGATCAGGAAGTTGACCGGCACCGAGTCCGGGTCCAGCTCGCGCAGCGAGTAGACGACGTCGACCAGGTCCTCGTCGCTCTCGCCCATGCCGGCGATGAGACCGGAGCACGCGGACAGCCCGGCCCCGTGCGCCTTCTGCACGGTGTCGACGCGGTCGGCGTAGGTGTGCGTGGTCGTGATGTCCCCGTACGTCCCTTCGGACGTGTTGAGGTTGTGGTTGTACGCGTCGGCGCCCGCGTCGCGCAGCCGCTCCGCCTGTCCGTCGGAGAGCAGGCCGAGGCAGGCGCACACCTCGACGCCGTCGTTCTGGTCCTTGATGGCCTTGATGGTCTCGGAGACCCGGTCCACGTCACGGTCGGTCGGGCCGCGCCCGGACGCCACCAGACACACCCGCTTGGCGCCACCCGCCAATCCGGCAGCCGCCGCCTGGGACGCCTCGTCCGGCTTGAGCCAGGTGTACTTCAGGATCCCGGTGGTGGAGCCGAGACGCTGGGAACAGTAGGAGCAGTCCTCGGGGCACAGGCCCGACTTCAGGTTGACCAGATAGTTGAGTTTCACCCGTCGGCCGAACCAGTGCCGGCGCACCTTGCCGGCCGCGGCCACCACATCGAGCAGGTCGTCGTCGGAAGTGGCGAGGACGGCCAAGGCTTCCTCGCGGGTCGGCAGCTCGCGCCGAAGCCCCTTGTCCACCAGCGTGTTCAGCAGGTCCATGGAAGCTGATCCTGACGTACGGAGGGCGTCCGAGCCAAGGTGAGTTTGCACAACCCTGTCGTTTCGATGTGTGGGTATTGCCACACCGTGGGCGGGCCGCCGTACGGCTAGGGTCTGTCCACTGCCTACAAAAGCGACGTCTGTGTACCGCTCACCAAAGCCCCGGAGGAACCATGGCGTTCGGCTGGATCGACGAGCAGGCGGAGCTGCGCCGCCGCGCCGGGCTCGTACGGACCCTGCGCCCCCGGCCCGCCGAATCGCCGCTCCTCGATCTCGCGAGCAACGACTATCTGGGCCTGGCCCGCCATTCGGAGGTCACCGAGGGCGCGGCGCGGGCCTCGCGGACCTGGGGCGGCGGCGCGACCGGCTCCCGGCTGGTCACGGGCACGACTGAGCTGCACGCCGAGCTGGAGCGCGAGCTGGCCGACTTCTGCGGCTTCGAGGCGGCGCTGGTCCTCTCCTCGGGCTACGCGGCCAACCTCGCCGCGGTCACCGCGCTGGCGCCGCACGGTTCGCTGATCGTGTCGGACGCCGGCAACCACGCCTCGCTCATCGACGGCTGCCGGCTGGCCCGGGGCACCACCCAGGTCGTCCCGCACTCCGAACCGGAGGCGGTGCGCAAGGCGCTGCACACGCACCAGGGCACGGCGGTCGTCGTGTCGGACACCGTCTTCTCGGTCGACGGCGACGCGGCCCCGCTGGCCGAGTACGCCGAGGCGTGCCGGGAGCGCGGCGCCGGACTGCTGGTCGACGACGCCCACGGGCTGGGCGTCCTGGGCGACGGCGGGCGCGGCGCGGCGCGGGCGGCGGGGCTCGCGGGGGCGGACGACGTCGTCGTCACCGTCACGCTGTCCAAGTCCCTCGGCAGCCAGGGCGGCGCCGTCCTCGGCCCGGCGCGGGTGATCGAGCACCTCGTCAACACCGCCCGGACGTTCATCTTCGACACGGGTCTCGCCCCCGCGTCCGCGGGCGCGGCACTGGCGGCGCTCAGGCTGCTGCGCCGCGAACCGGAGCGGGCGGCACGGGCGGGTGCGGTGGCACGTGAACTCCACGCACGGCTGACCGCCGCGGGTCTGGAGGCCGTACGTCCGGACGCCGCGGTCGTCTCCGTGCGCGCCCCGTCCCCGGAGAAGGCCGTGCGCTGGGCGGCCGAGTGCCGTGCGGCGGGCCTCGCCGTGGGCTGTTTCCGTCCTCCTTCCGTCCCCGACGGCATCTCACGGCTGAGGCTGACCGCTCGCGCGGACCTCTCCGAGGCCGAGATCGAGCGCGCTGTTGAAGTGATCGGCGAGACACGACCATGAGTCGGCGTGACACGGCCCTGCTCGCACATCGGATAGAACTGATCAGATTCGATCAGGCCTGATCGGATCGGTCAGGGGGTCAGGACTGGAGCGCGGCCGTGAAACCCGCCCAGCTCTCGGGGGAGAAGAGCAGCGCGGGGCCGGCCGGGTCCTTGGAGTCGCGCACCGCGAGCAGCCCGGTCCAGGGACCGGAGTGCGGCCGTGCCGTCTCGACGCAGTTGTTCGCACCGGTGCTGTAGCTGCTGCGCAACCACCTCGCACCTGGCAGTTCGGTGCTGGACATGAGGTTCCGAGGCAGTGCTGTCATGGTGCCTCCTTACACACCGCCACCTAGCGCGGCGATGTAATCCAACGATTCCTCGGGCGAAAGGGCGTGGATCCGAAGGGTGTTGAAGGCCTCCGTGTAGGCCTGGAGGTCTTCTTTCCGTTCGAGGTAGAGGCTACTCGTCAAGTGGTCGAGAACAACCACATCCAGATCAGAAGTGCTCGAAAATGAGAAGATAACGAAAGGGCCCGTGATGCCGACATGCTCTCCGGCCCTGAACGGCAGCACCTGAAGCCGGACTTGGGGCAGCTGCGCCGCCTCCATCAGCCGGCTCAGCTGCCGCGCCATCACCTCGGGCCCGCCGATCTCCCGGCGCAGCACCGCCTCGTCCAGCACCGCGCTCAGCTTCAGCGGCGGATCCGCGCGCAGCACGTCCTGCCTGGCCAGACGCACCGCGACCAGCGCGTCGAGGCGATCGTCGGCGTCCCCGTCGAGCCCGCCGACGGCGGCCCGGGTCACCGCCCGGGCGTACTCGGGCGTCTGGAGCAGTCCGGGCACCACCGACGTCTCCAGCGTGCGCATCGCGCTCGCCTGGGACTCCAGGCTGATGAAGTCCCGGTACGTCGGCGGCAGCACTCCGCGGTACGCGTGCCACCAGTGATGCCGGCCACCGCCCTCGTCGGAGCCCGCCAACACCAGTAGCAACTCTCGTAGTTGGGCATCCTCCACGCCGTAGACGTCGAGCAGTAACCGCACATCGGGCGGTTTCACCCCGCTGGCGCCGGTTTCGATCCGGCTCACCTTGGACTGGTGCCAGCCCGCCAGCCGGGCCGCCTCACCGCTGGTGAGCCCCGCCCCGGTGCGTAACGCACGCAGTTCCGCGCCCAGTTTCCGGCGGCGTACCGCGGGACCGTGCTGCATGGGCCACTCCTTACTCCAACCGAGCCGCCCAAATACGCTCTGCCGTCGCAGAGTTCACCGCTTCGAGCGACAGATATATGCATATCTTGGTGGATCGCCACCCGTGACGGGTGCGGTAATGGCAGTCTGGCGACGAAGCACCAGTCCGGGACCGTACTCGAACCATCCGCTCCGTGTCGGACTACGGTCCCGTGGGAAAGGGACGACGTCGTCATGGCAGATCACCTGGAAGCATCCGTCACTCTGCCGAGCGATCCCGCCTCGGTCTCCGCGGCCCGGGCCTACGTGCTCACCACCCTGGCCGAATGGGGCCTGCCACCGGACACGGAAGTGGCCGACACCATCCGCCTGATCGTCTCCGAACTCACCACCAACGCCGTACAGCACACCCTCGGTCAGTCACCCACCTTCACGGTGGACCTCGCGCTCGACCGTGACGAACACCTGCGCATCGGTGTCACCGACAGCCATCCGCGTTTCCCCAAGCGGCTGCCGGCCGCCGTGCAGCAGGACAACGGGCGCGGCATGGTGATCATCCGCTGGCTGACCGCGGAATGCGGCGGCAGGCTGAGAGTGCGCCCTACCCGCGAGGGCGGCAAGACCGTCTCCATCGAACTGCCGTGGACGGTCCCCGCCGAACCGCTCGCCGCCGCGGGACCGCAGGAGTCCTGACCCTTCACGGCTGCTGCGGCTGCCCGGAGCGGGCGAACGTGCCGCGCAGCAGAGCCCGGAAGGCGTCCGCGGCGGGAGCCGCCTCGTCGCCGCGATAGGCGACCGAGATCGTACGGCGCAACCGCCCGCCCTCCAGCGCGCGCACCCCCACCGGAGCGACCGACGTGCGCGCCACCATCTCCGGTACGACCGCGACTCCGAGCCCTGCACTGGCCAGGGCGCACACCAGCAGGTACCCCGGCGTCGCCACCAGCACCGACGGCATGGCCCCCGCCTCGGTCAGCGCCGCCTCCACACCCCGCCGAGCCGGAGCGTCCGGCGCCATGCTGATCAGCGGCTGCCCGGCCAGCTCGGTCAGCGGCAGCCGTGTGGCGCCGCTGGTGAGCACATGGCCCGGCGCGGACACCAGGACCAGTTCCTCCACGAGGATCGGCTCGACGCCGACGGACGCGGGCAGCGGCGCCGGTTCCGCAGGCTCGTAGGTGTGCGTCAGTGCCAGGTCGACCTCGCCCGCGGCCACCGCGGCGACGCCGGCCGACGGTTCGTAGTCGGCGACCGTCAGCTCCACGTCCGGATGCGCCCGGCGGAAGGCGCTCAGGGCCGGCGGCAGCAGATGGATGCCGGCCGTCTGAAAGGTGCCCAGGCGCAGCGTGCCGCCGGACAGGCCGGTCAGCCGGGCCAGCTCGTGCCGGGCCCGGTCCAGTTCGTCGAGCACCCGTCGTGCCCGGGCCACCAGCAGCTCGCCCGCACCCGTCAGCCGCGCGCCCCTGTGGTGCCGCACCAGAAGGGCCGTGCCCGCCTCGCGCTCCAGTTTGGCCAGCTGCTGGGAGAGCGCCGGCGTGGTGTACCCGAGCCGTTCGGCGGCGCGGGTGATCGAGCCCGCCTCCGCGACCGCCACCAGGGCGGCGAGCCGGACCGGGTCGTACATATGGCCCTCCCTCCGCCTCGGTCACCCGTACGCCTTAAGCAATGCTTTAGGGATTGCCAGAATATTCGACATACCTACTGAAGGCTTGTCGACGGCACACTGGGGTCCATGGACGCTCAGCTCATCGCCTTCACCGGTGTCTCCGCCGGCCTGGTCGCCATGCCCGGGGCCGACTTCACCGTCGTCGTACGCAACGCCCTGGTCTCCCGCCGCGCCGGCATCGCCTGTGCGCTCGGGATCGGGGCGGGGCTGCTGGTGCACGTGACGATGGCGGTCGTCGGCGTGGCCGCGGTCCTGGCCGCCGTACCGGCGCTGTTCCGCGCGCTTCAGGTGGTCGGCGGCGTCTATGTGCTGTACCTGGGCGTGCAGACCCTGCGGCAGCGGCCCACCGAAGTCGTGGACACGCGCGAGGAGTCCGCCGCGCGGCCGCTGCGGCAGGGATTCGTGACCAACGCCCTCAACCCGAAGGCGTCCCTCACGTTCCTCAGCGTGCTGCCGCAGTTCGTGCCCGCGGGCGCTCCGGTCCTGCCCCGGACGCTGCTGCTGGCCATGATCGTGCTGGCGATCGCCCTGGTGTGGTTCCAGGTGGTCGCCCTGCTGGTGGACCGGCTCGGCAGGTGGCTGCGCCGGCCGCGCGCCGCACGTGCGGTCACGCTCGCCGCCGGCGCGGCCCTGACGGCCTTCGGCGCGGCCCTGCTCGCGGGGCCGCTGCTCGCCCTGTGAGGCCCCGAGGGCGGTGACGGCGTGTCAGGACGCCGCCCCCGCCCCCGGGCAGGTCACTTGACCCGGCCGTACCAGACGCTCCTGGTCCAGATCTTCTGCAGCTTGACCACGTCGCCGGTCTTCGGGGAGTGCCAGATCCTTCCCTTACCGGCGTAGATACCGACGTGGTAGACGTACGACCCCGAGTGGAAGAACACCAGGTCCCCGGCCTTGCGGTTCTTGGCGGAGATGTGGCGGGTCTTGTTGTACTGCTGGGCAGCCGTGCGGGGCAGCTTCTTGCCCGCCTTCTTGAACGAGTACAGCGTGAGCCCCGAGCAGTCGAACCGGTTCGGGCCCGTGGCGCCCCACCGGTACGGGGAGCCCTTCTTGGAGGCCGCGACCTGAAGTGCCTTCGACGCCGGCGTGGCCGCCTCGGCCTCGGACGTGAAGCCGGGTGCCACGATCGAGCCGCCCACTGCGGCGATGGTGAGGGCCGAAGCCGTACCGGCCCGGACCATGAGCGACGGGACACGATTGAGCGCAGTCATGCGCAACCCTTCGTCAGCCGCCTGAGAAGGATGACCTGTCGGATTCGGGCTGGCGAAGTTGCCCGGCCGCGTTGCCGCGGCTTCACCCCAAGGGTTGCTCGGATCGAACGAACGTCCGCTCCGGCGACCCGTCTTGCTCGGGTCCTCCACTCCTGCCGATCCACTCCTGTCGACCGGTCATCCGGGCGGCGGCAGGACTCGGCGTCCGCCCGGACCGCCCCGCCGCTGTGGCGGGGGCTTGTCGTCAGACAGGGATCTTGGCGCACGGATGAGCGAAATACCCAACGGAATCGGGGGTTTGTGGTGTTACTCACCACTCACCCGTTCGGGTGGGTGGCCCCCCGTTCGAGTGAGTGTCCAGAGGCCCGAGGAGTCCCGGACCAGGGACGGAGTGACTGATTCCGCCTGGCGGTCATGCCCGTTGCGCAACCCTGACGGCCGCGCGGAAGGAGGGGTGACTACGCCGAAAGGGGGTACGTCGTTCGGCCCGTTTCAACTCCGTTCCGGACGCCTCGTCAGTGGGCCGGGGCGCCCGGAATCCGGCTGCGGGAGGGCGTCAACTGTCGGAGCGCGGGGGCACCGTGACGCGAGCCGTGCGGCGCTCTCCGTCCAGCACGCGCAACGCACGCGCCAGCGTGGGAGCGTGCAGCTCCGTCTCGCCCCGCTGGTGCATCAGCGCCAGCGCGTCCCGCAGCTCGGCCGCCCTGCTCACGAGCGCCTGGGCGGCCCGCAGTCCGCGATAGGTGTCGCCGTGGTGCGCCGGGTTGATCCGGCCGAGCAGGTCCACGACGTCCAGATAACGGTCGATCAACTCGCCCTCCGCGCGCGTCAGCGCAGGCAGGGGCGGCAATTCGGGTGGAAGCACCGGCCGCTCACCGCCCTGTCGGCGGAGCGAGCGTGTGTGTGCGGCTGGGGATGATCCGGTCCACCAGTCCGTACTCCAGCGCCTCTTGGGCGGTCAGGATCTTGTCCCGCTCGATGTCGTCGGCCACCCGCTCACGAGCGCGTCCGGTGTGCCGGGCGAGCATCTCCTCCAGCCGGGCCCGCACCCGCGTCAGCTCGGCGGCCCGGATCGCCAGATCGCTCGCCTGCCCCTCGACCGGCTCGGTCAGCTGCGGCTGATGGATCACCACCCGCGCCCCCGGCAGCGCGAACCGCTTGCCCGGAGTGCCCGCCGCCAGCAGCACGGCGCCGCTCGACCCGGCCTGGCCCAGGCAGATCGTCTCCACGTCGCAGGAGACGAACTGCATCGTGTCGTAGATCGCCGACATGGCGCTGAACGAGCCGCCGGGCGAATTGATGTAGAGCGAGATGTCCTGGTCGGGGTCCTTGTGCTCCAGGTACATGAACTGGGCCATCACGTCGTTCGCCGACGTGTCGTCGACCGGCGTGCCGAGAAGGACGATCCGTTCCTCCAGCAGCTTCGCGTACGGATCCTGCGTCCTGAGACCGGAACTGGTGCGTTCGGTGAACTCGGGCAGTACGTAGCGGACGGACGGTTCGGTCATGGCTCACGCCTCCCTTGCCGGGGTGCCTGTAAAAAATGTACAGGACGTACATGACGTAATGTGGGGAGCATGGCCTACGAGATTCCGGTGACGCAAGCCAGGGCTGAGCTCGCCGATCTGATCAATCGCGTGGTGTACGGCGGTGAGCGCGTTGTCGTGACGCGTCACGGGAAGCCCCTTGTCGCCCTTGTCTCCGCCTCTGACCTCGAACGACTGGAAAAGCTCGGGGAGCCGGCCGACCTCGCCGAGGATCAGGTGATCACCGCGGTCTCCAGGGTCCGTGAGGTCGCTTCCGCTCCCCGCGAACGGCAGCGCTTCGGCATCGCCGCCGAGCATCGCGGGTCGAGCCCCTCCTAGCACCGGCCGCCACCGGCCCGGGACGCGACGAGACCGTGCACCCCCGTCCGCTACAGCGGGGGTGCACGGCCGGTTCGGCGTGACCGCGGTCGGTCGCCGTTCCTCGTGCCGGGTCAGCCGACGGTGGCCAGGCCGCGCTCGGGTGCCGGCTCGGTGCTCGTCGCCCGCGCCTTGAGCGCGCTGCCCAGCAGTACGGCGCCCAGGCCCAGCGCGGCCCACCAGGTCAGGGTGAGGGCGGGGCCGATGGCCGCCGCGCCGTCGAAGAAGGAGACCGAGCGCAGCAGGGTCGTGCCCGCCCCCGGCGGCAGCCACTGGCCGATCGCGCCGACCGGCTCCGGCAGCATCTGCGGCGCCGAGGCCGCCCCGGAGAACGGGTTGCCGATCAGCATGATCGTGGCTGCCGTGATGCCGATACCGGCGGTGCCGATCAGGGCGGCGAGCCCCGCGACGGCCGCGCTCACGGCCAGGGTCGTCAGCGCGAACACCCCGGCCTCCGCCCACCAGTCGCCGGTCAGCACCCCGAGCCGGCTGTGCGCGATCGACGCCGCGACCAGGCCGATCAGGGTGGCGACACCGACCAGGGCGCCGACGGCGCGGACGCCGCGCAGCCCGAGCAGGGTCACCGCCGCGCCGGCCGCCATGCCGGCCAGGGCGAGCGGCAGCACGCTGGAGGTCAGCCCCGCGCCGCGCGGGTCGCTCTCCGGTGCGGGCACGACGTCGACGGTCCTGACCTGGGTGCCCTCGGCTGCGGCCTGCTGGGCCACCGCCTGCTGGAGCAGCTGGGCGACGGCGGGGCTCGCCGCCGAGGCGGTCAGCAGCTCCGGTCCCTGGGGGGTCACGACGACGGCGCCGTATACGGTCCGGTCCTCGATCGCCTCGCGGGCGGCGGCCTCGTCGGCGTAGCGGTGGATGTCGAAGGCGCCCTCGTGCCGGCCGAGCTGCTGCTCCACCTGTGCGGTGGCGGCGGCCGGTCCGGCGACGCCCAGTGGCAGGTCGCGCGGGGCGGTGCGGGCGGCGGGCCAGGCGAAGGCCCACAGGGCGAGGGCGGCGAGGAGCGGAACGAGGAGGACGACCGCGACCAGGCGCCGGGACGCGGTGCCCCTCTGCGGTGTAGCGGACCGGGTGGACATTGAGGACTCCCTGGGTCTCTGGAGCTCTAAAAAGAAGGATCGTTCGTTTTCCCTGTGTCATCACCGTGCTCGCAGTAGCCGTTCCTTGTCAAGAAGGAATGTTCGTTTTAGTTTTGGACCATGGCCCGCGTATCCCAGGAACACCTCGACGCCCGCCGCCGGCAGATCCTCGACGGCGCCGCGATCTGCTTCGCCCGCAACGGCTTCCACGCCACGTCCATGCAGGACGTGCTGAAGGAGGTCGACCTGTCCGCGGGGGCCGTCTACCGCTACTTCAGCGGCAAGGACGAGCTGATCGGCGCGATCGTCGCCGAGGTGCTCGGCTCGGTCCACGCGGCCTTCGAGGAGGCGGCACGGCAGAGCCCGCCCCCGCCGCCGGACGAGCTCGTCGCCTCGGTCCTCGGCCGGACGCTCGCCGCCCGTGAGTCCCTCGTCGTCGACGGCAGGCCCGCCTTTCCGCGACTGGTCGTCCAGGTCTGGACCGAGACGCTGCGCAACGAGGAACTGGCGTCCGTCCTGCGCGAGGGCTACCTCTCGGTGCGCGCGGCCTGGGGGCGGATCGTCGAGGGCTACCAGAAGGCCGGGATGATGCGGGCCGACGTGGAGCCGGACCATGTGGCCCGCACGATGATCGCCTCCGTACTGGGCTTCATCGCCCAGCAGTCCCTCTTCGGTCCCGCTCCGGTCGAGGTCCTGCGGGACGGGCTGCGGGCGCTGACGAGCATGCGGGACGACGACGGCGCGGCCGGAGGATCACAGCTTGGTTAACTTGCTCGAAACGCGGTCCAACTAGCCTGCCCATCCACGCCACCAGGCACTTTTGTCTCGTGGCCGCGGCAACCGGACCCCGCACGGTCCGGAGCGAGGACTGTGAGGTGGGACGTGCAACTGACCCCGCACGAGCAAGAGAGGCTGCTCATCCACGTGGCGGCCGACGTCGCCGAGAAGCGCCGGGCCCGCGGGCTGAAGCTGAACCACCCCGAGGCGGTCGCCCTCATCACGTCGCACATCCTCGAGGGCGCCCGCGACGGCCGTACGGTCGCCGAGCTCATGTCCTCCGGACGCAAGCTGCTCACCCGCGACGACGTCATGGCGGGCATCGCCGAGATGATCCACGACGTCCAGGTCGAGGCGACCTTCCCCGACGGCACCAAGCTGGTCACCGTCCACGACCCGATCGTCTGAGGGGCCCTCGATGATTCCCGGAGAGATCCTGTTCGCCGACGGCCCGATCGTCTACAACGCAGGCCGTGAGGTCACCCGGCTCACCGTCCTCAACACCGCCGACCGGCCTGTGCAGGTCGGCTCCCACTACCACTTCGCCGAGGCCAACCCCGGCCTGGACTTCGACCGTGCGGCGGCCCGCGGCCAGCGGCTGAACATCGCCGCCGGCACCGCCGTGCGCTTCGAGCCCGGCATCCCCGCAGACGTCGAACTCGTCCCGCTCACCGGCGCCCGAGTGGTGCCCGGACTGCGCGGGGAGACCGGAGGTGCCCTCGATGCCTGAGATCTCCCGCGCCGCGTACGCCGACCTGTTCGGCCCGACGACCGGTGACCGCATCCGGCTCGCCGACACCGATCTGCTCGTCGAGATCGAGGAGGACCGCTCCGGAGGTCCCGGACTCGCCGGGGACGAGGCCGTGTTCGGCGGCGGCAAGGTCATCCGCGAGTCCATGGGCCAGTCGCGTGCCACGCGCGCGGAAGGCACCCCGGACACGGTCGTCACCGGCGTCGTGATCATCGACCACTGGGGCATCGTCAAGGCCGACGTCGGCATCCGTGACGGCCGGATCACCGGCATCGGCAAGGCGGGCAACCCCGACACGATGGACGGGGTGCATCCGGATCTCGTCATCGGCCCCGAGACCGAGATCATCGCCGGCAACGGACGGATCCTCACCGCCGGCGCCATCGACGCGCACGTCCACTTCATCTGCCCCCAGATCGCCGACGAGGCCCTCGCCTCCGGCATCACCACGCTCGTCGGCGGCGGCACCGGACCCGCCGAGGGCTCGAAGGCGACCACGGTGACGCCCGGCCCCTGGCATCTGGCGCGGATGCTGGAGGCGATGGAGCAACACCCCGTCAACTTCGGCCTGCTGGGCAAGGGCAACACCGTCTCCCACGAGGCGATGCTGTCCCAGATCCGCGGCGGTGCGATGGGCCTGAAACTGCACGAGGACTGGGGCTCCACCCCGGCCGTCATCGACGCCTCGCTGACCGTCGCCGACCGGACCGGCATCCAGGTCGCGATCCACACGGACACCCTCAACGAAGCCGGCTTCGTCGGCGACACGCTCGCCGCCATCGCCGGGCGGGGCATCCACGCCTACCACACCGAGGGCGCGGGCGGCGGGCACGCGCCGGACATCATGAGCGTCGTCTCGGAGTCGCACGTGCTGCCCAGCTCGACGAACCCGACCCGGCCGTTCACCGTCAACACCGCCGAGGAACACCTCGACATGCTGATGGTGTGCCACCACCTGAATGCGGCCGTGCCCGAGGACCTCGCCTTCGCCGAGTCACGGATCCGGCCGTCGACCATCGGGGCCGAGGACATACTCCACGACCTGGGCGCGATCTCGATCATCTCGTCGGACTCGCAGGCCATGGGACGCGTGGGCGAGGTCGTCATGCGGACCTGGCAGACCGCCCATGTGATGAAGGGGCGGCGCGGCGCGCTGCCGGGGGACGGACGCGCCGACAACCACCGGGTGCGGCGATACGTGGCCAAGTACACGATCAACCCCGCGCTCGCGCAGGGCCTCGCGCGAGAGATCGGCTCCGTGGAGAGCGGCAAGCTCGCCGACCTGGTGCTGTGGGAACCGGCGTTCTTCGGCGTGAAGCCGCAGCTGGTCATCAAGGGCGGACAGATCGCCTACGCGCAGATGGGCGACGCCAACGCCTCCATCCCGACGCCGCAGCCGATCCTGCCCCGGCCGATGTTCGGCGCGATCGGACGGGCACCGGCCGCGAACTCGGTCAACTTCGTCGCCCCGCTCGCCATCGAGGACGGGCTGGGGGAGCGGCTCCGGCTCGGCAAGCGGTTCGTGGCCATCGACTCCACGCGTGGCGTCACCAAGGCCGACATGCGCCAGAACGACGCCCGGCCGGACGTACGGATCGACCCCGACAGCTTCGCCGTGCACATCGACGGGGAGCTGGTGGAGGCCACCCCCGCCGCCGAACTGCCCATGGCACAGCGCTACTTCCTCTTCTGACGGCCGGAACCGCGATGACACGAGCAGCACTTCTCGTCCTGGCCGACGGCCGGTTTCCCGCCGGGGGACACGCGCACTCCGGCGGGGCCGAGGCGGCCGTCAAGGCGGGGCGGATCACCGGGGCCGCGAGCCTGGAGGACTTCTGCCGGGGGCGGCTGCACACGGCCGGCCTTGTCGCGGCCTCGCTCGCGGCGGCGGCCGCGTCCGGGGGCGACACGGCGGAGCTGGACGCCGCTGCCGACGCCCGTACGCCGTCGCCCGCCCTGCGGCTCGCCGCACGGAAGTTGGGGCGGCAGCTGATGCGGGCCGCTCGGGCCACCTGGCCCTCGGCGGAGCTGGACGAGCTGGCGGGACGGTTTCCCAAGGGGGCCCATCAGCCCGTCGTGCTGGGGGTGGCCGCTCGGGCGGCGGGGCTGGGGGCCGTCGAGGCGGCGTACTGCGCGGCGTACGAGAGTGTGAGCGGGCCGGCGAGTGCGACGGTGCGGTTGCTGAGTCTTGATCCCTTTGACGCCACGGCCGTACTGGCCCGGTTGGCGCCGGAGATGGACCGGGTGGTGGACCGGGCCGTGGAGGCGGGGCGGGGTGTCGTCGCCGGCGGGGCCGACGCGTTGCCGGCCGCCTCGGGGCCGTTGCTGGAGATCGGGGCGGAGGTGCATGCGGCTTGGGCCGTACGGCTGTTCGCCTCGTAGCAGACCCTCCGACACCCGACCGGGCCAGTCCTCACCACACCTCGAACAGAAGGAGCCGCCCATGCACCTCGACCACTCCCACGACGGTCCCGCCGCCGTCAGTGCCGATGCCCGGCGGCCCGACGGGTCGCGGCGGGCGCTGCGTATCGGGCTCGGTGGGCCCGTCGGGTCCGGGAAGACGGCCACCGTCGCCGCGCTCTGCAGGGCGCTGCGCGAGACGCTGTCCCTCGCCGTCGTCACCAACGACATCTACACACGTGAGGACGCCGAGTTCCTGCTGCGGGAGGCCGTGCTGCCGCCCGAGCGGATCACCGCCGTGGAGACGGGGGCGTGCCCGCACACGGCGATCCGGGACGACATCTCCGCGAACCTGGAAGCCGTCGAGGACCTGGAGGGCGAGGTCGGGCCCCTCGATCTGATCCTCGTCGAGTCCGGTGGCGACAACCTCACCGCCACCTTCTCCAAGGGCCTCGTCGACGCGCAGATCTTCGTGATCGACGTGGCCGGAGGGGACGACATCCCCCGCAAGGGAGGGCCCGGCGTCACCACCGCCGACCTGCTCGTCGTCAACAAGACCGACCTCGCGCCGTACGTCGGCTCCGACCTGGCGCGGATGGCGGCCGACGCGAAGGCGCAGCGCGCCGAACTCCCCGTCGTCTTCCAGTCGTTGCGGAGCGAGCCCGGGGTGACGGACGTCGCCGACTGGGTGCGGGACCGGCTCGTGGCATGGACCGCATGACGACCACGACCGGTGGCGTCCGGGCGCACGCGCGGATCGTCGCCCGGGACGACGGGCGGGGCGGTACGTCGCTGCCCGTGCTCGACGGCGACGGGCCGCTGGCGCTCAGACGGACCCGGGCCGGCGGGGCCGAGGCGCGGGTGATGCTCGTCGGCGCGATGAGCGGGCCGCTCGGTGGCGACCACTTCACCGTCGAGGCCGACGTCGAGAGCGGCGCCCGGCTGACCGTCACGTCGGCCGCCGCCACCCTCGCGCTGCCGGGCCAGGGCAAGGGCGAGGCCCGCTACGACGTACGGCTGTCCGTGGCGGACGGCGGCGAACTGCACTGGCTGCCCGAGCAGTTGATCTCCGCACGGGGCAGCGACCTGCGCGTCACGACCCACGTCGACGTCGGCGCGGCCGGGCGGCTCGTGCTGCGTGAGGAGCAGGTGCTCGGGCGGGTGGGGGAGGAGTCCGGACGGCTCGGCAGCCGGATCCGGGTGCGTGTCGAGGGACGCGTGGTGCTCGACCAGGAGCTGGCCTGCGGGCCCGGGGCGCCGGGTGGCTGGGACGGCCCCGCAGGACTCGGCGGCTGCCGGGCCGTGGGGCAACTCGTCGTCCTGCGGCCCGAGTTCGGTGAGACTCCGGTGGCGGCCCGGGTGCTGGGCGAGAACGCCGCGGTGCTGCCGCTCGCCGGGCCGGCGGTCCTGGTGAGCGCGGTGGCGGCGGACGCCCGGCGGCTGCGCGGGCTGCTCGACGAGGCGCTCGACGCCCTCGCCTGAGCAGCCACTCGGCCGGCGGTCCGTCAGCTGATGGGCAGCCTCGGGAACCTGCGCTCCTTCTCCGCCTTGGCCGCCTTCGCCGCCGCCTCTTCCTCGGCCTTGACGACGGCCGCGTACTGATCGACGTACTCCTGCTCGGACAGCGACAGGATGGCGTACATGATCTCGTCGGTCACCGCGCGCAGGATCGCCTTCTCGTTCTCCATGCCTTCGTAGCGCGAGAAGTCGAGGGGCTTGCCGAAGCGGATCTTCACGGGATGGATGTTGGGGATGACCTTGCCGGGCGGCTGGGCCTCGAAGGTGCCGATCATCGCGCAGGGGATGACAGGGACCCCCGCCTTGAGGGCCATCACGGCGACGCCGACCTTGCCCTTGTAGAGGCGGCCGTCGTGCGAGCGGGTGCCCTCGGGGTAGATGCCGAGGAGCTCGTCCTTGCTCAGGACGCCGAGCCCCTCGCGGATCGCGGCCTGGCCCGCCTCCTTGCCGGTGCGGTCGACCGGGATCTGGCCCGCGCTGCGGAAGAACGCCGCGGTGAGGCGGCCCCTGATCCCCGGGCCGGTGAAGTACTCCTTCTTCGCCAGGAAGGTGATGCGCCGCTTGAGTATCGCCGGCATCAGGAAGTGGTCGGAGAACGACAGGTGGTTGCCGGCGACGATGGCCGCGCCGGTGGCCGGGACGTGCTCGAGGCCTTCTATGCGCGGCCGGAAGACCAGTCTCAGCAGCGGTCCCAACAATACGTATTTGAGTACGTAATAGAACAAAGGGGCGCTCCTCACTCGGGGGATCAGCTCGGGCCGCCGCGTTCTGGCAGGTCAACCAGCGTGCCGTGGGGAGGCCAGTGTAGGCGCCGGGTTGAGCGGCCGGAACCGGGCCGGTCGGGACCGATACCGACTCTTGCCGACTTTCCTGACCGGGTGTCAGGCAGCCGGTGGGCGGTGTCGTTTGCGGGCGGGGAGGACCGCCTGACCAGCCTGGTCTTCGGGACGGGTGCGCGGCAACCCGACGGCCGGGTTTGGCGTGATCACGATCGCCGGGCGGCGGGTGGTCCGTGGCCGCGCGCGGCCGTCGCCTCTGTCCGCCCATCACAGGCGCACGATGATCAGTGCCGTGTCGTCGGTCGCTCCGCCGGGCGGAAGCAGCTCCAGCAGGACGGCGTCGGCGAGGGGCTCCGGGTCGGCGGTGCGATGGCGCACGAGCGATTCGGCGAGGCGGGCCAGCCCGGTGCCGATGTCCTCGCGACGGCGTTCCACCAGGCCGTCCGTGTACAGCGCGAGAGTGGCACCGCTCGTGTAGGTGGTGACCGCCTGGGGTCTCGGTATCGGGTCGGGCCGGGCGTCCAGCGGCGGGTCGGTGGCCTGGTCGAGGAACTCCACCCGGCCGTCGGGATGGACCAGGACGGGCGGCGGATGGCCCGCGCTGCTGTAGGTGATCGTCCGGGCGTCGAAGTCGATGAACGTCGTGACCGCGGTGGCCGATTCGGCGCCGTCGACGACATGGGCGTAGCGCCCCAGCACGTCCAGCGCCTGCGCGGGGCCGTCGGCGACCCGGGACGTGGCGCTGAGCGCGCTGCGCAGCTGCCCCATCACGCCGGCCGCGCCGAGGCCGTGCCCGACCACGTCGCCCACGGAGACGCCGATGCGGTTGCCGCCGACCAGGTCGACCAGGTCGTACCAGTCGCCGCACACGTTCAGCGCGCCGATCGCGGGCCGGTAGCGCACGGCGGCCCGGCGGGTGCGCACCTGCCGGCGCGGCGGCAGCATCGCCTCCTGGAGGGCGAGGGCCACCTCGCGCTCGCGGGCGTGGGACTGCCGCAGCCGTTCGTTGACCTCCTGGAGTTCCCGTGCCCGCGTGTACAGCTCGGCCTCCAGTACGCGTGCCCGGCTGTTGCCGCCCGTGGCGCCGCGTTGCCGGATGAGCTCGGTGACCTCCTCCACCCGGTGCACCAGGAGCGCCACCTTCCCGTCGGGGCCGAAGACGGGCGCGTTGACCGGGCTCCAGTAGCGCTCCTCCCACTCGCCGGGATGCAGGGGGTCCTCGACGTCGTAGCGCTGGAGCGCCATGGTGTCGCGCTCGCCGGTGGCCACCACGCGCAGCAGCGAGGCCTGGAGGTTGCGCATGCCGGTGGCCGTGGAGTCGTTGGGGTTGTCGGGGAAGACGTCGAAGAGGTACCGGCCCACCAGTTCCTCGCGACGGCGTCCGGACAGGCGCTGGAAGTCCTCGTTGGCATCGACGTAGATCAGGTCCGGGGTCAGCAGGGCCACCATTCCGGGCAGGCCCTGGAAGATCGCCTCGTAGTCGACAGCCGACTCGTTCATGGCTCTCGCCTCACCACCGGAATCCGACCAGTTCGTCACGCCATATGGCGTATCTATCGATGTACTACATCTGCGCCGATTCGTCAGGTTGAGGAGGTTGATCGGTCAGAGACTGCTCGGCCCAGATGATCTTCCCCTCGGGGACGAACCGGGTGCCCCAGCGCTGGGTGAACTGGGACACCAGCAGCAGCCCGCGGCCGCCCTCGTCCGTGGTGCGCGGATGGCGCAGGTGCGGGGCGGTCGCGCCGCCGTCGAAGACCTCGCAGACCAGCGCGCGCTCCCTGATCAGACGCAACCTGATGGGGCCGGCCGCGTACCGGATCGCGTTCGTGACCAGCTCGCTGACCACGAGCTCCGTCGTGAAGGCCAGCTCGTCCAGGCCCCACTCCGTCAGCAGCCGGGCGGCCGTCTTACGGGCGTCGGCGACGGCCGCCGGGTCCGCGGGCAGGTCCCAGTCGGCGACCTGCTCGGTGCCGAGCACCCGGGTGCGGGCCAGCAGCAGCGCCACGTCGTCGTGCGGGCGGTCCGGGACCAGGGCCTCCACCACGGTCCTGCACTGGTGGTCGAGCGAGTCCGTGCGCCCCTCCAGGGCCCGTCGCAACCTGTCCCGGTCCGGCTCCACGGCCCGGCCGTCCTCCTCCCGCGCCAGCAGCCCGTCGCTGTGCAGGGCGAGCGTGCTGCCCGCCGCGAGCGCCAGCTCGACCGACTCGAACGGAGGGCCACCGACCCCCAGCGGCGCTCCCTGCGGAAGATCCACGAACGTGACCTCGCCGTCGGGCAGCACCACGGCCGGCGCCGGATGCCCCGCGGCCGCCATCGTGCACTGCCCGTCGACCGGGTCGTAGACGACGTACAGGCACGCGGACCCCACCGACTGCGCGACGGCGGCCTCCTCGCTGCTCGCCTCGACGCCCTCCTCGCGGGCGGAGCGCGCGACCAGGTCGTCGAGGTGGGCCAGCACCTCGTCGGGCGGCAGGTCCAGCGCGGCGAGGGTCCGTACGGCGGTCCGCAGCCTGCCCATCGCCGCGGCGGCGTCGATGCCGTGCCCGGGCACCTCGCCCACCACCAGCGCGACCCGGCCGCCGGACAGCGTGATCAGGTCGTACCAGTCGCCGCCGAGGCCGGTCAGCTCGTCGGCCGGCCGGTAGCAGGCGGCGACCTCCACCGCGTCCTGATCGGGCAGCCGGTGGGGGAGCAGGCTGCGTTGCAGGACCAGCGCGGCGTCGCGCTCGCGCGTGTAGCGGCGGGCGTTGTCGACGCAGACGGCCGCACGTGAGACCAGGTCCTCCGCCAGGGTCAGGTCGTCCTCGTCGAAGGGGTCCCGGCGGCGGTGCCGGAAGAAGGTGGTGACGCCGAGGGTGACACCACGCGCGCGGATCGGAACGGTCATCACGCTCTGGAGCCCCAGCTCCAGGAAGGTCGCCGGCCGGCGCCCGGACGCATGCGTGGCCCAGTCCCTGGCGAGTGGGTCGAGACGTGCCTGACGCCAGGGCAGGCCCGTCGCCAGGACTCGCAGCGGCGGGGAGCCGACGAGGTAGGAGGCCACGTCACCCACGGCGAAGGTCGCCTCCGGCAGATTCTCGTTCACCGACATCTGCCCGGCCCGGCGCAGCTGCTCCTCGGCCGTGTCGCCGGGCGGCCCGGCGGCGAGCTCGGCTCCCGCCAGTACCGGTTCCAGCAGGTCCACGGAGACGAAGTCGGCGAACGTCGGGATCGCCACGTCGGCCAGCTCCTGGGCGGTCTGCATGATGTCGAGGCTGCGGCCGATGTGCTCGCCGGCCCGGTCGAGCAGGTCCAGGCGCTGCCGGGCGCGGAACCGCGCGCTGACGTCGACGACGGTGTAGTAGACGCCCATGGGGTGGCCCTGCTCGTCCTCGAGCCGGGTGAACGACATCATGTGCGCCGTCTCCCGGTGCGGTGCGGACCGCACGAGCCCCACGTGCTCGTAGCCCACCACCGGATCACCGGTCTCCAGCACCCGGCGCATCTGCGCCTCGATCGACCGGGAGTTCAGACCCGGCTGGACGTTGGCCAGTCGCAGCCCCAGCCGGTTCTGCCCCGGGCCGCCGCCGAACTGCTCCAGGGCCGCGTTCGACCACACGTATCGCAGATCCGTGTCCACGATCGCCATCCCGACGGGGGACCCGGCGACCATCTGCTCCAGCACGGTCCGGCTCATCGCCCACCCCGGGGCATCACCCATCTCGGACAGCAGCACCAGCCAGCACGACGGGCCGGGCGCCTCCTGGGCGGAGGTCACCCGCACCATCACCCTGACCGGATCCCCGCCCCTGCGCACCGCGGCCAGCAGTCCCGACCAGCCGCCGTCCCTGCGGCACCGCCGCGCGAGGTCGGGCACGCGCAGGGCGTCCTCGGCCGACAGCAGGGTCCCGGCCTTCGTGCCGACCACCTCGGCGGCGGGGTACTTCAGCAGCCTCTGCGCGTCCCTGGTCCAGCCCGTCACCCGCCCCTGGGCGTCGAGCAGCACAGCCGCGGCATCAGCCACGTCGAACCACTGCCGGGCAACGTCCTGCTCCTCGTGTGCGCCCACGGCCGACCTCTCTGTCGCTGAGAGCGGTCTACCACCTCTTGTCCCCATCTTCACCCTTCCGCTCACACCTGCCTCTTTGCGAGGGCCGGGAGTGGCGGGGGAGCGGGGTGGGATGCCGGCGGCCCGGCCCCCGCACCAGGGGGAACCGGGCTGCCGAGCGGTGGTCCCTCAGCCGAGCACCTTCTCCAGGGCGCCCAGCGCCCCCGTCAGCTCCTCCGGGGTGATCGTGAGCGGCGGAGCGATACGGATCGTGGAGCCGTGGGTGTCCTTGACCAGTACGCCCTCGCGCATCAGCCGCTCGCTGATCTCACGGCCCGTACCGACCGCCGGGTCGACGTCGACGCCCGCCCACAGGCCGCGCGCGCGGAAGCCGACCACGCCCTTGCCGAGCAGCGCCGACAGACCGCCGCGCAGCACTACGCCGAGCTCGGTGGCCCGGCGCTGGAACTCGCCCGTCTCCAGCAGTTCGACCACGGCCGTGCCGACCGCGGCGGCCAGCGGGTTGCCGCCGAACGTCGAGCCGTGCTCGCCCGGCCGCAGCACCCCGAGCACCTCGCGGCTGCCCACCACCGCCGACACCGGCACGATGCCACCGCCCAGCGCCTTGCCCAGCAGCACCACGTCCGGCACGACCGACTCGTGGTCGACCGCGAGCGTACGGCCCGTGCGGCCGAGGCCCGACTGGATCTCGTCCGCGATGAACAGGCAGCCCTTGCGGCTGGTCAGCTCGCGCACGCCGGCCAGATAGCCCTGGTCCGGGATGAGCACGCCCGCCTCGCCCTGGATGGGCTCCAGCAGCACCGCGGCGGTCGTCTCGTCGATCGCCGCCTCCAGCGCCGGCAGGTCGTTGTACGGCACGACCCGGAAGCCCGGCGTGAAGGGACCGAAGCCCTGCCGTGCGGTCTCGTCCGTCGAGAAGCTGACGATGGTCGTCGTACGGCCGTGGAAGTTGTCCGCCGCCACCACGATCGTCGCCCGGTCGGCCGGGACGCCCTTCACGTCGTACGCCCACTTGCGGGCCACCTTGATGCCGCTCTCCACGGCCTCGGCGCCCGTGTTCATCGGCAGCACCATGTCCTGGCCGGTCAGCGCCGCCAGCCGCTCGGCGAACCCGGCGAGCCGGTCGTTGTGGAAGGCCCGGGACGTCAGCGTCAGCCGGTCGAGCTGGGCGTGCGCCGCCTCGATCAGCGCCGGATGGCGGTGGCCGAAGTTCAGCGCCGAGTAACCCGCCAGCAGGTCGAGGTACCGGCGCCCCTCCACGTCCTCCACCCAGGTGCCCTCGGCGCGGGAGACGACCACCGGGAGCGGGTGGTAGTTGTGCGCCAGGACCGGTTCTTCGGCGCGGATCAGATCGGCGGACGAACGGGTCTGCGCGGGCGCGGTCATGAGCGGATCTCCTGAGTGCAGCACTTGATGCCACCGCCGGCCTTGCGGAACTCCGACAGGTCGACGGGGACGGGGACATAACCGCGCTCGTCCAGCCGGGCGGCGAGCGCCTCGGCCTGGGGCGCGATGAAGACGTGACGGCCGTCGGAGACGGAGTTCAGGCCGAAGGCGGAGGCGTCGTCGCGGGTGGCGAGCACCGCGTCCGGGTACAGCCGCTGGAGCACCTCGCGGCTGCCCGGCGAGAAGGCCTCCGGATAGTAGGCGATATTTCCGTCCGGCCCGCCGTCGAGGACGAACAGCGCCGTGTCCAGGTGGTAGAAGTACGGGTCCACCAGGGTCAGGCTGACCACGGGGTGGCCGAAGAACTCCTGCACCTCCCGGTGGGAGTCCCGGGTGGTGCGGAAACCGGTGCCGGCGAGCACATAGCGGCCCGTCCACACCAGATCGCCCTCGCCCTCGCACACGGACTCGGGCCGGTACACGTCGAAGCCCGCCGTCTTGAACCACGTCTCGTAGTGCGTGGACTCCGGACGGCGCTCGGGCGCGTGGAAGAGGGAGCCGAAGACACGGCCGCCGACGACGACCGCCGAGTTCGCGGCGAACACCATGTCGGGCAGACCGGCGACCGGCTCCAGCGTGTCGACCTCGTGACCGTGGGCACGGTAGGCACGGATCAGCGACTGCCACTGCTCCCGGGCCAGATCGACGTCGACCTGGATGTCGGGTTGCATCCAGGGGTTGATCGCGTACTGCACGGCGAAGTGTCTGGGCTCGCAGACGAGGAAGCGCCGCCGGCGCGGCACACGGGTTTCGGGCACAGAGGGGTTCCTCCGCTTCCTACGGTGTCGATGAGGATTGACACCAAGGTAGAAAGACACGCGGACGCCCGACAAGAAACAAGAATTGCGCGTTCACGCAGGAATGCTGCGAATTTTGCGGCGTCAGCGCACGTCTGCTGCGCGGATTGCCGTCCCGCCGTCCTCCGGCGGGACGGCCTGGGTGGCGCCCGCCTCCGGACTGTCCGGGATCAGGTGCGACAGCACCATCACGCTGATCGTCTTCCGGATGAACGGCTCGACACGAATCCGCTCCAGCACCTCCTCGAAGTGCTCCACGTCCCGCGCCCGCACATGCAGCAGCGCGTCCGCGCCGCCGGTCACCGTCATCGCCGCGGTGATCTCCGGATGGTTGCGGACCACCTCCGCGAGCCGCCGCGGCGGCGCCGCGCCCTCGCAGTACACCTCGACGTACGCCTCGGTACGCCAGCCCAGCGCCGACGGCTTGACCGTGGCCGTGAAGCCGGTGATCACGCCGGTCTCGCGCAACCGGTCCACGCGCCGCTTCACCGCCGTCGCGGACAGTCCGACGCTCGAGCCGATCTCCGCGAAACTCGTCCTGGCGTTCGCCATCAGCGCGGTGATGATCTTCCGGTCGAGTTCGTCGAAGGAGGCAGCGCCGCTGTTCATGAGGGCACTGTAAGCGGCCCGGCACCCAGCGCGAACGTCCACGCAGAGCACATGCCCAGGCGTGCTCATTGCTCTTACACTCCCGTTCATGCTGCGCGCCCTGGCTGTCGACGACGAACGCCCCTCGCTGGAGGAGCTGCTCTACCTCCTGAACGCGGACCCGCGCATCGGCAGCGCGGAAGGCGCCGGCGACGCGACCGAGGCGCTGCGGCGCATCAACCGCGCGCTGGAGTCGGGGCCCCACGGCCCCGAGTCGATCGACGTCGTCTTCCTCGACATCAACATGCCCGGCCTGGACGGACTCGACCTGGCCCGCCTGCTCACCGGGCTCGCCAAGCCGCCGCTGGTCGTGTTCGTCACCGCCCACGAGGACTTCGCCGTCCAGGCATTCGACCTCAAGGCCGTCGACTACCTCCTCAAACCGGTGCGCAAGGAACGCCTCGCCGAGGCCGTCCGCCGGGCCGCCGAACTGCGCGACGCCGCCCCCCGAATACCCGTGAGCGAACCCGACCCGGACCACATCCCCGTCGAACTCGGTGGCGTGACCCGCTTCGTCGCCGTCGAGGACATCACGCATGTCGAGGCCCAGGGGGACTACGCCCGCCTGCACACCGTCAAGGGCAGCCACCTCGTCCGCATCCCCCTGTCGACCCTTGAGGAGCGCTGGCGCTCCCGAGGCTTCGTCCGCATCCACCGCCGCCACCTCGTCGCCCTGCGCCACATCGGCGAACTCCGCCTGGACGCGGGCACCGTCAGCGTCATGGTCGGCGCCGAGGAACTCCAGGTCAGCCGGCGCCACGCGCGCGAGCTGCGGGACCTGCTGATGAGGAGGTCGTAGCCGTGCCCAACCAGGACCCCGCCGAGCGCCGCGTCGTGGTCACCGGCCCGCCCCGCAGCCGCCGCCCCGCGTCCGGCTACTACCGCCCCCGCACCGAGATCGACGAGCAGACCACCCTCGGCCACACCTACGTACGGTCGCTGATGCGCACCCAGCTCCGCGCCGGCCTGGCCGTGTTCGCGGTACTCGGCCTGCTCATCGGCCCGCTGCCGCTGCTGTTCGCCGCCATGCCGGACGCCCGCGGCCTGGAGTGGCTGGTCCTCGGCTTCTGCCTCTACGCCCCGATGGTCCTCCTCGCCCGCTGGTACGTACGGCGCGCCGAGCGCAACGAACGTGACTTCGTACGCCTCGTCGAAGACCGCTGAGCCCGAGGAACGGACCCGGCCGTGAACTCCAGCTACGCCGTCCCCGCCGTCGCCCTCGTGGTGCTGGCGACCGTCCTCGTCGGCGCCTTCGGCCTGCGCATATCCCGCACCACCTCCGACTTCTACGTCGCCTCCCGCACCGTCGGCCCCCGCCTCAACGCGGCCGCCATCAGCGGCGAGTACCTCTCCGCCGCCTCCTTCCTCGGCATCGCGGGGCTCCTGCTCGTGCAGGGACCCGACATGCTCTGGTACCCGGTCGGCTACGCCGCCGGATACCTCGTCCTGCTGCTCTTCGTCGCCGCCCCGCTGCGCCGCTCCGGCGCCTACACCCTGCCCGACTTCGCCGAGGCCCGGCTGTCCTCGCAGGCCGTGCGCCGGCTCGCGGGCGCCTTCGTCGTCGGCACCGGCTGGCTGTATCTGCTGCCCCAGCTCCAGGGCGCCGGGCTGACGCTGACCGTGCTGACGGGCGCCCCCGACTCGCTCGGCGGACTCATCGTCGCGGTCGTCGTGGTGGCCATCGTCGCCGCCGGCGGCATGCGCAGCATCACCTTCGTGCAGGCCTTCCAGTACTGGCTCAAACTGACCGCGCTGCTCGTCCCCGCCCTCTTCCTGGTCCTCGCCTGGCAGGGCGACGGCGCCCCCCGGCACGCCTTCGACGAACCGGCCACCTTCCGCGAACAGAGCGTCGTCCGCATCGACGACAGCATCAAGCTGAAGCTCGACCGGCCGCTCGACGTCACCGTGAGCGGCACGATCGACGGCCGCGACCACGAGGAAGACAAGCTCGCACTCCCCGTCGGCACCCACCACATCGAGGCCGGCACCAAGCTGACCTTCGCCAAGGGCGCCGAGGTCCCCGAACGCGACCGCGGCGCGGGCGGCGGCCTGTCCCCGTCGCAGGCCGAGAGCCGCGGCGAACGCCCGCTGTACGCCACGTACGGACTGATCCTCGCCACGTTCCTCGGCACCATGGGCCTGCCGCATGTCGTCGTCCGCTTCTACACCAGCCCGCACGGCGTCGCCGCCCGCCGCACCACCGTCGCCGTGCTCGGCCTGATCGGCGCCTTCTACCTGCTGCCCCCGGTCTACGGCGCCCTCGGCCGCCTGTACGCTCCCGAACTCACCCTCACCGGCGACGCCGACGCGGCCGTCCTGCTGCTGCCCGACCGCATGATCGGCGGCCTCGGCGGGGACCTCCTCGGCGCGCTGGTCGCGGGCGGCGCCTTCGCCGCGTTCCTGTCCACGGCGTCCGGCCTGACCATGGCCGTCGCCGGCGTGCTCACCCAGGACGTCCTGCCGTCCCGCGGCGTACGGCACTTCCGGCTCGGCACGGTCCTCGCCATGGCCGTCCCGCTCGCCGCGAGCGTCCTCGTCGGCGGACTGCCGGTCGCCGACGCGGTGGGCCTCGCCTTCGCCGTGTCGGCGTCCTCGTTCTGCCCGCTGCTCGTCCTCGGCATCTGGTGGCGCCGGCTCACCCCGCCCGGCGCCGCCGCCGGAATGCTGGTCGGCGGCGGCTCCGCGCTGCTCGCCGTCGCCGCGACGATGGCCGGCTTCCCGGGCTCCGGAGCCGCCCACGCGCTGCTCGCCTGGCCCGCGCTCTGGTCGGTGCCGCTGGGCTTCCTCACGATGATCGTGGTGTCCCTGGCCACCCCGGGCCGTGTGCCGCCCGGAACGGCGGCGATTCTGGCCCGGTTCCATCTGCCGGAGGAGCTGCGGGCGGAGGCGAAGGGATGAGGCGGTCCATCGCCGGACGGCGCGAGGTGGTGACGGCATGAGCGGATTCCTGGCGGGCCTGTGCGTGGCGATCCTTCCGCTGCTCGCCGCCGGCTTCTGGCTCGGCCGCCGCACCGCCCGCCCGCAGAACCTCGGCGACCTCGGCACCCCCGTCGAGCACGCCACCTTCGAGACCCTGCACACCGCCTCCCTCGCCGCGCCCCCGCTGCGGTCCGGACTCACCGAGGAGACCGCCCGCAAGTCCGCCCGCCGGCTGCGCTCGCTCCTCGGCACCGACGCGCTCTGCCTGACCGACCACAAGGACGTCCTGGTCTGGGACGGGGTCGGCGGCCATCACCGTACGGAGATCATGGAACTCCTCTCCGGCCCTCTGGAGTCGGGCCGCGGCGAGGCCTTCCCGCTCACCTGCGACACGCCCGACTGCCCGGTGCGCTGGGCGGTCGTCGCCCCGCTCACCGTCGACGACCGTGTCCACGGCGCCCTGGTCGCCTGCGCGCCCCGCGAGTCGGCTGTGCTGGTGCGGGCGGCGGGCGAGGTGGCCCGCTGGGTGTCCGTGCAGCTGGAGCTGGCCGACCTCGACCAGTCCCGCACCCGGCTGATCGAGGCCGAGATCAAGGCACTGCGGGCCCAGATCTCCCCGCACTTCATCTTCAACTCGCTCGCGGTCATCGCCAGCTTCGTGCGCACCGACCCCGAGCGTGCCCGCGAACTGCTCCTGGAGTTCGCCGACTTCACCCGCTACTCCTTCCGCAGGCACGGCGACTTCACCACTCTCGCCGACGAACTCCACGCCATCGACCACTACTTGGCGCTGGTCCGGGCACGCTTCGGCGACCGCCTCTCGGTGACCCTCCAGATCGCCCCGGAGGTGCTGCCCGTCGCCCTGCCCTTCCTGTGCCTGCAGCCGCTGGTGGAGAACGCGGTCAAGCACGGCCTGGAGGGCAAGGCCGACACGTGCCGGATCCAGATCACCGCACAGGACGCGGGCGCCGAGGCCCTGGTCGTCATCGAGGACGACGGCGCCGGCATGGACCCCGCATTGCTGCGCCGCATCCTCGCGGGCGAGGACAGCCCGTCGGGCGGCATCGGACTGTCGAACGTCGACGACCGGCTCCGGCAGGTCTACGGCGACGACTACGGACTCGTCATCGAGACCGCCCCGAACGCGGGCATGAAAGTGACCGCCCGGCTGCCGAAGTACCAGCCGGGCGTGCACTCGGCGGGGCGACTCACCCGGGAGTGAGGCTCACGTCGGACGGCTGACGACCATCCCCAGCGTGATGAGCCCCAGCACCACCCACCCGAACCACAGCCAGCCATTGCTCCCGAGCGCCACCGTGTAGGCCGTCACCGCGACGAGGCCGCCGACGGTGAGCACCCCCATCGCCTTCGTAGAACCGTCCGTAGAACCGGGCATCGCAACACCCTCCTAAGGTTCGTCCCCCTCCATGGTGCCTCCGTTCTGCTTCCGAACGGTGCACACGACGAAATGGGTGCCGTTCTTCCAGGGCCCTTCGCTCGTCCAGGAACCAGCCGTGTGGACGGAAGGATCGAATCCGTAGTCGCGCGGCGGGACCTCGCGGGCGCACGCCGTGTCCGATTCGGTACGCGCCTCGGCGAGCGTGACGTCGGCGCCCAAACGGGTGAATCCGAGCACCTGCTCGTCGTGCGGCTCCGCACAGGACACCAGCCGCGCGTCCCGGGGCGAGCGGACGTCCAGACAGTCCCGGCGCTGCATGGTCGCCGTGTCCGCGAACGCCACCCCCGGCCTGCGGTGCCCGCCCAGCGGCCCGTACACCGGCCCGTGCGCCCCCAGCACCACACAGGCCGTACGCCGCCTGGCCGTCTCGAACCCGGCCTCGGTCGGCACGACGGCGAGACTGCGCACGTCCGCGAGCCGCCCGCGCAGCTCCCGCGTCCGCTCCTCGCACGCCGCCGGCCCGTCCTGCCGTGCCTCGGCGGCGGAAGCGGCCGCCACGAACGCCATCACCTGTCCGTCGGGCGCCTTCTCCCCACAACTGGCGTCGAGGCTCAGCCGGGGCGTGCCCTGGAAGGCGGTCCTGCCGGGCCAGTCGGCGAGCACGCAGTCACCGCCCTTCAGCGGCGCCGCGAGGCCCACGGCGTCCCCGTACGGCCGTCCCGTGCCGCCGGGGTCCGACTCCTGGGACATGGCGTACCAGACACCGGCCCCCGCGAGCGCCAGCCCGAGCAGGCCGGCGACGACCGCGTGCGCGGCGCGGGGACGGGGCCGGTTCTGGTCCACGGCACCGGGAACCAAGCCCAGCGGTCCACCGGGAGGCTGAGTCGGCGAACCGCCGGGCTTTCCGCTCACCGTGCCGGAGCCCGGGCCCGTCGGCGCGCCGGGACGTCCGGACGGGGGACCAAAGCCCTGGACACCACCCGGTCGCCCGGACACCGGCAGGGTACCGAAACCGGCCGGATCGGGCACGGGCCCCGCCGGATCGGGCACGGGCCCCGCCGGATCGGGCACGGGCCCCGCTGGATCGGGCACGGGCCCCGGCGGCGGCGCACCGCCCCAGTGCGGCTGCGAACCGAGGTCGGTCTGCGTCCGCGCGTACGCGTCGGCAACCGGCGTGACGATCCGTGAGAGCGCCGCCTCCGCCTCAGCGGCAGCCATCCGCCGCGCCGGGTCCTTCTCCAGCAGCCCCCACAGGACGGGCGCCAGCGCCCCGGCCCGCCCGGCCGCCCCGGGCTCCTCCGTGACGACCGCCGTCAGCTCCGCGAGATGCGACTCACGCTCGAAGGGGCCCCGGCCCTCTACGCCGTGGTACAGCGTGCAGCCCAGCGAGAACAGATCCGTCGCCGGTGTGGGCGCCCCGCCGGTGACCCGCTCCGGTGCCAGATAGCCCGAGGTGCCCACGAGCACCGACGTCAGCGTGTACCGGGTCTCACCGGCGTCCGGCTGCACCGAGATGCCGTAGTCGGTGAGCAGGACCCGTCCGTACGGCGTCCCGGTGCGGTCCGGCGCCAGCAGGATGTTCGCCGGTTTCACGTCCCGGTGCAGGACGCCCCGCCGGTGCCCGGCGGTCAGCGCGTCCAGTACGGCGAGCCCGATGCGGGCGCACTCCGCCGGCGCCAGGGGGCCGTGCCGGGCGACCAGATCGCGCAGGTTCACGGCGCCCTCGACGTACTCCATGACGATCCACGGCAGGCCCTCGTGCTCCAGCACGTCGTGCACGGTCACCACGTGCGGATGCCCGCGCAGCCCCGCCGCGTGCCGGGCCTCCGCACGGGCCCGGGCCACCCGCGCCTCGCGCTCGTCGGCCTCGGCCGGATCCCGGAACACGATCTCCTTGAGCGCGACCTCGCAGGCGAGTCTCCGGTCGTGGGCGAGCCACACATGGCCCATCCCACCGCTGCCGAGCCGGTTCAGCAGCAGATAACGGCCGGCGATGACCCGGCCCACTCCCGACGTCGGTGATCCTGAGGACATCCCATGACTCCAGGCTCTGCGGGTGCGCTGAGCGCGCGATCGCTAGGCGAAGGTGCTCGCGGGGGACGGGGCGCCGGTCCCGGGTCGGCTGGTGATGGGGCTGCCGGTTCCGGGTTGATTTGTGGCGGGGCTGCCGGTTCCGGTTTGGTTTGTGGTGGGGGTGCCGGTTCCGGGTCTGCTTGTGGCGGGGCTGCCGGTTCCCGGTCGGCTTGCGATGGGGCTGCCGGTCTCGGGTCGGCTCGTGGCGGGGCTGCCGGTTCCGGTTTGGGTTGTGGTGGGGCTGCCCGTCCCGGGTCGGCTCGTGGCGGGGCTGCTGGTCTGGGGTGGTGGCGCGCTGCTGGTGACCGTCGGCGGCGAGCTGGTGGTCTGCGCCGGCGGGCTGGACGGGGGCGGGGGCGGAGGCGGGGGTGCCGAGCTCGTTGTGGGGGACTTGGGCGTCGTGGGCGGTGAGGCGGTCGTGGGCGGGTCGGAGACGGGCGGCGCCGTGGACGACGTACCCGAGGACGGGGGCCCGCTCGTGGTGCCCGGAGCGGAGGTGTCCGGTCCGGAGTCGCTCGGCCCGGGACTTCCGGAGCCGGAGGACGGGCCCGGCGGAGACGAGCCCGAGCCCGAGGGCGTCGGCGTCGGTGTCGTAGAGGCCGACGGATCCCGCGTCGACGGGGACGTCGTGGTCCCGTCGGACGACTCGCCGGAGTTCCCCCCGGCCCCGGCCCCGGCCACGCTCAGCGTCACGTACTCGCCGAACCGCAGCTCGGTCCCGGCCGGCGGATCCGACGCCGTCACCCGGGCGCCGGCCGGCGGCAGCCCGCCGCCCGCGAAGGCGGCGGCCAGCCCCTGGTCGGCCAGCTCGCGGCTCGCCTGCCCGAAGGTGGCACCCGCCAGCTCGGGCACCGCGCGCCGCTCACGGGTGTCGAAGGCGGTGTCCTTCTCGCCGGCGGTGCCGACGGGACGGGTGATGCCCCGGTCCGGCTCGTGCACGTCGACGAGGGCGAGCCGCTCCACCTTCCGCGTCGCGGGTCGCACGGCCACCACGGACGACTTCTCGTAGCCCTTCCACTCCTCGTTCCGGTCGTCGAACTCGACCTTTATCCGGTTCGTGTCACCGTCGAACGGCCGCAGCGGATTTCCGCACGAACACTTCACCGCGGGAAGTCCCTGCTCGTCGACGAGAATCGCGATTCCCGTCTGGAGCAACGCGTTGAAGGGGGTGGCCTTTCCCTTTTTGTAGTCGTGGTTCTTCACGAGCGTGTCGTGACGCAGGAGAACCGGAGTGAGCCGATCGAGATAGCCGGGAATCTCGGCAGTGGTGATGGACAGCGCGGTCGCCCACGCCTGCGCTTTGCGGTCATTGGCGGGATCGGTGAGAAACTCCTTGAGCCGTACGACATCACAGACCGTCGGCTTTTTGGATCCCCCGTACAGACCGGGTGTGTCCCCCTGTTGGAGCCCACCGGGTGCCCGCTGGGCCGTGACCTGCGCCTCGTCCCGCCCGAGCCCCTGATCCTCGTCGAAGAAGGGGGCCAGCGAGGGAACTCCCGCGGCCACGGCCTTCACCAGGAACAGCGGTGTGCCCCGATCACACGCACCGAGCGCCAGAACGAGGACCAAAAGGACGGCGATCCTCCGAATCACCGCTGTTCCGGACCTGTGTACGAAAACGCGAAACGCCATCACCGCTCCCCCCGGCGGTTCCCCCCGACGCGCTTCATGCTACTGAAAGGCGAAGCCTTTCGGTTTCGTCAGTTTCCGCGTGCGTTCAATGAGGCCAAATAGGCGTTGTACGCCTCGAGTTCCTTGTCGCCGTCACGGTCGGCGGCCCGGTCCTTGCGCTTGGCCTGTCGCTGCTCGGAGCCGTACCACTGGAACAGCAGCGCGATCAGCACCAGCACGGACGGAACCTCGCTGAACGCCCAGGCGATACCGCCTGCCGCGTTCTGGTCGGACAGCGCGTCGATGGCGAGGGAGCCGGGCGGGTTCTTGAACGTCTCGACCATCGGCTCGGACGCCATCATCAACGCGATGCCGAAGAACGCGTGGAACGGCATTCCCGCGAACAGCTCCAGCATCCGCATCAGATACCCGGGCCGGTGCGGACCGGGATCCACACCGATGATCGGCCAGAAGAACACCACGCCGACGGCGAGGAAGTGCACCATCATCGCGATGTGTCCCGTCTTCGAGCCCATCAGGAAGTCGAAGAGCGGAGTGAAGTACAGCGCGTAGAGGCTGGCGATGAACAGGGGAATGGTGAACGCCGGATGCGTGATGATCCGCATGTACCGGCTGTGCAGCAGGGCGAGCAGCCATTCCCGTGGCCCCTTGCGCCCACGCCCGGCGGGCGGCATCGCGCGCAGTGCCAGCGTGATGGGCGCACCGAGCAGGATCAGGATCGGCGACAGCATGCTGATCACCATGTGCTGCACCATGTGCACGCTGAACATGACCATTCCGTAGTCGTTCAGCCCGGTGCACATCACGAGCATCACGGACAGCACGCCGACTGCATAGGAAACGGTCCGCCCCACGGGCCATTCGTCCCCACGCCGCCGCAGTCGCACGACCCCCCACGCGTAAAGCGCGAGCCCCACAAGACAGGCGACCAGGAAGAACGGGTCCGCGGACCAGGAAAGGCCCCGCCCCAGCGTGAACGGCGGCAGATCCATCATCATGCCGTGCCCGCCGTGATCCATCCTGCGGCTCCTGTTTGGTGGGGGTTGCGCGCTGTCTGTCCCCCACAGACTAGAACTGCCCCCGGCCGACCCATCGACCGGGGGCAACTACAGCGCGCCCCTCAGGGGCGCGGGGAACTGCGCGAGCGACCACAGATCCGCAGCACCCGGCGGCGAACCGAAGCCCCCACGGCGAGGCCGCTCAAAGCACGCACTCGGCCTCTTCGTACCGATCGGCCGGCACCGTCTTCAACGTCTCCACGGCCTCGGCCAACGGCACCATCACGATGTCCGTCCCCTGGAGCGCCGTCATGTGCCCGAACTCCCCCCGATGCACGGCCTCCACCGCATGCCACCCGAACCGGGTCGCCAGCACCCGGTCGTACGCCGTGGGCGTCCCGCCGCGCTGCACATGCCCGAGAATCACCGGCCGCGCCTCCTTGCCGAGCCGCTCCTCCAGCTCGATCGACAGCTGGCGGGCGATCCCGGCGAACCGCTCGTGGCCGTAGATGTCCTTGCCGCCCTCGTCGAAGGCCATGCTCCCGGGCCGCGGCTTGGCCCCTTCCGCCGCCACGACGATCGCGAACCGCTTGCCCGCCTGGAACCGCTCGCCGACGACCCGGGTCAACTCGTCGATGTCGAAGGGCCGTTCCGGTACGACGACGGCGTGCGCGCCGGCCGCCATGCCGGAGTGCAGCGCGATCCAGCCGGTGTGCCGCCCCATGACCTCGACCACCAGCACCCGCTGATGGGACTCGGCGGTGGTCTTGAGCCGGTCCAGCGCCTCGGTCGCCACGGTCACCGCCGTGTCGAAGCCGAAGGTGACGTCGGTCACGGCGATGTCGTTGTCGATGGTCTTGGGCACACCCACCACGGGCAGGCCGCTGTCCGACATCAGCCGGGCCGCCTTGAGCGTGCCCTCACCGCCGATCGGGATGATCGCGTCGAGGCCGAGCTCCTCGACATGGCCCTTGGCCCGCTCCACACCGTCCCGCAGATGGGACGGCTGGACCCGGGAGGAACCGAGAATCGTGCCGCCGCGGGCGAGGATGCCGCCCACCGCGTCGAGGTCGAGCTTGAGGTAGTCGCACTCCAGGAGGCCCTTCCAGCCGTCCCGGAAGCCGATGACCTCGTCGCCGTGGTCGACGACGGCACGGTGCACGACGGACCGGATGACGGCGTTCAGGCCGGGGCAGTCGCCGCCGGACGTGAGGACACCAATGCGCATAGCCCGAAAAACCTTCTCCACGTGGGCCGGGACCGGACCACGCTGTCCGGCTCGAATCCCCGCCACCCTAGCGGCATCAGGGGGCGGGGCCGAACCGTGCGTCCGCCTGCTGGACGACCCCGCTCACCTGTGCGGACCTGCCGTCAGACGGGCTGCCGAGCGACCGCTCAGGCGGGCTGTTGCGCGGCCGCGATGCGCTCGCCCCGCAGCGCCTCGTACCAACGGTCGTCGGTCGGCGGCAACGCGTTCACGTCGAGCGCCAGCTTCAGCAGCAGGTCGGCGATCAGCGGGTTGCGCGCGAGCACGGGGCCGTGCATGTACGTACCGAAGACGGTCTCGTTGTACGCGCCCTCGGTGCCGTCACCTGTGCCGTTGCCGTTGCCGAGGCGGACCTGGGCGAAGGGGCGGGCGGTCGGGCCGAGGTGCGTGACGCCCTGGTGGTTCTCGAAGCCGGTCAGCGGCGGCAGCCCGAGGCGCGGGTCGATGTCGGCGAGCACGTCACCGACGCACCGCTCGCCCTCGCCGCGCACGGACACCACGTCGATCAGCCCGAGGCCGGGCTCGCGCTGACCGAGGTCGTTGATGAACTCGTGGCCGAGGATCTGGTAGCCGGCGCAGACGGAGAACACGATGGCGCCGTTCTCCACGGCCCGGTGCAGACCGCCGTCCCGGCGCAGCCGCTCCGCCGCCAGTCGCTGCGGGCGGTCCTCACCGCCGCCGATCAGATAGATGTCGCCGGACGTCGGGATCGGCTGGTCGCTGCGCACGTCGAGGCGGGCCACGTCGAGGCCGCGCTGGCGGGCACGGCGCTCCACGACGAGGACGTTGCCCTGGTCGCCGTAGGTGCTGAGCAGGTCCGGGTAGATCCAGACGACCCGCAGTTGGTTGTCGCTCACTTTAGTCCCCTGAAGTCTCTTGGCTCAGTTGCCGACCCGGCGGCGCAGGTCCTGGAACGCGGTGTAGTTGGCGATGACCTCGATCCGGCCCGGCGGGCACTTCCGCACGGCCTCGTCGAGGTTCTCGCACACCTGGAACTGCTGGTTGGCGACCTCCAGGCGCACCGCGAGGTCGAGCCTGCGGTCGCCGATGACGCAGATCGGGTGCCCGGTCAGCCGCGTGTAGTCGACGTCCCACAGCCAGGAGGTGTCGGTGCCGTCGGCGCCGCGCGCGTTGACGGAGAGGATCACCGGGGTCGGCGGCGGGTCGATGAGGGAGAACGTCTCCAGCCAGCCGGCCGGGTTCTTGGCCAGCAGCAGCCGCAGGTCCCGCCCCTCGAACTGCACGACGTCATAGCGCCCGGCGACGGCCTGCACCTGGTACATCCGCTCCAGGGCGACCTGCGGCGGCACCCCGAACACGGCGGCGACGGCGGCCGAGGAGGTGGCGTTGGCCTGGTTGGCGCGCCCCGGCAGCTGGAGGTGGATCGGCCAGGCCGAGCCGTGCGGGTCCAGGACATGGTCGCCGGACAGCGCCCAGCTGGGTGTCGGACGCCGGAAGCCGCACTCGCCGCAGAACCAGTCGTCGCCCGGCCGCTGCATCACACCGCCGCAGGACGGGCACGACCAGGCGTCGTCCTTCCACATCTGCCCGGCGGCGACCCAGATCACATTGGGGGACGACGACGCGGCCCACACGACCAGCGGGTCGTCCGCGTTGGCCACGATCACCGCCTTCGAACCCGTCAGCCCCTCGCGCCAGTTCTCGGCGAGCATCCGGGTCTCGGCGGCCCGGTCCAGCTGGTCGCGCGAGAGGTTGAGCAGCGCGATGCACTTGGGGTCCGTGTCCCGGGCGACGCCGGCGAGGTACTTCTCGTCGACCTCGATGACGCCGTAGCGGGCTTCCGAGCCGCCGGCCAGCGCCGAGGTGATGCCCGCGGGCATGTTGGCGCCCAGCGCGTTGGAGACCACCGGCCCGGCGGCCCCCAGCGCCTCCGCGATCAGCCGGGTCGTGGTGGTCTTGCCGTTGGTCGCCGACACCAGGACCACGTCCAGGTTCTGTGCGAGCCGGGCGAGGAGGTCGGGGTCGAGTTTGAGCGCCACCCGGCCGCCGATCACCGAACCGCTGCCGCGCCCTGCGGCGCGCGATGCCGCCGCGACCGCCTTGCCCGCGGTCACGGCGATCTTGGCCCGCGGCGAGAGCGGGTCCGAGTTGCCTGCCATCAGTCCTCGATCCTCCTTGCGTACGCGCCGCGCCTGAAGCCCTACGGCAACGTGGTGGTGGTCAGCCTATCGAGATCCATTCGCACTCCCGAATCGCCGTACCCTTGCGGCCATGCGCAACGCCTCCATTCCGGGCACACACGGACGTGTTCGGCCCCTCAGCCTGCTCGGAAGTTCCGTCCTGCACACCCCCTGCGAGGAGGTCACCGACTTCGGCCCGGAACTGGCGACGCTCGTGGACGACTTGTTCGCCACGATGTACGCCGCGCAGGGCGTGGGACTCGCCGCCAACCAGGTGGGGGAGTCGCTGCGGGTCTTCGTCTACGACTGTCCCGACGACGAGGACGTACGGCACCTCGGTCATGTGGTGAACCCGCGGCTGGTGGAGGCGGACGGTGTGGTGATCCGAGGCGCCGAGGGCTGCCTGTCCCTGCCGGGCCTGGAGGCCGGGACGGAGCGGTACGACCACGCGGTGGTCGAGGGTTTCACGATGACCGGGGAGCCGGTGACGATCCACGGGACGGGTTTCTTCGCGCGCTGCCTGCAGCACGAGTGCGACCACTTGGCGGGGAAGGTGTACGCGGACCGCGTCGGCGGATGGCGCCACCGCCGCCTCATGCGCCAGGTGGCGCGAGCTCCTTGGCGCCGGTGACCGCAGTGCCGTCAGGGGTGCGGGGCCGTATCAAGTTGCGGTTCCGCCGCGCGGGCGCGACCGGCCCCCACGGACCCGCACCCGGACCACGACCGTCAGAACCCCGGACCGCCGATCCTGTCCCCGGCGGCAGCCAGCCGCCCCCACAACAGGTCGGCCAGACTCCGCACCAACTCCGTCCGCGAGCACGGCCGTTCCCCCAGCCACCAGTCCCCGGCGGCGTGCATCATCCCGACTATCCCGTGCCCCCACACCCGGGCCAGCTGCTGACTCCCCGGCCCGAGATCCAGCCGCTCCTCGATGACGGTCGCCAGCTCCTCGCCCATCGTGCGGAGCAACGGCATCGAGTGCTTGCCGACGTCGAATCCCTGATCCGCCGTCTGACCGCCCTCGGTCGGATGCATCAGAAACCGGTACACCTGAGGCCGGGCCTCGATCGCGGCGAGGTAGGTGTCCAGCGTCGCCTCGACCCGCTCACGGCGATCCGCGGGAGCGTCCAGCGCGGCCCGCAGCGAGTCCAGCAGCGCATCCGTGTGACGCTTGGCCAACGCGGCGTAAAGTCCGCCCTTGTCGCCGAAGTGCCGATAGAGAATCGGTTTCGTGATACCCGCCTCGGCCGCGATCGCGTTCATCGAGGCCTGGGGACCGTCGCGCAGCACCACCCTGTCGGCAGCCTCCAGCAACTCGCGCCGACGGCGGTCGGCGGACCGTTGCTGGTCGGTCCGCTGTGTGGTGTCCATGAGCTCTCCCCACCCGTGCTGATTCGCTGACGCCTGCGCAAACTAACACTCAACCTGCCACAACCATCGAACGGGCTACCGATCCGGCGCCGCGAGTTGACTTTACCTACTGGCAAGTAACAAACTAGGGTTACCGCAAGTAACAAGCATGCGCGAAGCCATGCACGTACGCCGCTGGAGGGGACATGGCCGAGTTCACCATGGAGCTCAACGACGAACAGAAGGAGGTCCGGGACTGGCTGCACGGTTTCGCCGCCGATGTGATCCGCCCCGCGGCCGCCGAATGGGACGAGCGTGAGGAGACTCCCTGGCCGGTCATCCAGGAAGCCGCGAAGGTCGGCATCTACTCACTCGACTTCTATGCCCAGCAGTACTTCGACCAGACGGGCCTCGGCATCCCGATGGCCATGGAGGAGCTGTTCTGGGGCGATGCGGGCATCGCCCTGTCGATCGTCGGCACCGGTCTCGCCGCCGTAGGCGTCCTCGCCAATGGCACCGAGGAGCAGATCGGCACCTGGGTGCCCCAGATGTACGGCGACGCCAACGATGTCAAGCTCGCCGCCTTCTGCTCCTCCGAGCCCGACGCCGGCTCCGACGTGGCCTCGATGCGTACGCGTGCCGTCTACGACGAGGCCAAGGACGAGTGGGTGATCAACGGCACGAAGACCTGGGCGACCAACGGCGGCATCGCCAACGTGCACGTGGTCGTCGCGGTCGTCGACGCCGAGCTCGGCTCCAAGGGCCACGCGTCCTTCATCGTCCCGCCGAACACACCGGGCCTCTCCCAGGGCCAGAAGTTCAAGAAGCACGGCATCCGGGCCTCGCACACCGCCGAGGTCATCCTGGACAACGTACGGGTGCCGGGCTCCTGCCTGCTGGGCGGCAAGGAGAAGCTGGACGAGCGCCTTGCGCGGGCCCGCGAGCGGGCCAAGGCCGGCGGCGAGCGGGTGAAGAACGCGGCGATGGCCACGTTCGAGGCCTCCCGGCCGGCCGTCGGCGCGATGGCGGTCGGTACCGCCCGTGCCGCGTACGAGGTCGCCCTCGACTACGCGATGACGCGCGAGCAGTTCGGGCGCCCGATCATCGACAACCAGGGCGTGGCCTTCCAACTGGCGGAGATGCGGACGCAGATCGACGCGGCGCGGCTGCTGGTGTGGCGGGCGTCCTGGATGGCGATCAACGGCAAGCCGTTCACGGCGGCCGAGGGGTCGATGTCGAAGCTGTTCGCGAGCGAGACGTCCAAGAAGGTCACCGCTCAGGCCATACAGATCCTTGGCGGCAACGGCTACACGCGGGAGTACCCCGTGGAGCGGATGCACCGCGACAGCGCGATCTACACGATCTTCGAGGGGACGAGCGAGATCCAGCGGCTGGTGATCGCCCGCACGTTGTCGGGTATGCCGATCCGGTAAGTGCCGTAGGGGTGCCGCGCCCCTGAGGGCGTCGACCGCAGCCGAGTTGATGGAGGACGTCGATGACGGATCGCCTTCCTCCATCTGGGCCAACGGGCCACGCCCGACGCTCCCGAGTCCGCCGCCTTCTTCACCTTCCTGGCCGAGGGCGAGGTGCTGGCGGGGGAGCGCCTGGGGGCGTTCGCGGCGGCGTGCGGTGTGACGGAGGCGCAGTCGGCCGCCTACGAACCCCTCCCGGGCTGCCAGGGACACCCCGCGTACGTGGCCTGGCCGGCCCTGAACGCCGAGCCGGCCGAGGCCGTTCTCGCGTTGACGGCCAACTTCGCGGCCTGGGGCGGCTACTGCGCGACGATCGCCGAGGCCCTGCGCACCCGGTACGGCTTCACGGACGAGGCCCGCGCCTTCTTCGACTTCTTCGCGGAACCGTCCCCGGAACCGGACCGGCCGGCACGTGCGGCCCTGGAGGAGACCGAACCGGACGAGTCCCGAGCATCCGGGTACGGCCGCTCGCTGCAGTCCTACGAGGACCAGTTCTGGTCGACACTGCGCGGATCCATGCCCTGGGGGCGCGAGGCTGTATCGACATGCGGCTCCGCCGCGTGGGCGCTACCGGCCACGACGACCCTGCACCCGGCACCGAACGGCCGCCCCTACGGAGTGGTCCCGCTGCTGTGGGCGATGCACGCCACGTCGATCCGGTCGGCGAGCTTGGCCAGCTCGATGGTCAGCGCGGCCACCGTGTCCTCGTCGAGCCCATCGTCCCCGGCCTCGACAAGGTGCAGCCACCGACCACCCACCGTACGCAGCAGCTTGCTCACATCGGCGGCAGCAACCTGCAGGGTCCCCCGGTCATCGACGATCAGCGGCAGAGTAACTTCGCGGTTCACACCCGGGATCGTAGCTGCGCGGCGCTCACGCACCCTGCCAAACCGTAGTGATGTTGCAGAACTCGCGGATTCCGTGCCCGGACAGCTCACGGCCGAATCCGGACCGCTTCACTCCGCCGAACGGGAACGCCGGATGGGACGCCGTCATCCCATTGACGTACACGCTCCCGGCCTCCAGGTCCCGTACGAACCGGTCGACCTCGGCCTCGTCACGGGTCCACACGTTCGAACTCAGTCCGAAGGGCGAGTCGTTCGCGATCAGGACCGCCTCGTCCAGGTCGCTCGCCCGGTACAGCGTGGCGACCGGGCCGAACGCCTCCTCGCGGTGGATCCGCATCTCGCGGGTGATGTCGGAGAGGACGGTGGGCGGGTAGTACCAGCCCGGCAGCTCCGGGCGGCGCAGCCGGTGGCCGCCGCACAGCACGGTCGCCCCGCTGCGCTTGGCGTCGTCGACCAGTTCCTCCAGATCCGTGCGCCCCTGCTCGCTGGAGAGCGGGCCGACGTCCGTCTCGTCCAGCATCGGGTCGCCGACCGCCAGCGCCTTCATGCCCTCGACGAAGCGTTCGGCGAAGGCGTCGTAGACGTCCCGGTGCACGATGAAGCGCTTGGCGGCGATGCAGGACTGCCCGTTGTTCTGCACCCGCGCGGTAACCGCGATCTGCGCGGCGCGGTCGATGTCGGCGGACGGCATGACGACGTAGGGGTCGCTGCCGCCCAGCTCCAGCACCGTCTTCTTGATCATCTCTCCGGCGGTGGAGGCGACCGCGCGGCCCGCGGGCTCACTGCCGGTCAGGGTCGCCGCCCTGACGCGCTCGTCGCGCAGGACGTCGTCGACCTGCCCGGCGCCGATCAGCAGGGTCTGGAAGCAGCCCTCGGTGTAGCCCGCGCGGTGGAACAGGTCCTCGATGTACAGGGCGGTCTGGGGGACGTTCGAGGCGTGCTTCAGCAGGCCGACATTGCCCGCCATCAGCGCCGGCGCCGCAAAGCGCATCACCTGCCAGAGCGGGAAGTTCCACGGCATGACCGCGAGGACCGGCCCGAGCGGACGGTAGCGCACCCGTACCCGTGAGGCGCCCGAGTCCTTCACGTCGGAGTCGGCCGGCTCCTCGTCGGCGAGCAGGCCCTCGGCGCGTTCGGCGTACCAGCGCATCGCCTTGGCGCACTTGGCGGCCTCCGCGCGGGCCTGCTTGATGGGCTTGCCCATCTCGGTGGTCATGACCCGGGCGATGTCCTCCTGGTCGGCGTCCAGGAGGTTCGCGGCCTGGATCAGCAGGCGGCCCCGGTCTACGAAGGTCGTGGTCCGGTACGTGCGGAACGTGGCCTCGGCGAGCTGGAGCCTGCGTTCGATCTCCTCCTCGCCCATGGCCTCGTACGTCTTGAGCGTCTCGCCGTTCGCCGGGTTGACCGTCGCGATGGGCATGACCGACCTCCTGGGAGCGGGCTGTTGCTTCGACCTTCCCGCGCCGCGGTGGCTACCGCAACGCGTGTGGGGCCGCTCAGGCCGAGTGCTCCGCCAGCCGGTCGAGAAACGCGGCCTGGGCCTTGACGACGACCTCGCGCGCCCGGTCGAGGTCCAGCCATTCCACCCGGTCCAGCTCGGGGAACTCCTGGGTACGGCCCGAGCGCGGCGGCCACTCCATCCGGAAGGTGCCGGGCACGACCGTCGCCGGGTCGAGGTCGGCCTCGATCGCCCAGACCGTGACGATCTTGCCGCCCGTCTGTCTGACCTCGCCGAGCGGCAGGCCCTCCCCGTCCGGCGGCGCCAGCCCCAGCTCCTCCTGGAACTCGCGGCGGGCCGCGTCCCAGGCGGGCTCGTCGGGTTCGTACTCGCCCTTGGGGACCGTCCACGCCCCGGCGTCGCGCTTGGCGAAGAACGGGCCGCCCATGTGGCCGAGCAGCACCTCCAGGCCGGCGTCGGTGCGGCGGTAGAGCAGCAGACCCGCGCTGCGCCGCTCGCTGGACGGCGTCACGGGCGCACCTCCGGGTGGGCGGCCAGCAGGGTGTCGACCGTGTCGGCCTCCTCGGGCCGTTTGTCCTCGCGGTAGCGGACCACGCGGGCGAAGCGGAGGGTTACGCCGGCCGGGTAGCGGGTGGAGCGCTGGAGGCCGTCGTAGGCGATCTCGACGACGAGTTCCGGGCGTACGGTCACCACCCAGTCGTCGCTGCGGACGGCGAGTTCCCGGAGCCGCTCGGTCTGCCAGGCCAGCATCGCGTCCGTCATGCCCTTGAAGGTCTTGCCGAGCATGGCGAAGCCGCCGTCCGCCGTGCGCGCCCCCAGGTGCAGGTTGGAGAGCTTGCCGGTTCTGCGGCCGTGGCCCCATTCGGCGGCGAGCACCACCAGGTCGAGGGTGTGCACGGGCTTGACCTTCAGCCAGGAGGCGCCGCGCCGGCCCGCGCTGTAGGGGGCGTCGAGCGCCTTGACGACCACGCCCTCGTGGCCGCGCTCCAGGGTCTCGGCGAGGAAGCCCTCGGCCCGCGGGAGGTCCTCGGGGCCGGACACCAGCGCTCGGCGCACCCGCATCGGCTCGGGGACCAGGCGGGCCAGCTCCGCGTGGCGCTCGGTGAACGGCAGGTCGAGCAGGTCGTGGCCGTCGACGGACAGGGCGTCGAAGAAGACGGGGGAGACGGGGACCTCCTCGGCCGCCGTCGCCACGTCCACGCGGGAGCCGACGCGGCCGGCGGTCTCCTGGAAGGAGCGGGGGCGGCCGGTGTCGTCGAAGGCGATGACCTCGCCGTCCAGGATGAAACGCTCGCCCCTCAACTCCAGTGCGGCGGCGGTCACTTCCGGCAAGCGGTCGGTGATGTCGTCGAGGGTGCGGGTGTAGAGCCGTACCGAGTCGCCGTCGCGGTGGACCTGGACGCGGATGCCGTCCAGCTTCTCCTCGACCGCGCACGCGCCGAGCTTGTCGACCGCCTCCGGCACCGCGGACGCGGTGTGCGCCAGCATCGGCAGGACCGGGCGGCCGACGGTGAGCCGGAAGCGTTCCAGCACCCCGGGCCCGTCCGCGAGCAGCGCCTGAGCCACATCCTGGAGGGAACCGGCGAGCATGACCGCCCGCCGCACGTCCGCCGGCGGTGCCTCCGTCGCCTGGGCGAGGCCCTCCACCGCCACCGCGTCCAGGGCGCCCTGGCGTACCTCGCCGGTGATCAGCCCGAACAGGAAGCGCTGCTCGTCCTCGGTCGCGGAGCCCATCAACTCACCTACGAGCCGGGCTCGTTCGGCCTGCGAGCCGGTGCCGGAGATCTTGCCGAGTTCGGTGAGCCGGGCGTCCACCTCGCGGACGGTGAGGGCCGGCTCGGCGGCCGGTGGGACCGGGCGGCTCAGCACCTTCCAGCCGATGCCGAGCCGGCCTTGCGGGAGGCGGCCCGCCAGGTACGGGATGACGATCGGTACGTCGTCCGCCTCGGCGTCCCGGAAGAGCTCCGCCAGCAGAGCGGTCTTCCGGGAGCGCGCCGAGGTCGCGGCGATCTCCTGGGACACACGGGCGAGCCGGGTCAGCAGCATGCAGCCATGGTGCGACGGGCTCCGCCGGTTTACACCCGGACGAACGGGCCGTGGTTCGGCTGCGGCGCCGTTGTGGCTGGTCGCGCCCACGCGGCGGAGCCGCATGTCGATACCGCCCCGCGCCCCTTACAGGGTCGCGTCCAGGTCCGCCATCAGCAGCTCTCCGTTGATGAAGGCGCCCGCCCGGTAGCCGCCCGCCGCCGCGTTGACGACCTGCTCCGCGAAGCCCATCGCGTTGCCGGCCGCCCAGACGCCCGGTACGGAGGTCAGTCCCGTCGGGTCGACCACCGGGTAGGAGCCGAAGGGGGTCTCCTGGAACTCGGCGCCGAGCTTCTGCAGCAGGCCGGTCTGCGGCACCGCGCGGGGTGCCGTGAACACGACCTCGCGCGCGTGCACCGTGCCGTCCGCGAGCCGCACCCCCGTCAGCCGGTCGTCCTCGATCACCAGCGCGGCCACCTCACCCGGGACGACCTTCACGCCGGCCGCCGCGAGCCTGCGCAGGTCGTCGTCCGAGAGGTCGGACTCGGCGACCTCGTGCAGGAAGAAGGTCACGTCCTTCGACCACTGCGACACCATGAGCGCCTGGTGCACGCTCAGCGGGGTGGTCGCGAGCACCCCGAAGGCCCGGTCACGGACCTCCCAGCCGTGGCAGTACGGGCAGTGCAGCACGTCGTTGCCGAAGCGCTCGGCGACACCGGGGACGTCGGGCAGCTCGTCCCTGAGGCCGGTGGCGACGACCAGCCGCCGCGCCCGGACGCTGCGGCCGCTCGCCAGCGCCACCGTGAAGTCGCCGTGACGGGTGACGTCGACCGCGCGGTCCCGGACCAGCTCGACGCCGTACCGCGCGATCTCCTCGCGCCCCACGGCCAGGAACTCCCCGGGCGACATGCCGTCGCGGGACAGATAGCCCTGCATATGGGCGGCGGGCGCGTTGCGCGGCTCGCCGGCGTCGACGACCAGGGTCCGGCGCCGGGCGCGGCCCAGGACCAGCGCGGCCGACAGGCCGGCCGCGCCGCCTCCGACGACTACGACCTCGTAACTCTCGGTGTCCTTCTCGGTCATGGTGACCACCTCCACCACGACAGTCGTTCCACGGCACGGGATTGACAAATCAACTTGCCGATTCTGCAATACAGAGATGAGTACCGACGACGTTCTCGCCGAAGTGGGGCCACGGCTCAGGAGGCTGCGCAAGGACCGGGACGTGACCCTCGCGGCGCTGTCCGGGACGACCGGCATCTCCGTGAGCACCCTGTCCCGGCTGGAGTCCGGCCTGCGCAAGCCCAGCCTGGAGCTGCTGCTGCCGATCGCGCAGGCGCACCAGGTGCCGCTGGACGAACTGGTCGGCGCCCCGCCGGTGGACGATCCGCGCGTGCGCTCCAAGCCGATCGAGCAGCACGGCCGTACCTTCTGGCCGCTCACCCGGCAGCCCGGGGGACTCCAGGCGTTCAAGATCCTCGCGCCCCCGCGCAACGAGGAGCCGGAACAGCGGACCCACGAGGGCTACGAGTGGCTGTACGTGCTCTCCGGGCGGCTGCGGCTGAAGCTGGGCGAGCACGACCTGGTGCTGGAGCCGGGGGAGGCGGCCGAGTTCGACACCCGGGTGCCGCACTGGTTCGGGTCGACGGGGGAGGGTCCGGTGGAGTGCCTCAGCCTGTTCGGGCCGCAGGGCGAGCGTATGCACGTACGGGCGCGTCCCCGGAAGGCGTGACGGAGACGACTGTTCCCCGGCGGACTGTTCCCTGATCGGCAAGCGACCGCTTAGTATGCGAACCGACCCCGGTCAGACGAAGCAGTCCCCCGTGGAGGCCCCGCATGCAGGCATGGCAAGTGCACGAGAACGGCGAGCCGAGCGAGGTGATGCGCCTCGACGAGGCCGACACGCCCACGCCCGGTGACGGCCAGGTCCTGCTGAAGGTGCGCGCCGCGAACATCAACTTCCCGGACGCGCTGCTGTGCCGGGGCCACTACCAGGTCCGGCCGCCGCTGCCGTTCACGCCGGGCGTGGAGATCTGCGGCGAGACCGAGGACGGGCGCCGCGTCATCGCCAACCCGGCGCTGCCGTACGGCGGCTTCGCCGAGTACGCCGTCGCGGACGCCGCCGCCGTCCTGCCCGCACCCGAGTCGCTGGACGACGCCGAGGCCGCCGCCCTGCACATCGGCTACCAGACCGGCTGGTTCGGCCTGCACCGCCGGGCCGGCCTGGAGGCCGGGGAGACGCTGCTCGTCCACGCTGCCGCAGGAGGGGTCGGCAGCGCGGCCGTGCAGCTCGGCAAGGCGGCCGGCGCGCGGGTCATCGGCGTCGTGGGCGGCGCCGACAAGGTGGCCGTGGCGCGGGACCTGGGCTGCGACGTCGTCGTCGACCGGCGCTCCGAGGACGTCATCGGCGCCGTCAAGGAGGCCACCGGCGGCCGGGGCGCCGACGTCGTCTACGACCCCGTCGGCGGCGAGGCGTACGACCAGTCCGCCAAGGTCGTCGCCTTCGAGGGCCGGATCGTGGTCGTCGGCTTCGCGAGCGGTCGGATCCCGAGCCCGGCGCTCAACCACGCCCTGGTGAAGAACTACTCGATCCTCGGCCTGCACTGGGGCCTGTACAACACCAAGAACCCGAAGCTGATCACGCACTGCCACGAGCAGCTCACCGAGCTTGCCGCCCGGGGCGCCATCAAGCCGCTGGTGAGCGAGCGCGTCCCGCTGGGCGGGGCGGCCGCCGCCGTGCAGCGCGTCGCCGACGGCGTCACCACGGGGCGCGTCGCCGTGATCCCGGGACTCACCGAAGGAGGAGCGGCATGACCGACGCCGCCGAACTGCGCCGCCGTACAGCGGAGTTGCTGGCCGCCCATCCGCCCACCCCTCTCCCGCCACCGCCCTCAACCGAGGGCCCTGCGGGCCCACTCCCCTCGTCTGCCACGACCGACCGCCTGGACTTCCTGCGCGCCCGCTTCGACGCCGGACTCGCGTGGGTGCACTACCCCGAGGGCCTCGGCGGACTCGGCGCGCCCCGCTCCCTCCAGTCCGTCGTGGACGCCGAGCTGGAGGCCGCGGGCGCCCCCGACAACGAGCCGCGGCGCATCGGCATCGGCCTCGGCATGGCCGCGCCGACGATCCTCAAGTACGGCACCGAGGAGCAGAAGCAGCGCTATCTGCGACCCCTGTGGACCGGCGAGGAGGTCTGGTGCCAGCTCTTCAGCGAGCCCGGCGCCGGATCCGACCTCGCGGCGCTCGGCACGCGCGCGGTCAGGGAAGGCGATGAATGGGTCGTCAACGGGCAGAAGGTGTGGACGTCCAGCGCCCACATCGCCCGCTGGGCCATCCTCATCGCCCGCACCGACCCGGACGTGCCCAAGCACGCCGGCATCACCTACTTCCTGTGCGACATGACCGACCCCGGGGTCGAGGTCCGGCCGCTGCGCCAGATCACCGGCGAGGCCGAGTTCAACGAGGTGTTCCTGACCGACGTCCGCATCCCGGACTCCCGGCGCCTCGGCGAGATCGGCGACGGCTGGAAGGTCGCGCAGACCACCCTCAACAACGAACGCGTCGCCATCGGCGGCATGCGGCTGCCCCGCGAGGGCGGCATGATCGGCCCGGTCGCGAAGACCTGGCGCGAGCGGCCGGAACTGCGCACCCACGACCTCCACCAGCGGCTGCTGAAGCTGTGGGTCGAGTCGGAGGTCTCCCGCCTCACCGCCGAACGGCTCCGCCAGCAGCTCGTCGCCGGCCAGCCCGGCCCCGAGGGCGCCGGCATGAAGCTCGCCTTCGCCCGCCTCAACCAGGAGATCAGCGGCCTGGAGGTCGAACTGCGCGGCGAGGAGGGCCTGTTGTACGACGACTGGACCATGCGCCGCCCGGAGCTCGTGGACTTCACCGGCCGCGACGCCGGCTACCGCTACTTGCGCTCCAAGGGCAACAGCATCGAGGGCGGGACCAGCGAGGTCCTGCTGAACATCGTCGCCGAACGCGTCCTCGGCCTGCCCGCCGAGCCGCGCACCGACAAGGACGTCGCCTGGAAGGACCTGTCCCGATGACCGATCTTCTCTACTCCGAGGAGGAAGAGGCGCTGCGGGCCGCCGTACGGGACCTGCTGACCGACCACTGCGACGCGCCCGGCGTCATCGCCCGCACCGAGTCGTGCACCCCGCACGACCTGGCGGCGTGGAAGGCGCTCGCCGACGGCATGGGCCTGGCCGGGCTCCTGGTTCCGGAGGACAGGGGCGGTCAGGGGGCCACGCACCGCGAAGCCGCCGTCGTCCTGGAGGAGCTGGGGCGCGCGGTCGCCCCCGTGCCCTACCTGACGAGCGCCGTGGTCGCCACGGAGGCACTGCTGGCCTGCGACGCCGAGGGCGGCCTGCTCGCCGAGCTCGCCTCCGGGCGTCGCATCGGCGCCCTCGCGGTCGCGCTGAACGTCGTCCCCGGCGGCGCCTACAAGGTCGTACGGCACGAGGACGGCGCCCTGCACGGGGAGTTGACCGGCATCGCGGACGCGGCCGTCGCCGACGTGCTGCTGGTGCCCGCGGACGACGGCGGGCTGTACGCGGTCGACGCCGACGCCGTGACCGTCACCCCGCAGGCGTCCCTGGACCTGACCCGGCCCGTCGCCACAGTCACCCTGGACGGTGCGCCGGGCCGGCTGCTGGGCGACGCCGAGCCGGCCGTACGACGGGCCCTGCGCGCCGGCGCCGGACTGCTCGCCTCCGAGCAACTCGGGCTGGCCGAGTGGACGTTGACCGAGACGGTCCGGTACCTGAAGGAGCGCAAGCAGTTCAACCGCCCCGTCGGCGGCTTCCAGGCGCTCAAGCACCGGCTCGCCCAGCTGTGGCTGGAGGTCGTCAACCTGCGCGCCGCCGCGCGGGGCGCCGCCGACGCGCTCTCGACCGGCGAGCACGACGAGGAGACGGCCGTGGCGGTCGCCGTCGCGCAGGCCTACGCGGCGCCCGTCGCCGTGCACGCCGCCGAGGAGGCCCTCCAACTGCACGCCGGCATCGGGATGACCTGGGAGCACCCGGTGCATCTGTATCTGAAGCGCGCGAAGGCCGACTCGATCGCCTACGGCACCGCGGGCGCCCACCGCGAGGCACTGGCCGAAATCATCGACCTCCCGGCCCCCTGACGTACACCTGGACAAATACCGCGAGAAGCCCGCCCCACCTGGGGCGGGCTTTTTCGTGCGTCCTGCGCGGACGAAGTGAACGAGGGACGGCGGTCCGGCCAACTCCCCGCAAGGGCACTGCTGTTCGGGCGGTTCGGAATCGCATACTCACAGCGGTTCCATCCGACCCTGTCAGGGAGGCAGAGCATGGCCCTCACCACCCGTCGCAGAGCCCTCACCACCCTCGGCGCCGCCCTCGCGGGCGCGGCCGCCCTGCCCGCCACGCAGGCGCTGGCCGGTGAACGAGGGCACGGCCCGCGCCCGTTGTGGCGCGCCCACGCCCACAACGACTACGAGCACCCGCGCCCCCTCCTCGACGCCCTCGACCACCGTTTCGGCAGCATGGAGGCCGACATCTACCTCGTCGGCGGCCGGCTCCTCGTCGCCCACGACCCCGAGGACCTCGACCCCGGTCGCACCCTGGAGTCCCTCTACCTCGACCCGCTGGCCGCCCGTGTCAAGGCCAACCACGGCTCCGTGTACCGGGGACACCGCAGGCCGATCCAACTGCTCATCGACATCAAGACCGAGGGTTCCTCGACGTACCTCGAACTCGACAGGCACCTGGCCCGCTACAAGCACCTGTTCACGACCTACGCCCACGGCCGGGTGTTCCGGGGCCCGGTGACCGCCGTGATCTCCGGCGACCGTGCCGCTCGTGCGCCGATGGAGGCGCAGCAGCTGCGCCGTGCCTTCTACGACGGCCGCCTCGCCGACCTCGGCACCCCCGCGCCCGCCTCCTTCGTCCCGCTGATCAGCGACAACTGGACGCTGAACTTCACCTGGCTCGGCGTGGGCGCCTTCCCGGACGCCGAACGGCGCAAGCTGCGCGGCATCGTCCAAGCGGCGCACTCGCGCGGCCAGAAGGTCCGCTTCTGGGCGACCCCGGACGTGGCGGGCCCCGCACGCGACGCCCTGTGGGGCGAGTTGCTCGCCGCCGACGTCGACTTCCTCAACACCGACGACCTCGCCGGTCTGGAGTCGTTCCTGGACGCCCACCGGACGGTCTAGCGGCATATCGCGGAACACCACTCGTTCGGCGTACAGGTCAGCCGCCCGGACGAACCCTCCGCTACGCCACACTTGCCGCCGAACGCCGTGAACCGGGCAAGGCGGCGTGGCGGAGGAGGTTGACGATGGCCATTTCCATCTCTGTGGTGCTGCTGCTGTTCATCCTGGCGGTGATCTTCGTACGCAACGGCGGGCTGAAGATCACCCATGCGCTGGTGTGCCTGCTGCTCGGCTTCTACCTGGCCAGCACGAGCATGGCGCCCACCATCAACAGCGGCCTGACGGCCACGGCGGACATCGTGAGCAGTCTCAGACCGTGACCGTCAGGGGCGCCGGTCAGGGGATCGAGAAGACTCCGATGCCGTTGGGCACGGGGCGTTCCCTGCCGTCGGACGGGTGGTTGCGCACGGACACCGCCGCCGCTCCCGGCTCGCGCGCGACCAGCGTCGAGGAGCCGCCGCCGTCCAGGCTGAAGGCGTCCACCGAGCCCAGGTCCCGCATCACGGAGGCGACCTCCGCGATGGTCAGGCCGGTGCGGTACTCGGGTGCGCCGTCCAGTGCGAGCAGCACCAGACGCCGGCCGTGGTCCGCGACGCCCACGGCGGTCCGCACCGCCGAGGCCCGGTCGTCCAGGCCGGGCAGCGGCTGCCCGTCGTCGAGCACCGGGTAGCCGCCGAGCGCGAAGCGGTACGGGATCCGGGACGACGACGCCACCAGCCGGTGCCGCACCGACACCGGCTCGCCCGTGAAGAACTTCCGCAGCTGCTGCGCGCCCGCCTCCCGGCCCACCAGCACGGTGGTGCCCGGGGCGATCGGGCCGCTCCCGGGGGTGTCGGCGGTCGACACGACCCGTCCGTGACGGACCGTCACCTCGTAGGTGTCCGTGCTGCACGGGGCCGCCCGGTCGGTGTCCGTGCCGCAGGTGGCGCGTACCCGGGACACGCTGCCCCACTTGGACGTGAACGCCCCGATGGTGCCCACCGGCAGCGCGTACTGGTTCAGCCCGCCCAGCGGAAGGCGGCCCTCGGGGGTGCGGACCGAACCGGACAGGCTCAGTCCGTCCATCCGGGCCCGGCGGTCCACGCCCACGCCGAACACGTCCTCGGTGCTCGTGCCGGGCGGCAGCGCGGGACCGAAGCGCTGACCGTTCGGCACCGCCGCCTTCAGGGCCCGGCCGCTCGCGATCACCGGTCCCACGCTCGCGCCGGTCGCCTCGACGCCGGGGTGCTGTGTCTCGCTGATGTTGAAGAAGTCGCCGTTCACGCCCGCCACCGCACCCTGCGCGGTGGCCTGCTGCGAGACGGTGGCCCGCGCCGCCACCGCACCCGGATACAGCAGATCGAGCCGGACCCGCGGATTGCGGAGGTCGACGCTGAGAACGTGCGCGTGCGCCGTGCCCTTCGCCGCCGGGACGTCGAACTCCTCGTAGCCGACACCCGGCGCGATCGGAGTGGGCCGCTGCGCGGCGCCGGCCGGTGCCGCCCCCACCAGGGCCGCACCGGCCAGCGCGCCGAGTGCCGTGATCAGCGTGAGCGAAGCTCTCACTGACGCGAATCGTCTCTGACGAAGCGTCACGCATACCCCCTGAGGTCTCGTCAAATGTCGCAGGACTCAGGGGAAGTGCACCAGACGGCGATGACCGGCCGGGGATCTAGGCGCCGACGACGCGAGAACGGGTGAGGAAACGCACCCCCTCGGGTGCCTCCAGCGAGAAGCCGCTGCCCCGCCCCTCGACCACGTCGACGATCAGCCGGGTGTGGCTCCACGCCTCGTACTGACTGCGCGACATCCAGAACGTCACGGGTTCCATCACCCCCTCGACGTGCAGCTCGGCGAGCAGGACGTCCGAGGCGCCCGTCCGGAACTCGCCCTCCGGGTAGCACATGGGCGCACTGCCGTCGCAGCAGCCGCCCGACTGGTGGAACATCAGCGGGCCGTGCGTCGCGCGCAGACGGCGCAGCAGCTCGGCGGCCGCGGGGGTGAGTTCGACACGCGGGGTCTCCTCATACATGGAGCAAGGGCAGCACGGGCAACGTTGCGAGAGGGTTGCACCCTGCTGACCACCCCTCTCACCGGCACGGGTGACCATCGAGTGGACGCCGGCCCGGCAGGGCACCGCCGCAGCGCTGGCGTCGGCCGTCGCCGACGGTGACGAAGCCCTTGGGGCGTGCGCCGGCGAGGTTGTCGTAGACGACGTCCCCGGTGGACCTCTGCCAGATCCTGATCCGGAAGGTGTCCGGGGCGTCGGTCGCCGTGACGCGGAAGCCGTAGCCGGCGTTGCCGTTCAATTTGCCGGTGCCCTGGTAGACGGCCCGGGACCCGGTGACGACGAGCCAGTCGGAGCCGGTGGAGCGGAACTTCAGCCCGGCCCGGCCGAGGTCGAAGTGGGCCTTTCCGGTCGGGACCGACGCTCCCTTCGGGTAGGTGGCGGCGAAGGAGAAGGCGGCCACGCCGGTCACGTCCGGCTCCGCCGGGTGGGCGCCGGCCGGCGAGGGGATCACGCCCGCGCCGAGCGCCGGGCCCGCCGTGCGGTCGTGGACGATCAGCTCGGGGAGGGTGGTGCCGTCCGAGGCGCCGTCGTCGTCCTCGACCGTGATCACCGGGCGGTGGAGGCCGGCCTCGGTGTAGGGGTGCGCGGCCCGGCAGGTGCCGCCGCTCACGGTGCCGTCGGCGGGTGGTGTGCCGTCCTTCCAGTCGACGCGGCAGGTGTGGGTGTCGCCGGTGCCGGGGTCGGTGAAGTCCGCCGTGACCAGGATCCGCCTGCCGACGGACACCGGGGACGCCGGCCCGCCGGCCGCGGTGATCGCGGGCGCGGCGTTGGCGACCTGGACCTGGGCCGAGTCACTGCTCCGGCCGCCGGTCAGCGTGACCGTGTAGGTGCCGTCGTCCGTGCAGGTGAGGGTGGTCCTCGCCGCCGCGGCGTCGGCGAACGAGCAGGGCGCGCCCTCCTCGACCCTCCACTTCGGGCCGCCCGCGCCGGAGTGGGTGCCGGTCAGGGCGATCCGGTCGCCCTCCGGGCCCGCCGCGTCCGGCCCGGCGTGCACCACGGTGACCGGATCGACGCTCGTGAGAGTGGGCACGACCTTCTTGATCAGCCCGTCGGAGCCGAACTCCAGCTTGTCCACGGTCGTTTCGCGATGGGTGCCGTCGCCGCCGGGGAGCGCGAACCGGTGATAGGCGATGTACCAGTCGTCGGTGTTCGGGACCCGGACCACCGAGTGATGGCCCGGCCCCTTGACGCCGAGCGACAGGTCCTTCTCCAGGATCACGCCGCGCTTGGTCCACGGGCCGGTGGGGGAGGGGCCGGTGGCGTAGGCGACACGGTAGTTCTCGTCGCGGGTGTCGTTCTCCGACCACATGAAGTAGTAGGTGCCCGCACGCTTGATCACGAACGAGCCCTCGTTGTAGCCGCTCGGCGTGATGTCCTCGGCCTTCGAGGTGTCGAGGGACGTCATGTCGGCGTTGAGCGGCGCGACATGGGCGTGCCCGTTGCCCCAGTAGAGATACGACTGCCCGTCCTCGTCGGTGAAGACCGCCGGGTCGATCATCTGCCCGCTGAACTGCCCCGCCTTGAGCAGCGGTTGACCGAGCGCGTCCTTGAACGGCCCCGTCGGCGAGTCCGACACCGCGACACCGATGTTGGCGTCGGCGCAGAAGTAGAAGTAGTACTTCCCGTCCTTCTCCGCGATCGTCGGGGCCCAGGCCCTGCTGTCCGCCCAGGAGACGTCCGGGCCCAGGTCGAGAATGACGCCGTGGTCGGTCCAGTGGACCAGGTCGGTGGAGGAGTACGCCTTGAACTGCGTGCCGCTCCAGCCCTCGAAGCCGTCGGTCGTCGGGTACAGGTAGAAGGTGTCGCCGAAGCGGACGATGTTCGGGTCGGCGTTGAGACCCGGCAGGACCGGGCTCTTCATCACCAGCGCCGATACCGTCCAGGTCCGCTTCGTGCCGTCGGAGCCCGTCACCTCGTACGTCACCGGCTCTCCGAAGTCCTGCACACTGCCGGAGGCCGGGCTGATCGCCGCGCCGCGGGCGAGCGTGAACTCCGGTGCGAGCGCGGTGAGATCACTGCCCTCCCGCATCGGCAGGGTGATCCTGCCGCTCGCGTTGTCGACGAGCGCGTCGACCTTCAGCCCCGGATGCGTCGCGTCGGCGATGCCCGCGGTGTTGCCGCTGAGCTCCATCACCTCGGCGGCCGTCAGGGCCCGGTCGTAGATGCGGAAGTCGTCGACCTCGCCGCCGAAGTACGGGTCGGCCGAGTACAGGGACCTGCCGATGTAGCCGGTGTGGTCCTTGCTCGCGTCGTACAGCTCGGACGGCTTGACGGTGGTCGTCGCACGGGCCGCCTCGATGCCGTCGACGTAGAGGACCATCGAACCGGTCGAGCCGTCGAGGGTGACGGTGACGTGCTGCCACTCGCCGGGCGTGAGCTGTGAGCCGGCCGTCAGCTTCGTCTCCGCCGGCCAACTCGCCTTCGTGATGGCCGAGTAGAGGCTGGAGCCGCCGTTGGACGGGGTGGCGAACAGATACCGGTCGCTGTCCGGGCCGAGACCGAACAGCCACTGGAAGTTGTCGCCGCCCTTCCACTTGGCGTACGTCGAGACGGTGACGCTGCCGGCGTTCCTCAGCACGCCGCTCGGGATCCTCACATAGGGCGAGGCGGAGTCGCCGGACATCTTGAACGAGCCGCCCTCGACGCCGGTGCCGAAGCCGGGCGTACGGACGTAGGTGCCGTGGTGGCCGTGGCCGCCGGAGTCCCGGGCGATGCTGCCGCCCGTCTCGTCGAAGTCGTAGTGCACGAGCAGATCGGCGGGCGCTTCGGGGCCCGCCTCCGACACGGTGACCTCGGCCCGCACCGGGATGGCGGCGCCGTCCGGCAGGCTGCCGGACACGGTGAAGACGCCGGCCTGCGCGTACTTCGACGCGGCGACGTCCTCCCAGGTCACCGCGACCGGACGCTTGACGCCGTCGGCGTACGTCGCGATGACGGTGGCGGGCAGGACGGGCGCCCGGCCGACGCCGGTGCTCACCTCGACGTCCTCGACGCCCTGCACCAACCGGTCCGGCTGGTAGGCGCGCAGGAGACGGTCGTACTCGGCCTGGGTGACCGGCAGGACCGTGCCGTGGCGGGGCCTGGCCGGGAGGTCGTAGCCGGTGGACGGGGTCCAGGTGCCGGAGGCGAGGTCGGTCGTCTCGAAGGGGAGGTAGCCGCGCCCGCCGAACTCGTCCAGGAACGCGTACCACTTGTCCTCGGTGTTCGACTTGAACACCAGCGGCCCCTCGGCCGCGCTCATCGCGCCCTTGCCGATGCCCTCGGCGACGGCGGTCCAGGACAGGTCCAGCAGGGAGTCGCTCTTCTCCTCGAAGATGAACTTGCTGTTGGGGGTGGAGGAGCTGTTGTTGCGCTCGTCCTTGGAGAGACGGAAGTACGTCCCGTCGTGCCGGATCACCGTCGAGTCGATGACGGAGTAGCCGCGGTCGATCCAGACCCTGGGCTCGCTGAAGGTGTAGAAGTCACGGGTCGTCGCGTACATCATGCGGTTGTACGTGTCGCCGGAGTGCGCCTCGTCGTCGTACAGCTTCGACGCCCAGAAGACGACGTACTCACCGCGCTCCGCGTCGTAGAACGCCTCCGGCGCCCAGGTGTTGCCCGCGCTGTCCGGCGAGACCTTGACCAGCCGCTGGTTCGTCCAGTGGACGAGGTCGGTCGACTCCCACACCATGATGGACTTGCTGCCGCTGCGCTGCGCGGCGTCCCAGTCGCCGTTGCCGTAGATCCTCAGATCGGTGGCGATCTGGTAGAACTTGTCGCCCTGAGGGGAGCGGATGATGAACGGGTCGCGCAGGCCCTTCTCGCCGAGCGTGGAGGTGAGGACCGGCTTGCCGTCGTTCAGCTCCCGCCAGTGCAGCGGGTCGTTGCCCTTGCTCAGGGCGGCGTACAGCTGCTCGCCGTCGGCGGTGCCCTCGCCCGTGAAGTAGCTGAACATGTAGCCCTTGAGGGCCTCGCTCCTCGGCAGTTCGGGCACCTGGGCGGTGAAGGCGCGGGTCGTGCTCGCCGCGCCCTTGGTGACGGTGGCGGTGAGCTCGACGGCGGTGGCGCCGTCGCCGTGCGCGGGGCGGTGGACCACGCCGTCGGCGGAGACGACGTCCGGCTCGGCGGAGGACCAGGTGACGGCGGTGCCGTACGCGCCGGTCGCCGGGAGGGTGAGGTTGCCGCGGACGTCGTCGAGGTTGCGGACGCCGAGCGCCGCGGCGGCCTGTTCGGTGGCGGTCCGGTCGTCGAAGTCCGGGAGCACCGTGAGGTCGAAGGTCCTGGTGTCGGTCACGGTGCCCTTCTGCAGAGTCGCGGTGAGGGTGGCGTGAGCGTTCGGCTCACCGGCGGCGGGGCGGGTCACCCTGCCGGTGTCCGAGACGACCGACGGGGCGTCGCTCGCCCAGCTGATCGACGATCCGCCGGCCGTGCCGGTCTTCGGCAGGTCCAGGTCGGCGACGACCGCGCCGGTGTCACCGAGGCTCAGCGCGGCCTTGTCGTCGGCGACGCCCTGCGTGGCGACGGGGAGGGCGAGTTGCCCGACCTCGGCGGCGTCGAGCGCGCGGTCGTAGACCCGGAAGTCACGGATACGGCCCTGGAAGAGCTTGTCGCCCGAGTAGAGCGACTTGCCGATGTAGTTGGCGGTGGTGGTGCCGGAGCCGAGGGCGCCGGGCGTGATCGTGACGGCCGTGTTCCGCCCGACCTCGACACCGTCCTCGTACAGCACGCCCGTGGTGCCGGTCTGGGTGTAGGTGAGGTGCTTCCACACCGAGCGGGCCAGGTTGTGGGAGTCGGCGGGCCTCGTCGTCTGCTCGGTCGACCAGTTGCCGGTCGCGATCGACGTCCGCAGGGAGTTGCCGGTGGTGAAGAGATAGCCGTCGCCGTTGCTGCCGCTGGAGTTGCCGAAGCCGTAGATGAAGTACGGCGTGCGCTGGGCGGAGTCGACCATCACGTCCAGCGAGACGGAGATCGAGTCCATGCCCTTCAGCACGTCGTTCGGCACCTTGAGGTAGGTGTCGGAGCCGTTGAAGGCGAGACCCTGACCGGTGCCCGACCAGTCGGCGGCACCGCTCACCGTCGCGTCCCGGCCGTGGCCCGAGGTGTCGGCGACGGTGCTGCCGGAGGCCGCGTCGAGCTTGTACCGGAGGGCGAGACCGTCGGTGATGTCCGCGGCGTCGGCGGCGCCGGCCGACGGGGCGGCGGCCTGTGCGGGAGGGGCGGGTGCGGCCAGTCCCAGCAACAGCGACGCGACGGTCGGCCCGGCGAGCAGGCCCGCCAGACGTCTCGCGCGGACACGGACGCGTGCGATGTACGGCATGTCGAGTTCCCTGCTGACGCATGGCGGGGCCTCGGCCGTGGGCACCCTGCCGTTTCGGCTGTGTGACGTCCTGTTGCGAGAGTGTCAAACGGGGCGTGGCGCAGCGTCAAGGGTTTTCGAACAATGTCCGACTGGTCGAACGTGGTGTGGTTCGGGTCAACTCCCCGATGTGCAGGCCGACATGACTTCGTCGGGTCGGCTCACGACGGTGTCGACGCGGTCGGCTGCCGTTCACCGCTCGTCAGCTCTACGCTGACAGGGATCAGGGAAACCGGCGGTCGAATGCGCCACTGTGGCTATCGGGGGGCAACAGGGTGGTGGAGGAGCGCAGTCCGGCGCGCATCCGCAACGAGCTGGTGGCCGAGATCGTCGACATTCTCCAGGTGAGCGCCGCCCTCCGGGGCCCGGGAGGCCGGCATCTGTGGACGACGTACCTCGGTGACGAACTCGGCGTCTCCCTGGAGCCGTTCAGCGGTGACGCGTTACGTCCCTGGCTGCTGAGCCTGGTCGAGCACTGTGCGCAGCTGCCCGACGGACTTGCCTGCCTGGCAAGGGCGTTGCGATATCTGGAGCAGGAGTCGACGTCGGTCACGTCGCTGCTTCAGCTGCTGGAGGAGTGGGAAGCGTCGGCGTTCTTCAGCGGTGTGGACCTGCGCAGGCTGCGCCCCGTACTGGAGTCTCTGGGGCCTCCCGGTCTGCCGACCCTCGCCCGCCGTGCCAGCCGCTCACGAGTCCAGGAACTGCCCGCCTGGTGCAACTCCGGTTGGCGGGTGTTCCTACGGCTCGCCGGTGAGAATTCGGCCAAGGGCGAGATTCCCCCGAGCCTTGCCTTTCTGGCGCTGGTCGCCGAGGAACTCGCGATGGACGGGCGGGTCGAGGAGGCCGAGGAACTGCGCCGCTGGCACCGGCTGCGGCAGTACGAGTGGGGGCTGGACGGCGAAGCCGCGGACTGGGATCCCCTGCTGGCCCCCGCCTATCTGATCATCCAGTTCGAGCCGGACGGCCTCGACTCGGAGCGGTACTACCTGTCCCACTGGCATCAGTCCGACAGCGCGGGCTGGCATCCCGTGCAGGGCGAGACCCGGCACCTGCACCGCGATGAACTGCATGCCGAGGTCGAAGCGCTGATCGAGGAGACCGAAGAGAAATGGGCCGATCTGACGCAGCCGATCGTCCTGGAGTTCATCCTGCCCTGGGAGTTGCTCAACGAGCCGGTCGAGTGGTGGCACAAGGAGTCGTCCTCCGCGCTGCCCACCCCTTTGGTGATGGACTACATGGTCTTCCTGCGCAGCCTCGACCGACTGCGCAGAACCGCCTGGCACCGGCCCTGGCGCAACAAGTGGCGCCGGCTCAGTGAACAGCCGGCGGACAGCCACTCCTACTGGAGCCATCCCGACGACGGGCCCAGCTACTACTTCCACCTGGAACGGGAACTGAAGGAGGACCAGCACGCGGTGTGCCTGATCCTCAGTGCGCCGCCAGGGGGCAACGGAGAGGGAGACCGCTACGAGTTCCTCGCGGGACTCCGGTCCGGTGTTCCCCTGATGATCTGGCATCGCCGGGACTGCGCCGACCCGGCCTTTCGGGAGGCCATCAGTGAGATCGTGCAGGATCGAGGACTCGCCAGCGTGGCGGACCGAGTGGCGCGGCTGCGCACCGAGGCGCTCGCGCTCGGCCCGGACGGGTGGGACGGGCACGTGGGCCGACATCTGGCGATCCTTCTGGACGATCCGGACCACCAGCCGGGACTGCGAAGGCCCAACAGCGCGTCCTGAGCTCGGATGCGGCCTCTTGCGTCCGCATGGCCCCACTGCGACGCTGAGGGCGTGGATGTCTCTCCCGCACGCCGGTCCGGTATACGCGTGCGCCCGCCGGCAGTTGTCGGCTCATCGACGTAGCACGTCCGATGACTTCTGAGAGCGGGGCCGGCCGGGCCGGCCATTCAGGGACCGCTGCTCTGGCGCTCCGGGCACTCGCGCCGCCGGACGGCTCGCCTCCGGCCGGGGACCTGCTCGTTGCGATCGACGCCCACCCCACCCTGCGGGTGTGGCGGGAAACCCTGGACTCGGCGGTGGCGGAACTGCGCTCCCTCGGCCTGTTCGAGCGGGTCGACACAGCGCATCTGCTCGGCTCCGACCTCGAGAACGCGGCCGGCGTTCGTCTTGAGTCCCACCCGGCCTCGGCAGGGGACCGTCATCGGATGCTGCTCGTGATCACCGACGGGCTGGCGGCGGGCTGGCGGTCCGGCGCGGCGCTGACCGGGCTGCGGGCCCAACTGGAGCCGGGTCCGACCGCGATCATTCATCTGCTGCCCCAACCGCTCTGGTTCCGCAGCGGGTTGAGCGTGCGGCACTTGCAGATGCGCGGCCGCCGGCCGTGGCACGCCAATGTCGCCTACGACTGGCGACTGCGCGAGGCGCCGATGGAGATCGGTGAATCCGGACATGACGCGGAGCACGACGTCGTGCCCTTGCCGGTACTCGAACTCACCGAGCGTTCGATGAGGGCGTGGGCCACACTCGTGCACACCGGAAGCGCGGACTGGCGCGAGATCTCGGCAGTGCTGACACCGCGTGTTCCCGCGCAGCATCCCGGTGGTCGAGCTGAACCGATCGAATCGGCACAGCCCCCGGTCATGTCCGCCCGGGACTGTGTGTCGGACCTGCGGGCCGCGGCCTCACCGACCGCGTTCACCCTCGCCACTCGGCTCGCGGCCGCGCCGCTGTCGCTTCCCGTCGTGCGCATGCTCATCGCTCAGACGTCGGGCGCGGGGCCGGTCCATCTGACCGAGCTGTTGCTGAGCGGCTTGCTGGTCCCGGTGACCGGTGCCGGCGATGACCGCACCGACATCGCCTTCGAGTTCGCGCCGGAAATCCGTGAGGAACTCCTGGCACTTGCGCGTCGTACCGATACCATTCGCGTGCTGCGGGATGTGCGCAGACTCGTGAACAACTCGGCGCAGGCCGCTCAGGGTTCGCTGCTTCCGGCTGTCTCGGAAGCACTTGACAGCACCGCCGTTCCGACGGTTACTCGGAGGAATCTTCCTTTCCTTCGAGTGGAACTTCATGCTCTCCAGGCGTTGTCCGGTCCCTTCATGGAACGCGCCGAAATGCTCGCTATCGTGCTCAACTCGTACGACCAGTACGATGCAACACCTGCTTTGGAATCCGGCCGGGCCACCAGCCCGGAACTGCCTGAAAATCTCTCGAGAGGAGAGTCGGGCATGCCCGTTTCACCCCTGCCTCCGGCAGACGAGGGAAACGTATCGACGCCCCGTGTGTGGGGGAACATCCCGCCCCGGAACCCCAACTTCACCGGTCGGGCCGACCTGCTGGAGCTGCTGGCCGCACGGCTGCGGGAGGGCACCACGACCGTACTGCCGGAGGCGCTGCACGGCATGGGCGGTGTCGGCAAGACACAGCTGGCCATCGAGTACGCGTACCGGCATCAGTCCGAGTACGACATCGTCTGGTGGATTCCTGCCGAACGGCCCGGCCAGATAGGGCAGGCATTGGTGGAACTCGCGCAGAGGCTGGGCATCAACACCTCGTCGGAGGCCAACATCGCCGGCCCGGCCGTCCGTGAGGCTCTACGGGAAGGGAAGCCCTATTCCCGATGGCTGCTCATCTTCGACAACGCCGAGAGCCCGGAACGAGTCAGGCATTATTTCCCCACGGGCGGCATCGGCACCATTCTGGTGACGTCTCGCAACCGAAGGTGGAGTCTCGTCGGAGGGTCACTCGAAGTCGACGTCTTCAGCCGTGAGGAAAGCAAGGAATTGCTGCGACGCAGCGGCGCGCCCATCGAGGACGACGAGGCCGACCGGCTCGCGGAGGCACTGGGCGACCTGCCCCTCGCGCTGGAACAGGCCGCTGCCTGGCGCGCCGAAACGGGCATGCCCGTGACCGAGTATCTGAGGCTTTTCGAGACCAAGCGGACCGAGCTTCTGGAACTGTCGCCACCTCTGGACTACCAATTGCCGGTTGCCGCGGCGTGGAACGTCTCGCTGGACCACCTGGAGACCCGCAGTCTGGCGGCGCTGCGACTGCTCCAGCTGTGCTCGTACTTCGCTCCGGGCCCCATCTCCCGCGCCATCTTCTCCGGTTTGGGCGGCGGAAGCATCGTCCCCGAGCTGGACCATGCGCTCAACGACCCGATTCGGCTGGCCCGTGCGCTGCGCGAGGTCAACAGGTACTCCCTCGCCCGCATCGACCACCGCACCAATTCCGTCGAGATGCACCGCCTCGTGCAGGCCGTCCTGATCAACCGCATGTCCTCCAACGAGAAGGAACGCATGCGCGACGGCGCCCACACACTCATGGCGGCGGCGGATCCCAAGGAACCCGCCCAGCCGGACAACTGGCCCCGGTACGCCGAACTCTACGGGCACGTGGTCGCCTCCCAGGCGATCGCCTCCGATCAGCTCTGGGTGCGCGAACTGGTGATGAACATCGCCAAGTACCTCTTCTACTGGGGGGACTGGGAGCTGGCGGTCGACTTCTGCGAACAGGCGTGGGAGAACTGGCAGCAGCGATTCGGCCAGGAGGACACGGCCAGTCGAAGGATGGCCTGGTGGCTGTGTTTCGTATACCTCAGGACCGGCCGCCACGAGGACGCCAGAGTGCTGTCGGAACGGCTCCGGGAGATCTATGAGTCCACCGCCCCGCAGGACGGCGAGGACGACCGTGAGGACGCCATCGAGGCGCTGAACCTGGTGGCCGCGGTCCGGAGGTCTCTCGGCGAGTTCGAGGCGGGGGCGGAACTCGACGCACGAGTCCACGCCCGTGCGCTGCGGCTCTACGGCGAGGATGATCCGCAGACGCTGTACGCGGCCCACAATCTCGCGGTGAGTCTCCGGCTGACCGGCGAATTCGCTCACGCCCTCGAACTGGATCAGCGTACCCACGCACTGAAGGTTCGGCTGTTCGGTTCGGATCACCAACAGGCGCTCGTCACCCAGGCCGGGATCGCCATCGACGTCCGCGAGACCGGGGACTACATCCGGGCCAGGTCCTTGCAGGAGTCCGTCGTGGACGCCAACCGGCTGGTGTTCGGGGCAACCAACCCCGCGACGGTTCAGGCCATGAAGCAGCTCAGTGAGGCCTGCCGTAAGGAGGGTGATCACATGACCGCGCTCCAGCTCGCCCGCGAGGCCTTCACGGAGTTCACCCGGCGGTACGGCCACACCCACCCGCGTTCTCTCGACGCGGCGCTCGCCCTGTCCATCTCGGAACGCCAGAACGGCGACCTCGCCTCCGCCCTCGACCTGGGGACCAAGGCTTGTGAGCGGTACCGGCGTCTGTTCAGCCCCACCCATCCGCACGCGCTCGCAGCCGACGTGGACCGGGCGGTGACCCTGCGACTGCTCGGCCGTCCGGAGGAGGCCAGGGCGCTCGACAGGGACGCTCTGTCCCATCTGACGGAGCGGCTGTCGGCCGATCACCCCATGACGCTGGCCTGCGCGATCAACCTGTCCAGCGACCTGAGCGCGTTGGGCGAGATCTCCGAGGCCCGTCGGCTCGGAGAGTCGACGTGGGAACGATGCCGGTCGGCTCTTGGCCCGGATCATCCGACCACGCTGGCATGCGCGGGAAATCTGGCGCTGGACCAGATCGCGGCCGGCACGCGGGAAGCGGGAACCGGCGAGGATCTGCTGGAGCAGACCGTGGAACGGCTCCGGGCCGTCCTGGACGCGCCCCGGCTGCAGTCGCCGAGCGCGGCTCCGCATCCCGCCACTCTGCAGGCGCAGAACCGGGAACGCGCCAATTGCGCGATCGATCCCATGCCTCTCTAGCGCTCCGAGCGGATCGGTACGCCCGAAGTGCGCGGTGTTCGGCATGGACGGGCCTCGCCAACCCTCCGTAAGGTGGTGATCGCTTACGAAGGGGGGCGGGGTGAACGGCAATCCGCTGTACCACTGGATAGCGCTGGCGGTGTCCACGGCGCTCATGCTGCCTCTGCCGGTGGCGATACTGGCGGGGTGGACACCGCCGTGGCTGCGGAAGCGACAGGCCGGGCTACGGCTTCGCGCCTACGGCATTCTGTGCATCTACGCCCTCATGCTCGTCAACGGCATCCCCCGGATCGCCGATGCACCGTACGAGACGGTCATGGCCTGCATGATCGTCGGGCTCGGCTTCACCGCCGCCGCTGCGGTCCTGTTCCTGCTCTCGGCACGCAAGGATTCAGGCGCCCGGACAGCCGCCCCGGTCGGACCTCGGGAAGGCTGAGACAGCTTGCCGCGCCTGCCGTGTCACGGAGTTCGGCAGGCCGCTGGGCGACGAGGACGTCGGGGTGGCGGGCGTCGGCATGGCGCCGGCGCAGGCAGCGGTGCAGGGCCCGGGGCTGCGCGGGATGGCTGCGATGGTGGGAGCCGGCGAGGGTGAACTGCCTCGGTGGGCCGAAGCGGGTCTCGATCGGGTTGGCCCGGGAGGCGCAGGCCGGGGTGAAGCACAGCTCGGCCTTGTCCTTCTTCGCCCACACCGTCGCGGACATCCGCCGCTGGGCGAAGCCGTGCGTGCGGCGGCACGTCGCCGGCAGCCGGCCGGGCTCGCCCTGTGGTGATGCCGCGGCGCCGGAGCAGGCACCGTAAGGCTGCACGGCCGATGCGGATGACGCGTCCGTGCGCGCGGTGCAGGCAGGCGGCGAGTTCACGGATCGGCGGTCCGACCGCTGACCGAGGCGGTCGGACCGCGGCCCTGCCGACCGGTTCTCAGGACGCCGGAAGAGCCCTGCCCAGCCAGGCCGCCAGGCGCACGGGGTCGCCAGGTCGCCCGGAACTCGCCACAAGGGCACGCTGCACCGCCCGGGCCCGCTCGGGATACCGGGTCAGCAACCCTGCCGCTTCCGGCTCCACCCCCTCGGCGGTCAATGCGCCGCCCAGACCCGCCCACGCCGCTGCGTCGTCCGGGTCGGCCGACAGATGTGCGAGGTAGGACCTTCTTGCGGCGTTCGGTTGGCCGGCTGCGAGCAGCGCGTCGCCTTCGAGTGCACCCCTTACCTGCAGGACGGCCCTGGTGGGATCGGTGTTCTGCCCTGCGCCGTGCCCGGACGTCCCCTGAAGGCGGTGCCTGACCAGGGTCGCGAGGCTGTCCAAGTGCATCGCGGACCGGTCCGGTGCGAGTCGGGTGCCGGTTTCGGCGGACTCGGCAGGACCGTCCGCCGCGTCGATCCAGCGGAGAGCCGTCGCATCGGTCCACTCTCGCGCCGGGCGCAGATGATGCGCTCGCCAACGGGCCCGGTGATGGGCCGCACACATCCGGCCCAGCCTCCCCGGCACATCCGGCACCGGGTCGTCGAGCCAGGCCGCGCACCGGTTCCGCAGGGTATCGAGGAACCGTCGGCCCAGTGGGGTCAGTCTCCAGTGGTCGCAGACGGATTCGAAGGCCGACCAGAGCTGCGAACGCCACAGCGCGAACTCGAAGTGCCCGAGCTCCGGAGTCCGTCCCACGTCGGAGTGGCGGTGAGTGCGCCAGAAGCGGGTGACGCCCGTGAACGCGTAGATGCCCTGCAACAGTCCGCCCAGCGGCCGGGGATCGTCACGCCAGGGCGCGTACAGCCGTTCTTCGTTCTGGGATGCGTCGGCCGTGTACAAAGACGTCAGGTGCAGCAGGCCGCTCAGTTTGGTGTGCTGGAACTCGTGCACCATGGTGGCGGCCAACTGCACCGCGTCGTCGGGTTCCGAGACCAGTACGCCGCCGAACGCGTCCCCGGTGGAAGCGCTGCGGGGCCGGAGCCGCTCGCCGGCCTCGATGGGGCTGAAGGAGATCAGCCCCCGGCGCATGGCTGTCGCCGTCTGCGGCTCGTCCCGCAGCAGGAGGGCCCAGCTGTGTTCGAAGAGCTCCTGCCAGCGCGCCACCCGGTCGTCTGGCAGACGCTGTGGTGCGGACGGCCTGGGGTAGATCCGATAGGGGTCCAGGTCGTCGAGGGCCAGGGCGAGTTCGCTGTCGCCGTTCCCCGCCGTGATCCAGCGCAGCGGGCGCCATCCCGGTCTGCCGCGGTCGGAGTCCGGGGCCACCTGGACGCGGCGGTTCGGGGTCGTGATCCAGGCCTGCCCCGCCGCCGCCTCCACCTGCGCGGACGTCCAGGGACCGGGTGCGGTCAGCTCAGCCGCTCCGAGAGTGGGCACCAGCGCGTAACCGTGCCGCATCGGCACGGTGATCGTGAAGTCGAGCCCGGCCCGTATCCCCGCCGCGGCGGCGACGGCCGACAGATGACCGAGGACGACCCACAGCGGTGTCGTCTCCCTGTCGGTTCCCCGCAGCCGGCGCAGCGCCGACGACAGCCACATGCCGGTCTGCGGGTACATCAGGACTTTGTCCACGGCGTCCGGCGCGGCATGCTGGGCACGGGCGAGCAGTTCCCATGCCGGAGTGAGGGGGACGGGGCCGTCGGACACCTCGGGGACACCGTGCGACGTCATCTCGTCCAGCAGGCGCAGGAGGAGGAGTCTGCGGCTCCGCTCCGCGGACACCAGGAGGTCGAGGACGTGGTCGTCGCCGTCTCCCTCGGCGAGGGCGATGAGGCTCTCCGCCGGAACCCGGTGGCGCGGCAGGACGAGTCCGCTACCCGACATCTGCGGTGTCTCCCGACGGGACGGCGAGGTCAGACGTCGTGTGAGGGGTTGAAGTCACTGGCACTGGCCTGCGGATTGTCGAGCTTGAGAAGAATGCTGGGCAGGGAAGGGGCGACAACCGAGTCGTCGAGGCTTCGCAGCGTCTCAATTGATACCCCCGTGAGATCGACCAGATCGGACTCGACGGCGGCCATCGGCTGATCCATGACGGCCAGGCCCCTTCTTCGAAGTGCTGGGTTTCCACGACCCCCACATCATGGCCCATGGATCAGCCTTCGGCCCCAGTGGGGGTGGACGACACGGCTGCCGGCCCGCTGTCCAGCCCCTGACGTCGTGCCAGTTCGGCAGCCTCCTGGTCGACTCGCGCCCGTCCGGTGGATCCTCCCTCCAACAGGCGTACGGCGTCGAGCAGTTCGTCCAGTGTGCCGGGGTAGCGCAGGCAGGTGCACACGATGCCCAGGACATCGATGCGAGGCGTGGCGTCACGTGGGCTGTTCGCCGCGATCACCGGGTTGACGTTCGACAGGACGAGATCGAGGCGAGGTCTGTCCCGGACGACGGGCAGAGCCGTGAGCGCGGTGACCAGGCCGTCCAGTTCACGCAGGGGAACGGTGTCGGGCAGGCTTCCCAGGCGTGGACCCGAAGCCGGTGACGGGACCAAGGACCCTGCGAGCCCGTCCGGTCCGGCCGGGAACTCTGAGGTGCGGCGCAGCAGATCCAGTTCCTCTGCCGTCAGCAGGCCGAACCACTGATCCACACGGGCTACGGCAAGACGTCCCGGCCCGTCCGAGCGATGGTGCGCCCGCACGAGCCCGACGAGGGCGCCCTGGTGCCAGACCGCCGCTCCCGACATGCCCTCCCACGGCGAGCGAGCGGGGTCCGGATCGGGGTCCGGCGCCGCCACGATGAATTCGAGAGTCCCTTCCCTGCGGTTGGACAGGACGGAGATCGTCCCCGTGGCGTGGCAGGAGTCGCGGTACTGGTTCGGCGCTGTGGTGTGCGGGGACCGTCCCGGAGTGCCCTCTCGGAGCTTGAAGCGCGGAAATCCCATGGCGCTGCACCGCAGCACGAGATCGGCATCGGGTACCAGGCCGTACCTGGGTGGGTCGATCGGCTTGCGGGCTGCCGTCCCGACGACCTCGACAAGGGCCGCATCGGCGGACTCGGCGCGGAACAGGATCCGCGCCGGAGCGGCCCAGTGTGTCGGAAGGTCGGCGTCGAATCGCACCGTGACCGCGGAAGCGGACGTCGGTACGCAATGCGCGGCGGTGAGAACCCAGCGTTCGCCCACCAGATACCCGGACCCGCGCCTGCCCGGTCGTTCTCCGTCCCCGGCGACGATGATCTCGGCGACGCGGCTGGGGTCGAGGCCCGGCGTCCGGGTCGGCGTAGCCATGACGTCAGCGCTCCGCTGCGCGCAACTGCACGATGAAGCAGGCGGGTTGGATCATTTTCCATGCATACCCGGATCGACGGACGCCCAGTCGACGGGGCGCCGGGCCGGTAGCGTGTGAGACGGGGGTGGACCATGATCGAACTCACCGAAATGATCCGAGAGTTGCGGGCGGAGCTGATTGCCGCGATGGTCGATGGGGCCGCTGAACCGTTGCGCTTCGAGTTGGGCCCGGTGGAAGTGGAGGCGACGGTGGCCGTGTCCCGTGAGGCGGGCGGAGGCGGAAAGGTTCGTTTCTGGGTCGTCGAAGGGGGCGCGGACGCGAAGCAGGCGCATACGACCACACATCGCATCACCCTCACCCTCCACCCCAGGGCCGTCGCTCCCGATGGCACCACGCGGACTCCGATGGTCTCCGGCGACGAGGTGGCCGGGGAGCGGTGACCGCGAGCGAGGCGCCCGGGACGCGTCAGCGGTCGCGTTTCGAGCGGCGGGACTCCGTCAGTACCGGGAGCAGGGGCAGCAGGGAGAGGACGACGACCAGGGCGACCAGCGGCAGCAGGTAGGCGTCGATGCCGGGGACGGAGGCGCCGAGTGTGTAGCCGGCCAGGACCAGGGCCTGCGACCAGAGCAGGCCGCCCACGATCTGCCAGATGGTGAAGGTCCGCACGGGCACACCGAGGGCGCCGGCCGCCGGGTGCAGGACCGTGCGCACCAGCGGAATGAAACGGCCGATCACCAGGGCCTTTCCGTAGCCGTAGCGGGCCAGGAGCTTCTCGGCGCGGGCCGCCGCGTCGTGGACTCGTCGTTTCGAGGTGCGGGCCAGCAGCGCCCGTCCGCCGTGCCGGCCCAGCAGGTAGCCGATCTGGCCGCCCACCACGGCGCCGACGGCCGCGCACAGCAGCACCTGCCACAGCACCAGCCGTGGGGCCTGGTCGGCGGTCGCCGCGCACAGCACTCCCGCCGGGAAGAGCAGCGTGTCACCGGGCAGGAAGAAGCCGACCACTAGCAGGCCGGACTCCGCGAGGATCACCACCAGGACCCCGAGGGCGCCGAAGGTCGCCAGCACGGAGTCGCTGTCCATCGGGTTGACGGCGATCACCGCGATCACCTCCCGGCCGTCCTCGTCCCATGCCCCTGACTCCAGCATCCCGTGCGGGCGGCAGGGCTGCTCGCGGCGTCGCTCAGGCCCGTCCGTGCGCCTCCTGCGAGCGTCTCGACAGGGCGTCGATGACCACCGCGGCGAACAGCACGCCGCCCGTGATCATGAACTGGACGGCGGCCGGCGTGTCGGTGAGGGCCATGCCCGAGGCGATCGACTGGATCACCAGCATCCCGAGCACCGCCGACCACGTCGAACCACGCCCGCCGAACAGACTGGTGCCGCCGATGACGGCCGCCGCGATGGCGTTCAGCAGCAGCACGCCCGACCCCGAAGTCTGGCTCACCGAGGTGATGCGCGAGGCCAGGAAAAGGCCGCCGATCGCGGCCATGGTGCCGGAGACCGCGAGTACGGCCGTCTGCACCCGCGTCACCCGGAGGCTGGCGCGCCGGGCCGCCTCGACGCCGCCGCCGAGGGCGTACACCTGGCGTCCGTAGTGCGTGCGGCGCAGCACGATGTCGAGGCCGGCCACCACCACGAGGAAGATCAGCAGGGCGAGCGGCAGCCCCTGGAACCGGTTGAGCAGATAGGCGACGGCGAACGCGATCACAGCGAGCCCGCCCGCACGCACCGCGATGATCTGGAGCGAGCGATGCGGCATCCCGGCGGCCATCCGGCGCCGCCGGTCCAGGTACGACACCAGGAAGACGAGGCCCGTGGCGAGCGCGGCGAGCCCGTAGGCGACGGCGTCGTCGGTGAAGTAGTAGTTGGTCAGCTTCGCGACGATCCCGTTCTCGTCGAGGTTGATGGTGCCGCTGCTGCCCAGGATGTAGAGCATCAGGCCGTTCCAGGTGAGCAGCCCCGCGAGCGTGACGACGAAGGCAGGCACCCGGGTTCTGGCGAAGGAGTAGCCCTGCACGGTGCCCGCGGCCGCCCCGGCGAGCACCCCGATGATCAGGGCGAGCCACTCGGGGACGCCATGCTGCACGTTCAGCACGGCGAACACGGCCGCCGCGAGCCCGCTGATCGAGCCGACCGAGAGGTCGAGCTCACCGAGCAGCAGCACGAACACGATGCCGACGGCTATCAGTCCGGTGCCGACGATGTCCACGCTGAGATTGGACAGGTTGCGCGGCGAGAGGAAGTTGGAGTTCAGGGACTGGAAGGTGATCCAGACGACCGCGAGGACGACGACGACCGGGAGCGAGCCCACTTCACCGGCCCGCAGTTTGCGCCGGGCGAAGGCGATCCAGCTCTCCACGGCCCGCCCGGCGGCGGACCCGCGGGTCGCCTTGCGGGCCTCGGCACCGGGCGCTTCGGACAGGGCGGACTCGCCGGTCTCGGCCTGCGGGGTGTCCGCGATGCCGTGTGTCCCTTTCACCACGCCGCCTCCTCATGGGCCGGCCGGCGGGGCGTGCTCTCCGTCGCCCCGGTGATGGAGGAGATGATCTGTTCCTGCGAGACGGTGTTCACGTCGAAGAAGCCGTTGTTGCGGCCGAGCCGCAGCACGATGGCACGGTCCGCGAGCGCCTTGACGTCGCCCATGTTGTGGCTGATCAGCAGGACGCCCACGCCCCGGTCCCGCAGCTCGTCGACCAGGTCGAGGACCTCGGTGGTCTGCTGGAGTCCCAGCGCCGCCGTCGGCTCGTCGAGCAGCAGGAGCCGTGGCTCGCCGAGAAGGGAGCGGGCGATGGCGACCGTCTGGCGCTGACCGCTGGACAGTGACACGACGGGCGCCCGCAGCTCGGGGACGCCCCTGGTCAGGCGCTCCAGCAGCCGCGCGGTGCGGCGCTCCATCTCCATCTCGTCGAGGAAGCCGTACCTGCGGATCTCGCGACCGAGGAACAGATTGCCGACGACGTCGAGGTTCCCGCACAGCGCGAGGTCCTGGTAGACGGTGGCGATGCCGAGGTCCCGGGCGTCGTTGGGGCGCCTGATGTGGACGGGGCGGCCGTCCCAGGCGATGTGGCCCCGGTCCGCGGGCGCGACCCCCGAGATCACCTTGACCAGGGTGGACTTGCCGGCTCCGTTGTCACCCAGCAGCGCGACGACCTGGCCGGCCTGGATCTCCAGCTCGATGTCGATCAGGACCTCGACGGCGCCGTAGCGCTTGCACACACCGTTCAGGGCCAGCAGGGGAGCAGACACGCAACACCATCTCCTTCCCGTGGCCCGGACGGCTCCGGGCCGAGGTCAGGTCAGCCCGGCCCTTTCGCAGGCGGCGACGAGATCGGGGACGCAGATCTGCCGGACCGTGTACACGCCGTCATTCACCAAGGTGTCCTTGATGTTGCCGACGGTCACGGACTCCGGGGTGAGCATGACCGCCGGAACCGTCTCGCCGTCGCCCGTGCGCACCTCGTCCTTGGCCACCCGGTCCAGGTTCTCCCCCCGGGCGGCGGCCACGGCCATGGTGGCGCCGGCGGCGGCCTCGGGCGGGAAGGGCTTGTAGACGGTCATGTACTGGTCGCCGCGGACGATGCGACGCACGGCGGAGAGTTCGGCGTCCTGCCCCGTGACCGGGGGCAGCGGGGACACCTTGTTCGACTTCAGCGCGGAGATGCTGCCGGCGGCGAGGCTGTCGTTGGCGGCGTAGACCCCCTGGATGTTGCCGACGCCGAGGGCGGCGATGGCGCCGAACATGTTCAGGTTGGCGACCTCCCTCCGCCACTGGATGGTGTCGTACGCCTTGCCGATCTCGACCTGTCCGGTCAGCACGGACAGCGCGCCCTCCTTGAACAGCACCGCGTTGGGGTCGCTGGGGTCGCCGTTCATCATCACGATCTCGGCTCCGGGCACCTCGTCGCCCATGGCCTTCAGCAGCGCCCGGCCCTGGAGTCTGCCGACCTCCTGGCCGTCGAAGGAGACGTGGCCCGCGATCGGACCTTCGGAGAGGCGGTCGTAGGCGATGACCGGGATGCCGGCCTGCTCGGCCTTCCTGACCGAGGCGGCCATCGCCCGGGAGTCCACCGCCACCAGCAGGATGGCGTCGACACCCTCGGAGATCATGGAATCCATCTGCTGCTGTTGCAGGGCGACGCCGCCCTTGGCGTTGCCGTGCCTGATCGTGCACGTGCGGCACAGTTCGTGGATCTTCTTCTCCAGCAGCGGCCGGTCCTGGGTCTCCCAGCGGGCCGTGGTCGAGTCCGGCAGCAGCACACCGATCTTGGGCCCGTTCTCCGTGCCGGAGGCGCTCCCGCCGTCCGTCCCGCAGGCGGCGAGTCCGACGGCCGTGAGGATCGCGATCACGGAGAGGGCCGCGTTGCGTACGGAGGCCTTCATACGGGGGATCTCTCTGCCGAGCATGGCGACACCTGGCCTTCTCGCATGCCGACCACCTGGTCAGTGTGACACCGGGCGGGGCGATCGGCGAACGCAGCGAGGGCCTCTCGGCGGGCGGTGGACGGGGTCCCCCGGCGGCCGGGCGTGCGACGCGTCCAGGAGCGGCGAGCGAGCAGATATGTCCAGCTCATCCATGTATGCGATTCTGGTGTTCGGGCGCCGAGCAGCGCTGGCAGTCGGGGTTGCCCGCGCTCCCTCGACACCTCCGGCAGGGACGGGAGGAAGGTTGCGGACATGCCCCATGACGGCCGTGCCCGGACCGGACTTCCGGTGCCGGAGGCATCCGAGTCCGGCGCCGCAGACACCGGTTCACCGGCCACGGCGCCGCAGGCCGCCACGAGTGACCGCGCTCTGATCTTCGCCGGAGCCGCGCTGACGGGGCTCTACACGACCGTCACGGGCGGCGACGAGCTCCAGCTGCTGGAATCGGCCGGCGGCGTCACCGCCGAGTACCGGCTGCCGCAGCGGCTGTCCCTTTCGGGCGGCTCGGCCGCCGCACACGCGTTCCGCACCGACCGGCCCCTCTGGCTCAACGCCGCCGCGCTCGCCTCCTACCCCGAGGGCGCCCCCACGCCGCCGCGGGCCAGGACCGCCTCGCTCGGCGCGCTGCCCCTGGGGTCCGACGGCACACGGCTGGGCTGCCTCGTCGTGGTGGGAGCCTCGGCGGACGGATTCGACGCCGGGCAGCAGCGCTTCCTGGAGCGGTACGCCGACGCTGTCGCCTGCGTGCTGCGCACCGAGGAGGGCCGGCCCCCGGGCGCGTCCCCGCTGAGCCACGCGCTGCGCGGGCTGCGCGTCGGCTCTTTCGTCCTGGTGCCCGACACCGGACTGATCGAGGCCGACGAGGCGCTCCTGGAACTGGTCGGCATCACGCCGGACGACTTCGACGGCAAGGCCGACACCCTGCTCGCGCACGCGCTTCCGGAGGACATCCCGGCGTTGATGTCCGTCCTGGAGTCCCTGCACGCGCTGCGGCGACGGGAGCTGGAGTTCCGCGTCCGCCGCCCCACCGGCGAGGTGCGCTGGCTGAGCCTGAGCTGCCGGGTGGTCGCGAGCACCGCCGACGAGCCCGGGCAACTGCTCGGTGTGGTCACGGCGACCCAGGTCAAGAGCCGCAGCGCCGACGACGTGTCCCGGATCCAGTGGCTGACCGCCGCCCTCGACGACGCGGTGACGGTCGGGGACGTCGGCCGGGTCGCACTCACCGCGCTGCGTGAACCCCTGGGCGCCGACCGGGTGGCGCTTGCCGACGTACGCGACGAACGCCTGATGGTCACCCTGCTCGACCCGCCCGAGCCCGGCGCCTGGCCGGAGTTGTGGCGCGCCCAGTGGCGCTCGGAATGGCCCGACGCACCGGTCAGCGCCCTGCCCACTCTGCAACTGGCCCTGCGGGACGGCCGGATGGACCTGTGGCCGGCGGGCACCGCCCTCGAACCGGGCCTCGCGGGCATCGGCCCCGGTGGCCTCGCCGTCCTGCCGCTGCCGGCCAAGGGCAGTGTCGCCGGGGTGTGCGTGGTCGGGTGGGACCGGCCGCACGAGTTCATTCCTGAGGAGCGGTCCCTGCTGACCGCCACCGCGGCGCTGGTCGGACAGGCTCTCAAACGCGCGCACGCCCATGACGCCGAGCAGGAACTCGCGACGATGCTCCAGCGCAGCCTGCTGCCCCGGCGGCTGCCCGAACTCCCCGGCGGCACGGCCGTCGCCCGCTATCTGCCCGCCCGCCGCGGACTCCAGGTGGGCGGCGACTGGTACGACGTCATCGCGCTGTCCGAGGACCGGGTCGCCCTCGTCATCGGGGACGTACAGGGGCACAGCGCCGGAGCCGCGACGATCATGGGCCAGATGCGCACCGCGGTCAGGGCGTACGCGGTGGAGGGCCACCCGCCCGACGTGGTCGTCTCGCACGCCAACCGCCTCCTCGTCGGTATGGAGACCGACCTCTTCGCCACCTGCTGCTACGTCGAACTGGACATGGAGGAGGGCACCACCCTCCTGGTCCGCGCCGGACACCTCTCACCGCTGCTGCGCCATCCCGACGGTGGCACCGAGGAGGTGCAGGTGGAGGGCGGGCCCCCGCTCGGCATCCTCGCCGACGCGGAATTCCCGCTGACCGCCGTCGCGCTGACCCCGGGCACGGTGCTCGCCCTGGTCACCGACGGCCTGGTCGAGGCCGCCGACCTGCCGCTGGACGCAGGCATGGCTCGGACCCGCGCCGCGCTCGCCGCCGCCGATCCCGTGGACCCCGCACGGATGGCGGACGCCCTGCTCGGCGACATCGGCCGGCGCGAGGACGACGTGGCGCTGTTGCTGCTGCGCTACGACGGCATGAGGACCAAGCCGATCCGGGCCGGCTGGGTGGTGTGGCGGCTGCCCGACGCCGTCATGCACGCCCGCCGCTTCACCGCGCGCACCCTGCGCCGCTGGAACGTTCAGGCGGCCGCCGACGCGGTGCTGCTCGTCGTGTCCGAACTGGTCACCAACGCCCTGGTGCACACGCACGGATCGGTACGCCTCGACCTGGTGCTGCGCGGCAACCGGGTCCGGGTCAGCGTGAGCGACTCCTCGCCGCGCGCGCCCGCCAAGCCCGTGATCGTGGACTGGGAGTCGACCGGCGGCCGGGGCCTGCTGCTGGTCGAAGCCGTGTCGGACGCCACCGGCACGGTCCCGGTGGCCGGCGGGAAGCAGGTGTGGAGCGAGATCACGGTGCCGGCGAGCGATCCCGCCACCGCGAACGCGAGGTTGTGAACGGAGGGGAGCTGCGATGCGGACTCATGCCCTGCACGCCGTCGCGGCACTCGTCGCCGGACTGCTGGCGGTTGCCCTGGCGGGCTGCGGCGGGGACGGCGAGGCGGACTCGGACAGCTTCACGGTGGGCCTGCTGCTGCCGAACCGGCTGACCCCCCGCTGGGAGAAGTCCGACAAACCGCTGATCGAGCAGCGGCTCAAGGAGCTGTGCGACGCCTGCACGATGGTGTACGCCAACGCCGAGAACGACGTGGCGAGACAGCGGCAGCAGATGGTCTCCATGATCACCAAGGGGGTGAAGGTCCTGATCCTCGATCCCGCCGACAGCAAGGCGCTGCGCTCCTCGATCCAGGAGGCCGACCGCGCGGGCGTCCCGGTCATCGCCTACGACCGGCTCGCCGAAGGCCCGATATCCGGCTTCGTCAGTTTCGACGGCGCGAAGGTCGGCCGGATGCAGGGCGAGGCGCTCATGAAGGCCATGGCGCAGCGCGGCAAGGGCAGGACCGTGGTGATGATGAACGGCGACCCGAGCAGCGCGAACGCGGCATGGTTCCGCGACGGCGCGATGTCCGCGATGTCGGGCAAGGTCAACATCGCCAAGTCCTACGAGACCCAGGGCTGGAGCCCGGCGAGCGCCCACGCCAACATGTCCGCCGCGATCTCCTCGCTCGGGGCGGACCGCATCAACGGCGTCCTGGCGGCCAACGACGCCATCGCCGCCGGCGTCATCTCCGCCTTCAAGAAGGCCGGCGTCGAGGATCTTCCCCCGATCACCGGCCAGGACGCCGACCTGGAGGCCGTGTGGCGCATCCTCGAGGGCGACCAGTACATGACGGTGTACAAGCCGTTCGAGAAGGAGGCCGCCGCGGCCGCCGCCATGGCCATCGCGCTGGGGCGGGGCGAGGACGTCCGCGACGGCGCGACGACACAGATCGACAGCCCCACCCACCAGGACATCCCGTCCGTCCTGCTCACGCCGGTCCCGGTGACGGCCGCCGACCTCGAACGCACCGTCCTGCACGACGGCGTGTTCACCGTGCGGCAGATCTGCCCCCCGACCCTGCGCCCCGCCTGTGACCGGGTCGGCCTCACCGGATGAGCCGGGGCCCCCGGGCCCACCGGACACGGGGACGGCTGGTCGCCGCGCCGTCGCGGGAGCAGCATGGGAGGTGAACGACCAAGGGAGGTCGGCCATGAAGACCGGAGCCTCGGACTACGACCGCTGGCTGTACTCGCACACTCCCTCGCAGGCCGAGGGCGAACGCGAGGAGCCGGCCGAGCGCACGGCCATGGAACAGCACCCGGACGTCCCCAGGACCGAGCCGTCCCAGGCCGAGGGCGAGCGAACGGACGACATCAGGCCCAGGTGACGGCCGCGCTCGACGGGAATCGGCGGCCGGGTCCGCTCAGGCGGCGCGTCGGGCCCACTCCGGTGCCCAGGTCTCCCCGGCCGGGAGATCGTGGTGCACCGGGGTGAGGTGCTCGCGCAGCGCGGTGAGCGCCGGGTGCGGGTTGTCGGCGTGCCAGAGCAGGGAGTGCGGGTAGACCGGGGTCGGGTCGCGCAGCGGGATCAGGCGCATCTCGTAGCCGGCGGGCCGGACCAGGGGCGTCCGGGCGCCGAGAAAGGTCGCCAGCGTCGAGGAGGCCGCGATGGTGTCGATGAGTGCCTCGACGCCGAAGTTGGGGCCGGTCGCCTCGATGGTCAGCCCGAATGCGGCGGCCATCGCCTCGTAGTACGCGGTCCACTCCGTGCCCGGGACGTTGCCCGGCATCCAGATCGGGTGTCCGGCCAGTTGGGCGGGGGTGACGGCGGCGGCACCGGCGAACGGGTGGGCCGGGCCGGTGAACAGGTGCAGCGGCTCGTCGTGGACCGGGCTGATCTCGATGCCGTCGGGGATCTTCTGCCCCGGCATGGCGACGGCCCGGAAGGTCGCGTCGATCGTGCCGTCCCGCAGGGCGGCGACGGCCTCCTCGGCGCCGGGCAGGGTCACGACGTCGAGGGCGATCTCGGGACGGGCGCGATGGAAGTCGCGCAGCAGACCGGCCAGCGACGCCCGGCGGCCGATCACGTCGACGCGCAAGGCACGGCTGCCGGGCCGCACCGAGGCCCTCGCCCGCTCCTCGGCCTGGAGCAGGGACCGGGCATGGGCCAGGAACGCCTGCCCGTCGATGGTGAGCTCGGCGCCGCGCGGCGTTCGGGTCAGCAACCGCACCCCGAGCTCCCGCTCCAGGGCCGCGACGCGCTTGGACACGGCCTGCTGGGTCAGGGACAGATCGACGGCTGCCTTCTGGAACTGACCGGCGTCCGCGACGGCGACGAAGGTGCGTACGGCGTTGAGGTCCACGCCGCCACCCTATGCGGCAGGGCAGGAAGCCCGGGTCCGACAGGGGGGCGGCCCCTGACCCAGTAGCCGTCCACGCCCACCGGCGCCCACCGCGGTCACAGCTGCACCGGCGCCGCCTCCATCTACGCGACGTGATCGGCTCCATGGACTTCGCCCCCCCGGCGCCTTCCAGCGCGGCGGGCTGCGCCCCAGCTCCGGCGCGGCCGAGGTCGGGCTCACCGTCGCCTACGAGTCCGGGCTCCAGATGTTCGCCGCCACCCCAGAGCCGTACGACCGATGACCGACGACCGATGACCGATGACCGATGACCGATGACCGATGACCGACGACCGATGACGACCGATGACCGACGGCCGCTGGCACGCGCCTACGTCGACCAGGTACCGGCGGCCTGGGACGACACCCGGCTGCTCGTCGGCCGGCCGGGCGAGGAGGCCGTGCTCGCGCGGCGCGGCGGGGACCGCTGGTTCATCGGTGGCGTGTACGCCGGGGCCGCCCGCACGGCCGAGGTGCCGCTGAGCATCGGAGCGGGGCGCCGGCCGGTCGAGACGATCGAGGACGGCGCGGACGGGTTCGTGCTGCACCGGCAGGACCTGCGCGGCGGCGACACGCACGCTGTGGACGCAGTCGCGAACGGGGGTTTCGCCTCGATCGCCTGCCGCCGGCGTCCGGGCATCAGCACCTGTCACCGCTGAGCACCGCCGGGGCGACGGCGACGGAAGGTTGTTCATGTGGATGAACATCACTCACGTGGGTGTACATGCAAGTACCGGTCGTGCAAGGCTCGGTCAACTCCGTTCTCCCGCCCACCAGTTGGAGGTACCGCCATGACTGTTTCCCGGCGAACTGTGCTGGCCACGGCGGCCGGTGCCGCGGCGATCGGGGCGTCCTCGACGCCGGCCGTGGCCGCGGACGTGACCGCCGACCGTGTGCCGGTACCGACCCTGCGCAAGTTCCAGGCCGCGGCCGACTACGCCGTCGACAAGCTCCACGCGGTCGCACCGACCGTGACCGCCTTCCCCGTCGGCACCAGGTTCGAGAAGTGGACCTACTCGCAGAACGGCGACTGGGTCGGCGGATTCTGGCCCGGCACGCTGTGGATGGCCTGGCTGCACAGCGGCGACGACGCCTTCCGTACCTGGGCGCTCGCCTCGGCCGGGAAGCTGGCCCCCCGCCAGAACGACACCGGCACGCATGACCTCGGATTCCTCTTCTACCCGTCCTGGGTCACCGCCTGGCGGCTGACGGGCGACGACAAGTGGCGGACCGGTGCCCTCCGGGCGGCCGACTCGCTGATCCAGCGGTACAACCCGCGAGGACGCTTCATCAGAGCCTGGGGCGCTCTGAACGACACCGCAAACGCGGGCCGGGTCATCATCGACACGATGATGAACCTCGACCTGCTGGCCTTCGCGAGCAGTCAGACCGGGGACGCCAAGTACCTGGACATCGCCGTGGCGCACGCGAAGACCGCCCAGCGGGTCTTCCCGCGCGCGGACGGATCGACCCCGCACGTCTACGACTTCGACCCGGCCGGCGGTGCCGCCATCGGCCCGAACACCGTGCAGGGCTACAGCCCCACGTCGTGCTGGTCGCGCGGACAGGCGTGGGGGCTGTACGGCTTCACCACCATGTACCGGCGCACCGGGAACACCGGGTTCCTCGCCACGGCCCGCAAGCTCGCGGACTACGCCGTGGGGGTACTCACCCCGGACCACGTGCCCGTGTGGGACTACCGCGCCCCGCAGCAGCCGTACGACATCAAGGACGCCTCCGCCGGCGCGATCATGGCGTGCGGTCTGCTCGACCTCGCCGCGGCCACCGGCCGGCAGTCCTACCGTGACGTGGCGCTGCGGCTGCTGACCGCGCTGGCGGAGACCTGTCTGACGCGGAACTCGGCCCGTGCGGACGCCGTCGTCGCCCGGTGTACGCGCAACCGGCCGAGCGAGGACGGCGTCGAGATCTCCCTGCCGTACGCCGACTACTACCTGCTGGAGGGCATCCTGCGTGTGCTCCGGCCGCAGGACGTCGACCGGGCGATCGACCTGTCCACCGTCTGACGGCCCGCGCGGGCTGACCGGCCGGCGCAGGTCAGCCCGCGATCGAGTCCAGCTGTTCCGCCGCCGGGCGCAGGGCCCACAGGTCACCGCCCGGCGGCTCCTCCAGCAGCGGTACGGCACGCCTGGCCTGCTTGTCCCCGGCGTCGGCGGCGGCGTGGACGACGTCCGTCGCCGCGAACCGGTGGAACTCCAGCTCCGGATGCGGCCAGGCGGCGGCGCCCGTCGCGGCGGGCAACAGATGGTCCACCGCCTTGAACAGGCTCTGTCCGTCGGGCCCCTGGTAGGTCCGCAGGTGCACGCCGACGTACCGGCCGACGTGCGGTTCGGCGGCGTAGGTGCCGACGACGAGCGCGGCGCCGTCGCGGTGGGGAGTCGGCATGAACGTAGGCATCCAGGACGCGCACAACCTCGGCCGGAAGCTGGCCGCGACGCTCAACGGGCGCGCTGAGGAGGCCCTGTTGGACACCTATCACGCCGAACGGCACCCGGTCGTCGCCCAGTTGGCCGCGCACAGCCGTGCGCAGACCGCTCTGATGACGACCTTCACACCCGAGGGCCTCGACCTGCGCGCCCTGTTCGGCGGCATGCTCGCCACCCAGCCGGCGTGCAACCGGGCCCTCGCCGAACGACTCACCGGGCTCGCCGTCCGCTACTCCCCGGCGGATCCGGCCGCGCACGCCCTCACCGGTGTCCGCGCTCCCGACCTCGCCTTCACCGGCACGGACAGCCTGCTCGCCCTGCTCCGCCCCGACAGCCATGCGCCTGGGCCGCCGAACGGGAGGACGCCGAACGGGAGGACGCCGAACGGGACGACGCCGAACGGGACGACGCCGAACGGGGGATGCCCTCCACGCACGGTTCACCGTGGCGGTCGAGCGTCGAAAGCGGATCAGGACAATCACGCGAACGGAACGGTTAAGGGATCCTCACCTTCTGGTGGCCGCGCGGTGAGGGGTGAATGATGAGCGCATGACGTTGGCCGCGCGAGCCTTCGCGCAATTGGCGACCTGGCCCGACCTCACCGAGGTGGAACCGAGCTGCGGAACCGGCCGGGCACTGGCCGCGGCCCATGGTGAGATCGCGCACTTCCACTCCGACCAGGACCTCGACCTCTGCCTCACGGCGCGGGTCATCCGACGGTTCGAGGAACATCTCGAAGCCGCGACCGCGGTCCGGCTGATCCCCGGCTCGCACTGGGTGACGTTGCGCATGGAGGTCGTGGCGGACTTCGACCTGCTGATGACCTTGGTGAGCCTCGCGCTGCGCGCCCACCAGAACCTGCCGCTCCCCGAACAGGGGGCACCGGCCCGCTGCAATGACCGACGCAGCGCGGTGGTCGCGCGCCAAGGTTTCGGCGCAGACTGAGATATGGGCCTCAGGGCAGGTCGTACGGGCTTTGGGCAGGGTGCACCGTGGCTGAGACAACACGCGAAGAAGACGCCATCCGCGCGGTGGTGGAACGACTGAAGAGCGCCTTCGGCGCCACGCACAGCCCGGCCGAGGTCGAGGAGGCCGTGGCGAAGGTCCACGCGACCTTCGCGGGCCGCCCGGTGCGCGAGTTCGTTCCGGTGCTCGTCGAACGCAGGGCCCGGATCATCCTGCACGAATCGGCGGGCTGACCGGACCGGGAAGGCCGGGCGCCCTCGCTACCGGCCCCAGCCGTCCGGTCCGCTGCCGCGCCACTCGATCAGCTCGGACCGGCGGACCCAGTCGTCGTCCACCTCGTCCAGGCCGGCCAGGCGCAGGAACTCGACGACGTCCAGCAGGCCGTACGCCATGCCCACGAACCGGTCGTCGACACGGACCCGTCGCCCGCCGTCCTCGGCGAGTGGGTAGACGACAATCGGTTGCGCGCCGGCCATGGCACAAGGGTGCGGCCGACACCGAGCGGGCGCATGCGGAGCGCGAGCCCGTCACTGCGGACCGACGGCGATCGTGCACAGGCCCTTCGTGCTCTGGTGAGGCTCACGTGGAGGTCGCGTTCCCCGCCGGCACGGGCCGCGGCGATCTCCTCCGGGCCGACGACCACCACGCCGTCGAACTCCGGGCCGCGTGCCTGGGACGCCGGTATCAGTTGCGCCCATCGTGTGACCCCGGCGGGCCGCGGCTCCTCGGTCCGGGCGTCAACGCGCACGGACCACCCCGAGCGGCTCACCGGGGTGCGCCGCCGACTGGGTCCGCAGGTCCTCTGCCAGGGTGGCGGCGACGGTGCCCGGGTGGGCGGAGCGCGCGCGAGGAGCGTCGCCGTGGCGGATCGAGCGGCTGGGTGTCCTGCCGGGGGCGATTCGCGCGAGGAGGCCGACGGTCGTCTCCGGGATCTCCTGCGGGGTGCGGTGGCCGGCGGGCAGGGTGTGCAGATCGAACCGCGGACCGAGGGCCGGGCCCAGCGCCTCGGACCAGGTGCGGGCGGTCGAGGCCGGGCCTGCCTGGGCGAAATCACCTACCGGCGTCATCGACCTGGCCGGGCACCGGCGGACGATCATCCGCCACCGCAGGTCGGTGAGCTCCTGCGCCTCGTCCACGACGACATGCCCGTACGTCCGCGCCGGCGGACCGTCGATCAGGCTCGCCGCCTCGTCGAGGAGCGGCACGTCCGCGTCGGACCACGGCGTGCCGGGTGCGCGCAGCAGCAGCGCCCGCTCCTCGCCGGCGAGGAGCGCGAGGTGCGCGAGGTGCTCGGCCGGCGTGCCGGGACGCGCGGCACCGCCGTCACCCTGACATGTGTCAGGGACCGCCGGTCCCCCCTCACTCCCCAGGGTTCGGGTGTCTCCACCTGCCCAGCCGTCCTCCCCGGCTCTGAAACCGTCCACCGCGAAAGGCACCCCATGCGCCGTCCTCTCGCTGTCGCCGCCGCGCTGCTGCTCGTCAGCGGTGCGGCAGGGTCCGCAGCCGCCGCTGCCCCCGGCGCCCGACCCCTGAACGCCGCCGCGTCCGTCCAGGTGCCCGAGGGTGTCACCGCGTCGGCCGCGGTGTTCGACCGGCAGACCGGAACCTTCACCGAGCAGCTCAACACGAGCACCCGCTTCCGGTCCGCCTCCGTCGTCAAGCTGCTGCTGGCGCTGGACTTCCTGTGGGACCGGGGTCCCGACTACACGGTGCCCGCCGCCGACCGGGCCCTGCTGGAGCCGATGCTGCGCAGCAGCGACGACGACGCGGCCGGCCACTACTGGGTGGAGAACGGAAAAGCGGCGATCATCACGCGCATGGCCGGCCACCTCGGCCTGACCGACACGGACCCGCCGCCCGCCGGTTTCGAGGGCTACTGGGGCTACGTCTCGCTCTCCGCACGCGACACCGTGAAGATCTACCGCTACCTCCTGGACACGGCGCCCGCCCCGGTGCGCGACTTCGTCCTGGGCAACCTCCGCCAGTCCACGCGGTGCGCCGCGGACGACTTCGACCAGCACTTCGGCATCGCCGGGGCGTTCGAGAAGCCGTGGGCGGTGAAGCAGGGCTGGTCGGGTTCGTACGAGAAGGGCACGTCCGGGACGGGAGGCGCGGCGAGCGCGTCACGTTCCGCGGCTCCGGCTCCGGCTCCGCCTCCGGCCCTGGCTCCGGAGGACGTGAACCTGTCCCTGCCCGTACTGCACAGCACCGGGACCGTGGGCGCCGATGACCGGTTCATAGTCGCCGTGTTCACGCTGCACCCGGCCGGCACGTCGTACGGGAAGGCGTACACGGACATCGGACGGCTGACCCGCTCCCTGAACCTGCCGGGGGCGCACGGCCGGCGGGGTGGTGGTACGGCACCTGGAGCGACCATGTGAACGTCCGCCGGGATCCGTCCACGCAGCAGGCGCCGGTGACCCGACTCCCTGCCGGTGTCGAGGTGTTGGCGGGATGCCAGAAGAGGGGACAGAAGGTCGAAGTGCCCCCGTACTCCAACGACTGGTGGGCCTATCTGCCCCAGTACGGCGGCTGGATCTCGAACATCTACATCAGCTCGCCCGACAACCGGCTGCCGGACGTCAAGGACTGCTGACCACCGCGCGACGGTGACCGGCGCGCGGCCGCTTCCTCACCGCTCGTAGGCGGCGAGGAAGCGGAGCACCTTGTCGACGTGCGGCTTCACGCGTTCGGGGACTCCGCGCTCCTCGATGACGGTGCGATCGCTCGTGCGGTAGCCGGCCGCGATCAACGCCTGGAGGTCCTCGGCCGGCAGATGGGCCTTCTTGAACTGCTGGTCAAGCCGGCACACGTACAGGCTCATCGTGGAGATCGCGTCCGCCGGCGACCGGTAGTCCTTGTCGCCGGCGCCGGCGCCGGCGCCGTCGCCGTCGCCGTCCCCGTCCACCGCCCAGGCCCGGAACACCGACGGCGTCCACATGGCGATGCCGTACTCCTCGGCCTCCGGCCGCGCCGCGTTCACATCGAACCCGCTCTCCGCCTTCACCATCGCGGCGAGCAGCGCGGGCGTGACCTCCGCGTCGGTGCAGCGCCGGGCGGCGTTGACGAGGACGGGGCGCAGCGCCTCGGGCACGTCGGAGTCCTCCGGGATCTCCCCGGGGGTCACGATGGGCGTGCCGGTGACGGTGGGGCGAGCGCCCCGCTCCAGGTCCTCGTCGCCGTCGCCGTCCCCGAGCAGGGCGAACTCGACCGTGGCGGCGGCCGCGACACCGACCAGCGACAACGCGGCGATCGGCAGGCGCCGGCGTCGGCCGGGCGGGCCGGCGAGCCGCTCGATCCGGGTCATGAGGCTCGCGGCGGTGTGGGGGAGCCGGCTCGTGTGGTCCGGCGCCAGACAGTCCCCGATGAGCCGGCGCCGGTCGTCGTCGAGTCCGGCGTCGAGCCGCAGCGGTGCGGTGCCGCGGGCGTAGGCCTGGGCGGCGAGCGAGCGGGCGCGTGCGGTGGCGCCGGGGAACGGGTGGATGCCGCTGGTGAGTACCTGGTGGGCGAGGACTCCGAACGCCCAGATGTCGGCGGTCGGCCGCACCACCGTGCCCTCGGCGCCGGTGCGCTGGGACCACCACTCGGGCGGCAGGTGGTCGAGCGTGCCCAGCGGGGGCAGGTGGGCGTGGGTGCCGTCGAGTTCGGTGGCCAGGCCGAAGTCGCCGAGCCAGACCTCGTCGTTCGCGCCCAGCAGGACATTGGCCGGCTTGAGGTCGCCGTGCACCCGGCCGGCGCCGTGCACATGGGCCAGCCCGGCGGCGACGCCGCGCAGGATCCGTACCGCGTCCGGCGCCGGAGAGCCGCTGTCGGCGGCCTCCTCCAGCACCTGGCGCAGACTGGCCTCGGCACGGTCCATGACCAGCGCGATCGCCGCGTCCAGCGCGGGCAGGTCCGGTGCCTCGACGGTGCACACGGCCCGGGTCCGTACGAGATGCGGATGGTCCGCTTCGGCACTGAACCGCACCTCGCGCGCGACCAGTTCACCGAGCGCGGCACGCTGACCGGGGGCCAGGGCGCCGGTCGCAGCACCTTCACCGCGGCCGTGGTGCCGTCGGCGACCGCGCGGGCCTCGTACACGGTGCCCCAGCCGCCCAAGCCGATGACCGCGCCCAGTTCCCAGCCGTCGATCCGGAATCCGGCCGGCAGGCGGGGCGTTCCGAGAGGGGTCTCCTCGACGTCCTCCCCGGACTCTGACGAGCTCACGCGCCGACCTCCTGCGGGAGGGTCCGCCCGCGGGACGGCAGCAGCGCGAGATGTTCCTCCCGCACCAGGCCGAAGCGCAGGGCGAGGGAGGCCAGTCGGGCGCGCTTGGCGCCGGTACGGCCGTTGCCGTCCGCTCCAGGATCGTCGCCGACGTCCAGGCGCAGCTTCGCGAAGGCCAGGTAGTCGATGTGGTAGTTGACGGCGGAGCGGGTCAGACCGCGGCAGCTCTCCAGCGGACGCAGCCGCTCGACGATGTCCCCGACGCCGGGCAGCCCCCGCCCGAACTCGGCCATGTCACCCGGCCCCATGTGTAGCAGCTCGGGCTTGCCCGCGCCCCCGGTGTCCGGCCCCGACGGACCTGGCGGCTGGACAATGATCGTTTCCATGCCGGTTCTCCCCCGATGTGATCGCCGGTGTTTCGCAGGCGACTCCGGTGGCCACCTGCCCGGCGAGTGGTGCCTGGACGGGTGCCGCAACTCCCGTCGACGGCGGCTGGTCGGTCTACCCGGGTCGCTGCGACACCGGGAGCATCACCGCTCCCAGCGGCCACCGCAACCTCCTACGCGCGTTCTGCGGCCCTGGGATCATCCCTGGTCTGTTGACCTGGGGTGATGCGAGGGTCTGGGATGCGGGTGAGGGAGTGCGTCTTCGCTTGCGTTCGCCGACCGGGCGTGAACTGTCGCTAGAACAAAGGGAGTTACGGATTTCGTGAGCGTGTGCCGACCCGCTTATGATCTTGGTCGTGATTGCGCAGAACTCTGACAGGATGCCTTCCCGCAAGCAGCGGCTCCAGGAGAAGCAGCGGCGCCAGCTGGCGGTGGTGGACACGGTGGACAAGGCCGAGGTCAAGGTCCGCAAGGCGGAGACCGAACTGGCCGTCGCAGTTGCGGAGGCCGTCCAGGTGTTCGGCGACGAGCATGCCGCCTCCGAGGGTCTCGACATGCCGGTCGAGGCGGTCCGCCGCTTCGTCGGCATGGCGGCGAGCGGGGCGGAGGCGACGGACGACGTCAGTCCTCAGCCGCGGTCGGAGGTGCCCGGGGGAGGGGCCACGACCTTGCGGGCGTAGTCGGCCAGTTGGGTCCGCAGCAGCTCGCGAGGTACGCCCTCCTCGCCGGCCAGGCGCTCGACGAGGTCGGCCCGGGTGGCCGCGAGCAGGGCGTGCGCGGTGAAGCCGGGGTCGGTCAGCCCGGGGACCTGCTCCAGCGCGGACCGGAGCAGGCGGTGCCATCCGTCGTAGTGCCCCGCCTGGTACGGACTGCTGCTCCCGTGCTCCTCCAGGGCCAGCGCGAGCCGGCGGTTGTCGAGCTTGAAGCACAGGACGGCGTCGAGCAGCGCGGGCACGCGCTCCTGCGGCGGGGTGCCGGGCCCGAGGGGTGGCGGCCCCGACTCCACGGCCTCGCGGACCGGTTCGAGCCGTGCCTCGTACAACGCGCGCAGCAGGCCCGCGCGGTCTCCGAACGCGCGGAAGACGGTCCCCTTGCCGACCCCGGCCGCCGCCGCGATGTCGGCCATCGTGAGGTCCTCCGGGCTCTCGGAGCCGGCGAACAGGGCATCGGCCGCTTCCAGAACGGCCTGCTGATTGCGGGCGGCATCCTTGCGGGCTCTGCGCTCGGGCTCGGGCACGCGGCTCCTCCACTCCTTCGACGGGAACGGATCCGATCCGCCGATGGGGGAACGGATCCGATTGAAAAACGGACCCGGAGTCCGTATCGTCGATCGAAGCGGACCCGTGGTCCGCATTGTATGAGACGGAGGATACCCATGTCCGCACCCGTACCGATCTCCCCGGCGGAGCTGTACCGCCACAGCCTGCGACTCCTGCTCGACAAGGACATCCCCGGCTGGCTCGGCCTGTGGGCCGAGGACGGCGTCATGGAGTTCCCCTTCGCGCCCCCGGGCCGGCCCGGACGACTGGAGGGGAGGGAGGCGATCGCCGAGTACATGCGGCCCTACCCGGACCACATCGACCTGCATGACTTCCCCGAGGCGGACCTGCGGATCCACCGGACCGTCGACCCGCGGACCGTCGTGGTCGAGATGCGCGGCGTCGGCCGGCTGGTACAGGCAGACCGCCCCTTCGACATGACGTACATCGCCGTCGTCACGGTGGAGGCGGGGCGCTTCACCTCCTACCGCGACTACTGGAACCCGCTCGCCGTCCTCGAACCCGGCGTCGACTTCTCCGGAAGCAGCCGATGACCACGATCGGCGCCGGCCCCGCCGACGGACCGGCCACCGGCACCACGCTCGTCATAGGCGCCACCGGCACCACCGGCAGCCGAACCGCCGCACAGCTGACGGCCGCCGGTCACGCCGTCAGGGCGGCCGGCCGCAAGGCGGCACCCGTGGCCGGAGCCGAACCGGTCCGCTTCGACTGGTACGACCCCGGCAGCCATCCCGCCGCCCTCGACGGTGTAGAGCGCGTCTACGTCGTCCCGCCCGTCGGGGACCCCGACCCCGCAGCCGTGGTCCTGCCCTTCCTGCGCCGGGCCCGCGCGGCCGGAGTGCGACGCGCGGTGCTGCTCAGCGCCTCGTCCATCCCGGAGGGCGGGCCGGCCGTGGGGCAGGTGCACCGGGCGCTGCCGGGCATCTTCGAGGAGTGGGCGGTGCTGCGACCGTCCTGGTTCATGCAGAACTTCACCGGCGACCACCCGCACGCCGCGAGCATCCGCGCCGAGGGCCTCATCCACACGGCCGCCGGCACCGGCCGCGTCGGCTTCGTCGACGCCGAGGACATCGCGGCCGTGGCCGTCCACGCCCTGACCGACGTGCGCGCCCCCGACACCGACCTCGTCCTCACCGGACCCGAGGCGCTCTCCTACGACGACATCGCCACGGTCATCACCGAGGTCACAGGTCGCCCCGTAGTCCACCGGCCGCTGTCCTACGAGGAGATGCGCGACCGGCTCGCCACACGGATGCCCGAGGAGTTCGCCGCGATGCTGGCGGGCATGGACCGGGCCATCGCGGAGGGGGCGGAGGACCGCGTCACCGACTCCGTCCGACGCCTCACCGGCCGTCCGGCGGGCGGCTTCCGCGCCCTGGTGGAACGGGAGCTGCGCCCCCTGGGCTGATCCCGTCCCTTCCAAGGACGCGGCTTCAGGATGTGAGCCGGAGTTCGCGGCCCTGCCACCGGTTGCGCGGCCGGCGGTCGTGGGCGACTCTTCCAGGGGCGCGGCTTCAGGAAGTGAGCCGGAGCTCGCGGCCCTGTCACCGGTTGCGCAGTCGGCGGTCGTGGCCGGCGTGCATCTGGCCCGCCCGGCCCGCGGACTCCTGTGCTCCCCACTTCATGTTCCCGGCGAAGATGCGGGGCAGACCGGCGTTCTTCAGACTGCGGGCGGCGTCGCTCTGCCGGCGTTCCGCGTGCTCGCGGGCCTGCTGCATCTCCCGCTTCTCCCGCTTCAGCTCCCGCTCGGCGTTGCGGACGTTCTGCTTGGCGACCTCCTGCTCGGCCCGCACGGCCTCCTCGTAGTCGCTGAAGCTGCCGCCGTGGAAGCGCAGTTCACCGCCCTCGAGCTCGGCGGCGTGTCAGCGCATCAGCCGGTGGTCTGTCGGGTCCGGGTATCACCCGGAGATGTCGTCGTCCACCACCATGTCCGGTCTCCTCGAAGAAGGTCGAAAGTTCACAGTACTGTTAATGAGGGCCTCAGCACTCTGGGTGGGGCTGGAGGCGGCTGTGTCCACCGCCATGTGCGAATGCTCGGGTGCTCGGACGGCCGAGGCGGACGGGCAGCTGCTGATGGCCGTTGCTGATGAGTGAGGCCACGGGCTTCAGCTCGGTGGCGGGCGCGGCGAGGCGGATGTCGGGGAAGCGCTCGAAGAGGCGTTGCAGCGCGCAGGCGACTTCGAGGCGGGCCAGCGGGGCGCCCAGGCAGAAGTGGACGCCGTGACCGAAGGCCAGATGGTCCTTGTCGGTGCGAGCGGCGTCGAAGGTGTCGGCGTCGGCGTGCCGGTCGGCGCCGGTGGGGTCGAGGACGATCAGAGGCTGCTCGGGCACGGAGGGTTCCTTGGCAGGCAGGGGAATGAGCTGACCGGGGCAACAAGGCGCGGAGCGTTGTGAGTTCGCGACGACCCCGACAGTCTTGCCCGCACCACGAAGGAAGCCCCACCGGCAGGACCGTATGGGGCCGGAAAGGCTTCACCGATGCCCTGATCCGACTCACCGGCAGAGCCCTGATCCGCCGCCAGACGGGGCGTGGGTATCGGCACCGTTCACAGAAAGCTGCGGCGCGTGCGACACGAGGAGGTCCTTGGTCTGCCGGTGCTACGCCGTCTGCGCGGCTCTGATCAGCGCAGACGCGCCATGGTGAGGAGCACGGGCAGGCTTTGGCCCGAGTATGGCCCGGACCGTGGGAGGAGGTCGATCAGCGATCTCGGTTGTGTCGCTGTTTCCGAGGGCAGGGCCGTGAGAGGTGTGTGTTGCGGCGGGACCACTGGTGGTGGGGAACGCGGTCGGATGTAGTGCCACTGACGGCCCTTGAGCTTTGCTTCCTGGCGGTGACGGCGTCGACGACCGTGAGGTCATCTGCCAGGGCGTACGCACTGCTGTCAAAGCGGACGCGGCAGTTCGGGTGTCTCACGGACGGTATTGATGCCGCTCTGCGAACGAATTCCGTGGTGTCGGCCAATGGCGAGAAGTGGTCGCAGGCCCGGACGGACAAGCCGCCACGTTCAGGCGGTCACGCCAACGCCCGCGGCGGCCAGTCGTCGGCCGGTAGCGGGGGCGCCTGTCGGGTGGGTGGCCGGACGGCTCAGAGGGCGGGGCCTTTCGTGGGCGGCTCGGTCCTGATCGGTCGCGGCCCAGGGAGGTGAGCAGGCACCGGCTGTCATGGCTGGGTGTGCCGCCCTGGCGCTGCGGGCGATCGGGGCGAGCAGTGCGACCTCCGCGCGGCGCGGTGGCTGCCGGGTCGCTGAGGTCACTGGGCCAGGAAGGTGCCGACGTGGGACAGAAAGTCGTCCCAGGAGGGTTCGAACGCGGTGAGCAGGTGATTGCGGCTATCGAGCAGAACCAGTCGGCTGTCGGGAATGAGTGCTGTGAGTTCCAGGGCTTGCGAGACCGGTACCCGGGTTTCGTCACGCGAGTGGACGATCAGCGTCGGACACTTCACCTGGTGGGCGACACCGGAGACGTCGATGGCGGCGAACTCCTCCAGGAAACGGACTCCGTTGGCGGGCGAGGTCGCCTTGCGCTGGAAGGCGGCGAACGCATCCCAGTCCTCCACCGTGCCCTCGGGCAGGAATTGGGAGGCGAAGACCCGCAGGAATCCGGGGTCCTGATCCCTCCACCCCACCCGGGCCAGAGCCAGGTCGAGGGCCGCCTTCTCGAGCTCGGCCTCGCTGGTGGCCCGGATCTGCCGCCCTCGGGCGTAACCCCCGACGAGGATCAGCCTGCTGACCCGCTCGGGACGGCGGGCCGCGTAGGCGACCGCCACCGCGGCCCCCTGCGATATGCCGAGCAACGGGAAACGGTCGAGCCCCGCGGCCTCGACCACGCTGTCGAGGTCGTCGACCCAGTCGTCGAACGTGCATGAGGGCACCACCCAGTCCGAAAGACCGCAGCCCCTTTCGTCGTAGCGGATCAGCCGATGGTTTCGGGCGAGGCCACGCAACCAGTGCGACCACAGCGGGACCGTCCACTCGAGGTCCAGGTGCGTCATCCAGTTGGCCGCCTTGAGCAGGGGCGGCCCCGAGCCGACGCTGGCATAGGCGATGCGGGTGCCGTCGTCGGCCTGGCAGAAACGGATGGTCTGCCGGTCGGCGCCGCTCGGTCCGTCCGCCGTTGCCGGCTCGACGTCGGAGCTTCGTTCCGAGCCGGCTCTGTGTTCGGAGACAGCGGGCCCGGCACCGTCGAGGGCTGTCGTGGGAGCCGTGAACTGATAGCCCAGCCGGTGCACGGTGCGAATCAGTTGCTGTGCGCTGCCGGTGTCACCCACGGCCAAGCGCGCCGTCCGCAGTGCCGTGGTGATGGCGGCCTCGCTGACATAGCGGTCGCCCCACACTTCGTCAAGCAGTTCGCTCTTGGACACCACCCGGTCCCTGTGCTCGACCAGGTAGTGCAGCAGATTGAGGGCCCGGGGCTCGATGCGGACCGGAGTACCAGCCCGGACGAGCTGGTGTCTAGCCATGTCTAGTTCAAATTCCCCAAAAAAGTACTTCTTTATCACCTTCTGCAGCCTACAGCGCCGGAGATGGGCCGACTCCCCACCTCGAACGCCTCATACGCAGTTGACGGGGCCGTGAGGTCGCGCCCGTCGGGAAAGAGCGGCAGCATGTCGCGGTCGGCGAGGGCAGGGTGTCCGGAGTCGGCGTCGAAGACAGGCCTTCGCGCCCCTCAAGGTGAAGTGGGCGTACATGAGGGCCCGGCTCGACGGGCCGCCTCAGCCGGTCCGAGAGTTCGCCGAACTGGTCGACCACGTCGAGCGCGAGCGGGCGGGAGTGGTTCGAGGACTGAGCGGCAGGGAGCCGGCGCGAGTCGATCCCCACGCGTCAGTAGCACCTGTGCGACCAGCCAGGACTCCACGGACTACGGTGTGCCGGTCCGTGTGGACGGGGGCGAGGTCACCGGGTTCGCGGCGCCGGTGCATACCACGGAACGAGCCAGCCGGTGAGGTAGCGATCGCGTGTCTCACTCCGGCGGATCTTGCCATCGGTCGTCCTCGGGATGGTCCGCGCGGGGACGAGTACGACGTCGTACAGGATGATCTGGTGCTCCTCGGCGATCGCAGTGCGAAGCGCGTACGCCACCGAGTCGGGGTCACCTCTGAACGCGTCGCGCAGTTCAGCGACGACGACCGCTCGTTCCTGGCCGTGCACCGAGATACCGAAGGCCGCCGTGCAACCGCCGCGGATCGCCAGATGAGAGCGCTCAGCGGTGTACTCGATGTCCTGAGGGGAGGGGTTCGTCCGGACTATGCTCGGAATGTTCACCCGGATCACGTCCCTCCGGTCGTCGGCCACTGGTTCACGGGTGCCGGGATCGACGATGAGGACCTCGGTACCCCGGGCTCGGCCGACTGCAGGGAACGCCCCGTGGATCCGGCCCGGACGCGTCGGCCGATGTCGTCCTGGGGCTGTGCGACGGTGTCCATGACGTCGTCGTGGATCAGGGCGAGCGCCTGGAACAGTTCCAGCGCGGCGGCCGCATTGAGGACGGCACTCTTGTCCCCCTGCCCGCCGCCGGCAGACCACCCCGCGACGCACAGCTGTGGCCGCAGCCGCTCGCCTCCGCCCAGGGGGCTGTCCTCGACGTCGGGTCGCACCGCGGAAAGGTCCGGTGTGTCAGGAGCGGGGGCGCTGGTCGTCAGCGGGCCTGCCCCGTTGTGTTCACGAACCGTCATGGGCGGTCGGCACCGCCCGCACTTCGCAGTGCGCTGCGGTCCGTGCGAACCTCGGTGGGTCGAGGTCCCGCAGACAGGCAGCCGACGAAGCGGGCTCACAACGGTCTTCGGTGCATCCACTGAATCATGCTCTCTTGCGTATATCAGGGCTGAATCCGGCATTGCCGCCCAAGCCGCTCGATCGGCAGTCGCCAGACCGCTTTGGGTCGGCCCTGCTGCAGAGCCTGCGTGCGGTCCGTCGCCGAAGTGAGCACCGAACTCGGGTGGATGGCCACACGCCTGCTCCCGGGCCCGGTGCCGTTCCATCATGGCGTGAGCCGCCGGGCCACCGCTTGGTGAGATCATGAGGATCTTCTGAGGGACTTCTGAGGGTGGTGTTGCGGCCATCGTGACGTGCGGGCGGCGCGCCTTCACCGGACCACACTCCGGAAGTTGCGGGCGACGCCAGAGCAACGGCGAGCCGAGCGCCGGATCCGCGCCGTCCCCGAACACGCCGTGCGTCGAGGAGCAGGCCGCCGGATTCCGGGCGCCGCGCTCCTTGGCAACCTGGCGCGCGGTGTGGCCGCGATACCGGCCACGGGCTGTCGTGCCGGTGATGCGACCTGTACCCGAGTGAAGGGTGCCGGTGTCCGGGGCGCCCCGCCGACGTCGCGCGCGGCTTCAGCCGCAGCGACCGGTCGAGGCGGTGCAGATTCTTCGTTGGCTCCGCCACTCGATCCCCGTGCGGTGGCGCTCCGTCTTGCGGTCCACCGCCACCGCTCCGGAAAGTCGCCGACGACGTCGTGCTGCCCGATGGCAGGCCGGGGCGCCGTGCACTGTGTGCGCCCACGACGAGATGTGACCTGCGCCGGGTGGGATGCCGAGTTCTCCCGTACCCGCATCGACGCCTCCGTCGCCGAGCTGGCGGAGGAGCGCGAGGCGGTCCGCTCGCGTGCGGCGTAGCCCGTAGACCGCGGCGTCAGCGATGAGAACGCCGGCGCCACAGATTACCGACGCCGATGCGAGGGCGCACAGGGCCGCGCACATCCACAGACGCTCCGACCCGCACCACGGGCACAAGCTCGCCATGGTCGGTGTCGGCGAGGGCAAGCCGCCTGAAGCTCTCGACAAGGGCCGTAGCCGGGTCGACCGAGACCAAGCCTGAAGCCCTCGACCGCAGCCGGGCCGACCGAGGGCAAGCCTGAAGCCCTCGACCGCAGCCGAGCCGACCGAGACCAAGCCCTGGGCCAGGTCCTGCTACGGGTCGGCCAGGTCCTCGATGTCCGGCGGCGCCAGCCATGCATGAGGCCCGTCGGCGGTCACGTTCTTGACCGACCTCCTTGGCCCAGTCGATGCAGCCGCCCATCCGGGCTTCCGGCAGTCATGCTCGGCACGCGCGGGTTCGGTCTGGAGCCGACGCCGGCAAAAGGCGGCACCGATCGCCGCTCAGACCGCCGAAAAGGGCGCATGGTCGGCATCCGCCCCGGCCAGGCGCCCTTTCCTGTGTCTAGAAGAAGCCCAGCTTCTTCGGCGAGTACGACACCAGCAGGTTCTTGGTCTGCTGGTAGTGCTCCAGCATCATCTTGTGTGTCTCACGCCCGATGCCCGATCCCTTGTAGCCGCCGAACGCCGCGTGCGCCGGATACGCGTGGTAGCAGTTCGTCCACACCCGGCCCGCCTGGATCGCGCGGCCCGCGCGGTACGCGGTGTTGATGTCCCGCGTCCACACGCCCGCCCCGAGGCCGTACAGCGTGTCGTTGGCGATCTTGACGGCGTCGTCGAAGTCGTCGAAGGACGTCACCGAGACGACCGGGCCGAAGATCTCCTCCTGGAAGATCCGCATACGGTTGTCGCCCTCGAAGACGGTCGGCTGGACGTAGTAGCCGCCCTTCAACTCGCCGTCGTGGTCGATGCGTTCGCCACCGGTGAGGACCCGGGCGCCCTCCTGCCGGCCGATGTCGAGGTAGGAGAGGATCTTCTCCAGCTGGTCGTTGGAGGCCTGCGCGCCGATCATGGTGTCCGTGTCGAGTGGGTGCCCGGTCTTGATCTGCTCGGTGCGGGCGACCGCCGCCTCCATGAACTCGGCGTAGTTGCCGCGCTGGACCAGCGCCCGGGACGGGCACGTGCACACCTCGCCCTGGTTGAGCGCGAACATCGTGAAGCCTTCGAGAGCCTTGTCCCGGAAATCGTCGTTCGCCGCCCAGACGTCGTCGAAGAAGATGTTCGGGGACTTGCCGCCGAGTTCGAGGGTGACCGGGGTGATGTTCTCCGAGGCGTACTGCATGATCAACCGGCCGGTCGTGGTCTCCCCGGTGAACGCCACTTTGGCCACCCGGGGGCTGGACGCCAGCGGCTTGCCCGCCTCCACACCGAAGCCGTTGACGATGTTGAGGACGCCCGGCGGCAGCAGATCGGAGACCAGGCTCAGCCAGTAGTGGATGGACGCCGGCGTCTGCTCGGCCGGCTTCAGCACGACCGCGTTGCCCGCGGCGAGCGCCGGGGCGAGCTTCCACGTCGCCATCAGGATCGGGAAGTTCCACGGGATGATCTGCGCCACCACGCCCAACGGCTCGTGGAAGTGATACGCCACCGTGTCGTCGTCGACCTCGCCGAGCGAGCCCTCCTGCGCCCTGATCGCGCCCGCGAAGTAGCGGAAGTGGTCGATGGCCAGCGGAATGTCCGCCGCCAGTGTCTCCCGTACCGGCTTGCCGTTCTCCCAGCTCTCGGCGACCGCCAGCTTCTCCAGGTTCGCCTCCATACGGTCGGCGATCTTCAGCAGGATGTCGGACCGCTCGGTCACCGACGTGCGGCCCCAGGCGGGGGCGGCCGCGTGCGCCGCGTCCAACGCCCGCTCCACGTCCTCCGCCGTGCCCCGCGCGATCTCGGTGAACGGCTGCCCGTTCACCGGCGTCGGGTTCTCGAAGTACTGCCCCCGGATCGGCGGCACGTACTCGCCGCCGATGAAGTGGTCGTAGCGCGCCTGGTAGGAGACGATCGCGCCCTCGGTGCCGGGCGCCGCGTAACGGGTCATTCTGCTCTGCCTCCCGAAGAAGCGCTGCCCGCCGTTGGGCAGCTCTCGGCGCGAGGCTAGGGACGGCGAGGTTGCAAGTACGTTGCGCGGGCCTCGGCTTCCCTCAGGGCGACCGCTCTGCGGTCACCGTGCCGGGCGGGCTGTGCTGTGAGCTCCGACTCCAGCGCGGCCAGCCTCGACCGCACCGCCGCCGTCGGACGCACCGCGGCGAGCGCCCGCCATACGTCGAGGTCGTCCTCGCCCCAAGGTGCGTGCGCCCAGTTCGCCAGCAGATCGGGATCGCGGCGGGCGATCAGCGCCGTACGCAGACCGTCGGCGAGCAACCGCCTGAGCCGCACCACCGCCGGCGCCTGGGAACCCGGCAGCAGCGGACCCGCGTACGCGGCGGCCGCGCCGGTGATCGCGCCCGTCTCCAGACGGCGCTCCACGACCGACACGTCCGACTCGACCGGCACCGTCAGCCGGTACGGTCTCGACCCGAGCAGGCCGGGCCCGAGCAGCCGACGCAGCCGCGCCAGCTCGGCCCGCGGGGTCACGGGCGTCACCGACTCGTCCTCGTACAACGCGCACTGCAGCTCGTCGCCGGTCAGCCCCTCCGGATGACGGGCCAGCAGCACCATGATCTCGCTGTGCCGACGACTGAGCCTGACCCTGCGGCCGCCGATGAGCAGCGTCGCCTCGTCACGGCCGAGCGCGGACAGCACGGGTGTGTCCGCAGCGGGCAGCTGCGGGGCGAGCAGCGCCAGATGGGACTCCGCGGCACGCGCCACCGCCTGCACGAACCCCAGGCTGTGCGGATGCGCGAGCCCGTCACCACCGGTGATGTCCACCGCCCCGAGCACCCGCCCGGTCCGGGGATCGTGCACCGGTGCCGCCGCACAGGTCCAGGGCTGCACCCTGCGGATGAAGTGCTCGGCCGCGAACACCTGCACCGGCCGGTCCACGGCGACCGCCGTACCCGGCGCGTTCGTCCCGACGGCGCTCTCCGCCCACCTGGCGCCCGGCACGAAGTTCATCCGCCCCGCCCTGCGCCGGGTCGTCGGATGGCCCTCGACCCAGAGCAGCCTGCCGTGCTCGTCGCACACCGCGAGCAGATGCTCCCCGTCGGCGGCGAACGTGCCCATCAGCTCCCGGAACAGCGGCATCACCCGTGCCAGCGGATGCTCCGCCCGGTACGAGCCGAGGTCGCCGTCCGCCAGCTCCACGAACGCCGTCCCGTCCGGACCGACACCGGCCCGCGCGGAGCGCCGCCACGAGTCGGCCACCACGGAACGCACCGGCGTCGGCACGGTGCCCACCTCGGTGAACGTGTCATGCGCACGGCGCAGCGTCCGTACGCGCTCGGCGGGGTCGGCCCCCGGTTCGAGAGCGACCCACGGATCGGTCAAATCGGCCTCCCCGGAAAGCAATGCGGCTGGGGACATCGTCACTCCGAGTACGCGAACGGACAACCGTTTCGACCGGGGTCACTCGAACGATGAGCGCATCCTTCCGTGACGACGAGGCTTCCCCGAGGCTGTGCCGACGTCGGGGCGAGACTGTGGCCGTGGCGAAGCGAGGCTGTGGTCGTGGCGAGGGTGTGCTGCGGTCGTCGTGAGGCCTTCTTGAAGGTCGCGGGAGGCCCGGGAGCGGCGTGGGCACGGCGCGGCAGGGCCACGGACGCGGGCTCATCCGGAGTTGACCAGGCGTATGTAGCGCGACCAGTCCCAGTGCGGCCCGGGGTCCGTGTGGTCCGTGCCCGGCACCTCGTAGTGGCCGATGATGTGCCGGCGGTCCTTCGGGATTCCGTACCTGGCGCAGATCGCTGCCGTGAGCCGGGCCGACTCCTCGTACAAGGCGTCGGTGAAGTAGTAGGGCCGGTCCACCCAGCCCTCGTGCTCTATGCCGATGCTGCGCGTGTTGTGCTCCCAGTCGCCTGCGTGCCAGGCGATGTCGCTCTCACGGACGCACTGCGCGATGTGCCCGTCGGCCGACCGCACCACATAGTGGGCGGACACCTGCTTGGCCGGGTTCTGGAAGACGGACAGGGTCTTGGTGAAGGCGGTCTGGGTCACGTGGATGATCACTTGCTCGACGGGGTGGGTCGTGGGGCGGTTCGCCGTCGTGTAGTTGGCTGTGTTCGCGGGCTGCCACTCCGCATCGTGGTGGTCGGGTGCCGGGACCCGCGTACCGGATCGTGGGCCGGGGAGCAGGGCGTACGGGACGGCGGCGAGGGCGGTGCCCTGGAGGAAGCGACGCCGGCTGGGGCGTGGTCGTGCGAGTTCCAAGGAGGGGGTTGCCTTTCAGGGGTGAGGTCGGCCGGGAGGTCAGGGCAGGGTCGCCGCCGTCTCCCGCAGTCGCGCGTGCACCCCGCGGTGCGTCTCACGACCGGGCAGCCACTGCTTGCGGATCTTGGCCACGCACGTGTAGTTGGTGTCGCACACGTTGGCCAACGGTGACTCGACGGCCTGCGTCGCGAACTGGTACGCGTCCAGCTCACTGAACCCGTAGTCGCGCGCCAGCCACTGCACCAGGTCGAGCTGGGATATCCGGAACGCGTCCTCCAGCGGCCGCGCCGACCCCGTCGAGACGATGTGTGTGTCCGACTCGATGCGCGGCCATGGTGTGGCGAGCCCTTTGAGCAGCTCGACGATCACCACTGTGTTCATCGCGCACTCGACCGCGACCCCGCAGGTCTCGCCCTCTCCCTGGCGGGCATGTCCGTCGCCGAGGCTGAGCAGCGCGCCCTCGACGTTCACTCCGAGATAGCAGGTGACACCCGCCCGCATCTCCGGGGTGTCCATGTTCCCGCCGTGCGCGTCGGGCACCAGCGCCGAGCGCACCTCCAGATTGGCGGGAGCCACCCCGACGGTGCCGTGCATCGGGTCCATGGGCAGCTCGGCCTCGATGTCGCTGTCGTGGGCCCGGAACAACGCCGTACGCCGGGTCCGGTCGAGCTGCCAGATCCAGACGGTCTCCGGCAGCGGAGGCTGGAGCGTGGCCGTGGTGTGCGTCGAGGTGAGGGCGCCGAACAGCGGGACCGTGGTCGACGCGGCCCAGTCGCGGGCCGGTTCGATCGAGACGAAGTGCACGGCGACCGTGTCGCCCGGCTCCGCGCCCTCGATGTGGAAGGGCCCCGTCTGCGGGTTGAGGTAAGGGAATTCGCACACCTCCGACACCAGGTCCTTCTCCGAACGCACCCGCCCGCCGAAGCAGTCCTCGGTGTACAGGTCCAGGACCGTACCGGGCGCGATGCGCGCCACGGGCGGTGCGCCGCCGAACGTCCAGGCGTACTCGCCGGGCTCGGGTCGTACGGTCAGGATTCGCGGGTCGCTCATCGCTGCACAGCTCCGTTCTGCCGAAGGGCGGTGAGGGAGGGGTCGTCGTCGAGATGGACACGGGCGGTGTCGGCCATGCGCCCGGGGTGCCGCCGCACCAGCACGAGCACCACGACCCCGGTCGCCATCCCCACCCGACCACCGGTCCCGCATGCGACACGGGCGCGCTCAGCTCGGAGACGAAGTCGAAGGCGGGCAGGCCCGCCGCGGTAAGCAGCGCCGGCACGAACGCGAGCGACGCACGACGCCGTGAACAGACATGCCACCAGCGCGATCAGCACCGACAGAGGCAGGCTCCCGCCCGCGAACGCCGCGCCCGACGGAACCGACGCCGCGCCCGACGGAACCGACGCCGCGACCGCCGCGGCCGGTGCCATCGCCGTGATGCTCTGGAACAGGACCTCGCGCAACCCGATCGCGTCGCGCCGCAGTCCCGTGGTTCCGAGTTCCGCCTTTTCCCCCGACATGTGCATCCCCCTCGTTCACCCCGTTGCGCCCCGCGTCGCCGTGACACGACGGCTGCGCCTCGCGTGAATCACGGTACGGCGCTGGCGGGTTGGGCAGAAGACGGCGCTGGGTTTCCGTGGACAAGCGGGGAATTGTGGATAACTCGCTCACTCACACGAGTGAACCTGTCCTGGAACGGGGCCTGTTCGACCGCACTGGGCTGGCCTGGTCCGGGAAGCCCGGGCGGGCCCCGCGCTCAAGCCCCGGCGCCTAGGCTCGCAGGCCCGGCGCCTAGGCTCGCAAGCCCCGGCGGCCCAGGCGCACAAGCCCCGGCGGCTCTGGCTCGGAAGCCCGGCCGTCCGGGATCGCCGGCCCTGTCGCGGCAGAAGCGCCAGCCCTTTCGGGTGAGCTCGTCGGCCCTTTCGGGTCAGGATCGCAAGCCCTCCAGAACCGACCCCGTCGGCGCCCCACAATCAGGCCCGCTCCGCCACCGCCACCGCCACCGGATCGTCCAGCACCGCTCGCACCACAGAATGAGCGGCTCCCAGCAACGGACCCTCGGGGCCCAGTCGAGACACGGACACCGGACACGCCGGGCCCGCCGTGCGCCGGTCCAACTCGGCCTCAAGTGACGGCAGCAACCAGGGCGCGAGCCCGGCCAGTGCACCGCCGAGCACCACGCTCTCGGGGTCCAGCAGATTGACCGCGCCGGTCAAGGCGATGCCGAGCGCCGTTCCCGCGTCCCGCAACGCCCGCCGTACGTCCTCGTCGCCCTCCGCGGCACGCGTGGCCAGCAGCCCGACGCGGTCCACGCCGGGCTCCAGCCCGGCGGCACGCAGCACCGCCTCCTCACCGGCGTACTGCTCCAGACATCCGCGTCCCCCGCACGGGCACTCGGGCCCGTACGGCTCGACGGGCACATGGCCCAACTCGCCGGCGAAACCACGCGTTCCACGCAGCAGCCCCCCGTCCACCACGACCGCCGCACCGATGCCGATCTCCGCCGACACGTGCAGGAAGTCACGCGGGGCGCCGTCGCCGAGCCAGAGTTCGGCGAGCGCGCCGAAGTCGGCCTCGTTGCCCACGGTCAGCGGAACGTCCGTGGAGAGCAGCTCGGCCAGGTCCGTGTCGCGCCAGTCGAGGTTGGGGGCGCGGACGACCGTGCGGGTGTCGCGCGCCACCAGACCCGGCACGGCGACCGCCAGCCCGGCGGGCCACAGCCCTTCGTGGTCGGCCTCGGCGACTACCTTGCGCACGAGCGCGTCGAGTTCCTCGATCACGGGTCCGGGCGCCCGACCCCGATTGGCGCCGTGCCGCACGGCACGGGCACGCACCTCGCCACGCAGATCGACCGCGCACACGGCGAGATGGTCGACGCCGATCTCCGCGCCGATGCCGGCCGGACCGTGCCCGCTGACGGCGAGCGCCGAGCCGGGACGGCCCACCCGGCCGGGCCGCTCGGGACCGAGTTCCTCCAGCAGCCCCGAGCGGATCAGTTCGTCGACGAGGGTGGAGACCGCCGCACGCGTCAGTCCGATACGGGAGGCGACGGCGGCACGGGAGAGCGGACCCTCGGCACTGACGGTGTGCATCACCCGGGCGAGATTGCGGCGTCGCATGCCCTGCTGCGTGTTGGGCAGCGCGCGCCCGGCGCCGGTCGGACGGGCCTCGTGCAGCGGTGTGGTCATGCCTCCGTCAGTCCTCAATGAGCCTCGGTGCCCCGCTCCAGCAGCGGGGCCGCGTCGGAGAGTACCCCGCTGATTCTGGCCAGCGCGGCCTCGTCCCGCTCCACGGCGTCGAGCACCGGCCCCCGCGTGGTGTTCCAGCGCCGGGCCACCGACGCCGGATCCTCGCCGGTCAGCAGGCCGGCCGCCTGCGCGGCGGCACCGAGCGCGACCAGTTCCTTCGCCTCGGGGACCTGCACCGGGCGCCCCGACAGCCGTCGTACCGTCTGCTGCCAGGCGGTGCCCCGGGCGCCGCCGCCGATCAGCAGCAGCGGGGCCGAGCGGTCCGCGTCCTCGTCCAGGACCAGGTCGAGCGCGCCGAGCAGGGCGTGCACGGCACCGTCGTAGGCGGCCTGGAGGAGCTGACCGGCGGTCGTGTCGTGGCGCAGGCCGTGCAGGATGCCGGAGGCGTTCGGCAGGTTCGGTGTGCGCTCGCCGTCCAGGTAGGGCAGGAGTGTGAGGCCGATGGCGGGTTCCACGGCCTCGCGGTCCAGGCCCAGCAGGGCCGCGAGCCGGTCCACGGCCAGCGTGCAGTTGAGGGTGCAGGCCAGCGGCAGCCAGTCGCCGTGCGCGTCGGCGAAGCCCGCCACGGTTCCGGTCGGATCGGCAGGGCGCCGCTTCGACACGGCGTACACCGTGCCCGACGTGCCCAGGCTCAGCACGGGCGTGCCGGGCCGCAGGCCGAGGCCGAGCGCCGCGGCGGCGTTGTCCCCGGTGCCGGGCGCGACGAGGGTGCCCTTGGAGAACGGCAGGTCGTGGCTGTCGCGCACGGTGCCCGCGACCTCGCCGGGCCGGACCACACGGGGCAGCATCGCCGGGGCGAGCCCTACGTGCGCGAGAATCTCCTCGTCGTACGACTCGGTCCCGGACGCCCACCAGCCCGTACCGGAGGCATCGCCGCGGTCGGTGGTGCCCTGCCCGGTGAGGCGTTCGGTGAGGTAGTCGTGGGGGAGGCGTACGGCCTTGGTGGCGCGGAGGGCGTCCGGCTCGTTCTCGGCGAGCCAGGCCCACTTCGTGACCGTGAAGGAGGCGGCCGGAACCGAGCCCGTGCGCTCGGCCCAGAACTTCGCGCCGCCCATCTCCTGCGTCAGCCGGCGCGCCTGCGGCGCCGAGCGCACGTCGTTCCAGAGCAGCGCGGGGCGCACCGGCTCGCCCCGGTCGTCCAGTGTGACCAGACCGTGCTGCTGGCCGCCGATCGACACCGCTGCGGCCTCGCGTGCGGCGTCGCCGCACTGGTGCAGCGCCTCGCACAAAGCCTCCCACCACTGACGGGGGTCGCTCTCCCGGCCGGCCCCGGAGGACACGGTGTGCGCTGCCTGGCCGCTCGCGACGACCTGCCCGGTCGACGCGTCGACGACCAGCGCCTTGGTGGACTGGGTGGACGTGTCCACGCCGACGACGAGCGGACCCTCGGCTGCTGACATCGTGCTCTCCCTCTTTCCGCGGCTCTGCGGGACGTAGCGATCGGGCGACAGGGCGTGGTGACGAAGACATCGAGTGACAAAGACATCTTGTCTCTTCCCAGAGATGCGACCGCATACTAATTTGTAAACGGCCATGACGAAATAGTCGTATGCAGCAAGGAGCCGCGGCATGAGCTACCAGCCCACCCCCGAGGACAGGTTCACCTTCGGCCTGTGGACCGTCGGCTGGCAGGGACGGGACCCCTTCGGCGACGCCACCCGCCGCGCCCTCGACCCGGTCGAGACGGTGCAGCGCCTGGCGGAGCTCGGCGCCCATGGCGTCACGTTCCACGACGACGACCTGATCCCCTTCGGGTCCTCCGACACCGAGCGCGAGGCGCACATCAAGCGCTTCCGTGAGGCACTCGACGCGACCGGCATGACCGTGCCGATGGCCACCACCAACCTCTTCACGCACCCCGTCTTCAAGGACGGCGGGTTCACCGCCAACGACCGCGACGTGCGCCGTTACGCCCTGCGCAAGACCATCCGCAATATCGACCTCGCGGCCGAGCTGGGTGCCAAGACCTACGTCGCCTGGGGCGGCCGTGAGGGCGCCGAGTCCGGCGGCGCCAAGGACGTCCGCGCGGCTCTCGACCGCATGAAGGAGGCCTTCGACCTCCTCGGCGAGTACGTCACCTCCCAGGGCTACGACCTGCGCTTCGCCATCGAGCCCAAGCCGAACGAGCCGCGCGGCGACATCCTGCTGCCCACGGTCGGTCACGCGCTGGCGTTCATCGAGCGCCTGGAGCGCCCCGAGCTGTACGGCGTCAACCCCGAGGTCGGCCACGAGCAGATGGCCGGGCTCAACTTCCCGCACGGCATCGCGCAGGCGCTGTGGGCGGGCAAGCTCTTCCACATCGACCTCAACGGTCAGTCCGGCATCAAGTACGACCAGGACCTGCGCTTCGGCGCCGGCGACCTGCGTGCCGCCTTCTGGCTGGTCGACCTCCTGGAGAGCGCCGGCTACGCGGGCCCGCGCCACTTCGACTTCAAGCCGCCGCGCACCGAGGACCTGGACGGCGTGTGGGCCTCGGCCGCGGGCTGCATGCGCAACTACCTCATCCTGAAGGAGCGTGCGGCCGCCTTCCGCGCGGACCCGGAGGTCCAGGAGGCCCTGACCGCCTCGCGGCTGAACGAGCTGGTGCAGCCGACGGCGGCCGACGGACTCAAGGCGCTCCTCGACGACCGCACCGCCTTCGAGGAGTTCGACGTCGAGGCCGTCGCCGCGCGCGGGATGGCCTTCGAGCGCCTCGACCAGCTGGCGATGGACCACCTGCTGGGTGCCCGCGGCTGAGCCCACGCACGCGTGGCCGTCCGCGGTAGGGACCAGGCGCGTGCCCGACCGTGTGTGACCGCAGGTCGACGGACCCGGTCACACACGGTGCGGCTCGATGATCGGTTCCGGGCACGGATGCTTCGGAATCATGCGGTCCGGGCAAGGACCGGTATTAACTCTCGCGTGGGGGTCGCGTCATGTCCCGTACGACGGGACGCTGGTCGGTATGGCCATGCCGCCCGTACCCCCTCAGCCGCCAGGACCGCCGGGTGACACGCCGCCCTATGGCGGCGGCTTCGGACCACCGCCTTCCGGCGGCTACGGATCACCGCCTTCCGGCGGCTACGGATCACCGCCTTCCGGCGGCTACGGATCACCGCCTCCCGGCGGCTACGGCCCTCCTCCGGGAGGCGGCGGCCCGCCGTCGTACGGCGATTGGCCGCATCCCCAACAGCCGGACGGGGGCGGCGGACCGGGGCGGCGGCGCAATCCGCTCGTCATCCTGCTCGCCGTGATCGTGGCCGTCGGCGCCCTCGTCGCCGTCGTCCTGGTGGTCTCGAACACCGACGACTCGCCCGACGGCAACCCCCCTGCCGGGAGCAGCACGAGCGGCTCGCCCAAGCCGTCCTTCAGCATCCCGACCGAACTGCCCAGCAAGCTGCCGAGCGAACTGCCGACGTCACTGCCGTCGGGCTTCCCCACCGACCTCCCGAGCGATTTCCCGAGTGACCTTGCCAGCGAACTGGAGTCGCTTCTGCCATCGCTGGCGGACGACCTGCCGTAGGGCATGAAGAAGGGGAGTGACACGCGCGCGTACCGTTCCCCGACGGCCACGCACGCGTGCCGCTTCCAGCCAGGAGCCTTGAGCCGGCCGTCGGATCCCGGCCTTCAAGGGTCGGCCGGTCAGATGCCGTGCGGCAGCCGCACGTAGACGACGGACGTCTCGATGTCGCTGTCGACGAGCCGGCCCTGGGCGTCGAACGCGCCTGTGCCGTCCGTCATCCCGAAGTCATTGTCGTTGATCAGGGCCAGCGTGTGGCGGCCCACACGCGCGACGCCCTCGATCTTCCCGGGCACACCGGCGACCTTGCCCAGGTCGACCACCAGCCGCTTGGACAGCACCGGCACGCCCGAGGCCGCCGGGTCGTCGAGCTGCTCGAGGGACGGGGACGTCGTGTCGTCGTCCCAGTCACTGCCGAGGATGTTCGCCTCACGGTCCAGCCGCACCAGGTGGAGCCGCGCGGCCTTGTCGGTGCGCTCCTCGACCAGCAGCCGGTTTCCGCCCACCGCCACGACCGACGAGATCTTCAGCTCGGAGGTGTCGTCCTCGCTCGGGTCCACCACGTTCACCGGGTCGAAGCGGTAAGCGTACTCGGCGGTGACCGCCCGCTTCTTCGGCGAGAAACGCAGCAGCCGTGTGGTGCGCGACGCCTCACCGGCATCCTTGTCCGGCAGCGACAGCGGGCTCTGCACGGCGATCACCAGGTCACCGCCCGGCAGCTGGGCGAGTCCCTCGAAGCCACGGTTGATCTTGCGATGCAGCAGGACGGAGGGCAGCGCCTCCACGACCCGGTAGCCCGCGCCGGTGAGGCCCAGCCCCTTGGGCACGTAGCGCGTGAGGACCTTCCCGCGCGCCGACACGTGCACGAGGGAAGGCCCGTACTCGTCGACGAGCCAGAAACTTCCGTCGGCGGCCCGCACGATGCCCTCGGTGTCCAGCCCGTTCGGGTTGTACGTCACAGGAGTCCGCGCGTCATAGGTGTACGGCGCCTCGTCGCGCCCCTCCTGGTTCGACAGCCCGGTGACGGGCTTCCCGGAAGCCGTCGTGATCGGGATCGCGTCGAGCACCTGCACGGTGCCGCCCGTCACCCGGATCTTCACGATCGCCGGGTCGAAACCCGGAACGGGGAACGTGCGGCGCTTCGTGCCGTCCACCTTGATCTGGCCGTTCGGGCCGCGGTCGGTGACCGTCCAGAACTCGCCCTTACGGCCTGTGGGGTAGATGTCGCTGCCTACGCCGCCCAGGTCCACGCCCCGGTCGTTGTCCACGCTGCCGGGCAGCAGCGCGTTGCTGAACGCGCCGAGCGGGATGTCGCCGAGCGTTGCCGTACCCACGACGTGCGCCTCACCGTGCCTGTCCCCGGCGCCGGCGCCGGCGGCGGGCCCGGCGGCCACGAGCGCCGCGATCACGGCGAGAGGAACGCCTCCGGCGACGAAACGATGAGCGCGGCGCCGGTCTGTGGCGTGCGGGGACATTCGGGCCTCCTGAGGACCAAGTTCACTGACAGCGGCCAGATTTGGAGTCCGCGCGGAACGCCGTACGTCCGACAGGTGAACGCGGAACGACGGACACTCGTCGAGCCGAGGTCGCCGTCCGGGTGAGGAACTGGCCTCTCAGGCACACCCGTTCGCACGGGCGGCGGGCCGGTAGGGGGCAGCCGATGGTCGCGACCGCCCCCAACCGCCACAGGCAGCCCCTACGCCCGTTCCTCGTCCGCGAGACGCACCGCTGCCAGTGCCGTGCCCGGATCCTGCGCCGGACCACCCGCAGGCGCCCAGCGGCCCCTTTCCTTGCGGTACGGCCACCATCGCCCGTCCCGGCCGAGACGCAGTTGTCCGGGCGCACCGACGACCGTCCACCGGTTGCCCTTCGCCCGCAGCGCCGGCCGGTCGTCCTCGTCCCAGGCCGACTCCAGCGCGGCACGCGCGCGTGCGAGCGTTTCGCCCTCCACGGTCCACTCCTCGTCGAGCACGGACAGAGCGGCCACACCTCCTACCTGCCAGGCTCGAACGGCCGTCGCCAGCCCCTCCCGGCCGCGCCCCGAACCGTCCACCAGCCGCTCGGCCACGCCCGCGGCGGGGGAGCCGGCGGCAAGACGGACCGCGTCGTGGTCGAGCCTCAACTCGGTTCCGATGAGGTGCTGCTCCGGATCGGCCCGCAGCGCTTGTGCGAGCAGACGGTGTGCTTCCACGGCACTGCAGGCGGCCAGGAACTCCAGGGCGCCCGGGTCGACACCGGGGCCGGCAGGTGTCTCGGTGTCCAAGGACGGCGGCGTCCCCGGCTCGGCAGGCAGCTCGGGGGGCACGGGCAACGGAGGCAGCATGTCGCCCGTCGCGTAGGCCTCTGCGGCATCCACGCCCTCCGCATCGGATCGCGCGGACGCATCGGAGGGCTCAGGTCGGTCGGCGGCGGTCGCGGTGCTGCGTGCCTGGAGGTCATGCAAGAGGTCGCGCTCACCCCGTCCGCGCATCAGCAGCAGCACGAAGGGGTCCTGGTCCAGCAGCCGCGCCACCTGGTAGCAGAGCGCTGCCGTGTGCCCGCAGTGGTCCCAGGCCTCGCACCCGCACTCCGGCTCCAGATCGCCCATGCCGGGCAGCAGTTCGATGCCCGTGGCCGCCGCGTCCTCCACCAGGTGCGGCGGCATCTCGCGGTCCAGCAGCGCCGCGACGTGCCCGGCCCGTTCCACGGCCATGTCGAGGAAGCGGTCCCACTGGTCAACGGTCAGCTCCTCCAGCAGCACGTCGGCCCGGTGCGCCGTACTGTCACGCCCCTGCACCACGGCCGTGATGCGTCCCGGGCGTACCGACACGGCACCGACCCCTCCGGCGCGCGCCAGCCTGCGGCCCGTTTTGAGCTGGCCCAAGTCCAGGGCCGTCTCCTCCAGTGCTCTGAGCCAGGCCTGGCCCCACCAAGTCTGCGCGAATCCCCTCCCGTGCGCGGGAGGCAGTGCGGCGAACGTCCGCTCCAGGTCACCGTCGTACCGAGTCATCGTGTACCCCCTCGCAGTTCCACCAGATCGGCCAGTTCCGCGTCCGTCAGTTCTGTGAGCGCCGACTCGCCGACCCCGAGCACCGCGTCGGCGAGCTCCCGCTTGCGGCTCAGCATGTCGGCGATGCGGTCCTCGATCGTTCCCTCGGCGATCAGCCGGTGCACCTGCACGGGCCGGGTCTGGCCGATGCGGTAGGCGCGGTCGGTGGCCTGCGCCTCGACGGCGGGGTTCCACCAGCGGTCGTAGTGCACGACGTGTTCCGCGCGGGTGAGGTTCAGGCCGGTGCCCGCCGCCTTCAACGACAGCAGGAAGACGGGCACTTCACCGTCCTGGAAGCGCCTCACCAGGGTCTCGCGGTGGGTTACCGGCGTGCCGCCGTGCAGGAACTGCGAGTTGATACCGCGAGCCGCCAGGTGCTGTTCGATGAGGCGGCCCATCTGCACGTACTGCGTGAAGATCAACACGCTCGCCTCCTCGGCGAGGATGGTGTCGAGCAGTTCGTCCAGCAGTTCCAGCTTCCCCGAACGGTCGGCGAGTCCCGGTCGTTCCTCCTTGAGGTACTGCGCAGGGTGGTTGCAGATCTGCTTCAAGCCCGTCAGGAGCTTCACGATCAGGCCGCGCCGGGCCATGCCGTCCGCTTCGGAGATCTCGGCGAGCGTCTCGCGGACCACGGCCTCGTACAGGCCCGCCTGTTCCGCGGTGAGGGACACGGCACGGTCGGTCTCCGTCTTCGGCGGCAGCTCCGGCGCGATGCCCGGGTCCGACTTGCGCCGTCGCAGCAGGAATGGCCGTACGAGCCGGGAGAGCCGCTCCGCGGCAGCAGGGTCCTGCCCGCTTTCGACGGCCCGGGCGTAACGCGCACGGAACGTGCCGAGACGGCCCAGCAGACCGGGGGTCGTCCAGTCGAGGATGGCCCACAGCTCGGACAGGTTGTTCTCCACCGGGGTGCCGGTGAGCGCCACGCGTGCGCGTGCGCCGATCGAACGCAGCTTCCGCGCGGTCGTCGAGTAGGGGTTCTTCACATGCTGGGCCTCGTCCGCCACGACCATGCCCCACGGCACCTCCGCCAGCCGCCGCGCGTCCAGGCGCATCGTGCCGTACGTCGTGAGCACGAACTCCCCGTCCGCCACCGAGTCCAGGTCGCGCCGCGCACCGTGGAAGTGGCGCACGCGCGCGCCCGGCGCGAACTTCTCGATCTCGCGCTGCCAGTTGCCCATCAGGGACGTCGGGCACACCACCAGCGTCGGGCCGGCGGACGAGGCGTCCGACTGCCGATGGAGGTGCAGCGCGATCAGCGTGATCGTCTTGCCGAGGCCCATGTCGTCGGCCAGACAGCAGCCCAGGCCCAGGGACGTCATCCGGGCCAGCCAGCTCAGCCCGCGCCGCTGGTAGTCGCGCAGCGTGGCAGCGAGCGCGGCGGGCTGGCCCACCGGCTCCTGCCCCTCGGGGTCCGCGAGGCGTGCACGCAGCGCCGCCAGCCAGCCCGTGGGCCGGACCTCGACCTGGCGGCCGTCCACCTCGGTGGAGCCGGTCAGCGCGGCGCCGAGCGCGTCGATGGGCGTCACCTTGTGGTCCTGCTGCGCGCGTGCGCGGCGCGCCTCCTGCGGGTGGACCAGGACCCACTGATCGCGCAGCCGCACCACTGGCCGGTTGGCCTCTGCCAGCCGGTCCAGGTCCTCCCGCGTGAGCCGCTGGTCGCCGAGGGCGAACCACCAGTTGAAGGCGAGCAGCGCGTCGGCGGACAGGAAGGACGGCGTGTCCGGGGCGAGCCTGCCCGGCGTCGACTCGTCGTCCGGCGGACCGATCACCGCGCGGGCGGTCAGTTCGCGTGCCAGCTGCTTCGGCCAGTGCACGTCGACGCCCGCTCCGGCGAGGGCCCGCGCGCCTTCTCCCAGGAGGTCGGTCACGTCCTCGTCGGCGAGCTCCACGGCGTCCGGTACGGCCGCCGACAGCAGAGGCGTGAGCGAAGCCCAGGCGCGGGCCGCGCGGCGCAGCAACAGCAGGGCGTCCATCCGCGCGCGCGGGCCGAAGGTGTCGGACCCCGCCCACACGTCGGCGGCGTCCGCGACCAGCGTCGGGTCACTCACGCTGTGCACCTGGAGCACCGCCCGGAACGACAGTGCGGCGTCCTCCGGCGTCGCCTCGGTGAGCCCGGGGACCTCGAGACGCAGGGAGAGCCGTACGCCCGCGTCGTGGCCGGCGGCGACGTCGGCGGCCCACGCGCGCAGCGCCGGCGCGTGCTGCGGCTCCTGTGCCGCGTACGCAGGCCCACCCGTCACCAGCTCGGCGGCGGGGGAGCGGGGGAGCGCGTCGGCGACCGCGTCCAGGAAGGCCCGCAGCAGCCGCTCCGGATCCGGCAGCCTCACGGGCGGCGCGCCCTCCAGCGGCACCGCGTGAGCTTCGGGCGGCATGGCGGCGGCGAGAGCGCGGATGCGTTCCACGTCCTCAGGGCGCAGGGGGCCGACCCGCCAGGCGTCGTGGTCGTCCGGCGAGAGGCCCGGCAACATCAGTCCACGCGCCACGAATTGCAGGGCCAGTACGGTGGCGGAGCCCCAGAAGACGCCCGATCGGGGTGCCTGCGCGGCGGTACGCGCACGCGTGAGGACGGGCAGGGCGGCACGCACCGGAAGCAGAAGGGCCGGCACGGTCACCCCTTCCACACCGTCCTCGCCGTCCTCACGGGGCAGGACGACGTCCAGCTCCTCGACGGATCCGGGGGCGACGAGCGGAACGGCGCCGCCGTCGGCCCGCCAGAAGGCGACCCGGCCGGTGCGGGCCGGATCGCCGGGTACGAAAACTGCACTGCAACAGGCCAGTTCGGAGAGATCGGACAATGTCGCCTCGGGAAGCCTGGGCACAGCTCTGCTGTACTCCTCAAATTTGACTACTCGGATTGGAGTGGTCGAGGGTACAGCACTCGGCGGCCCACCCGGCGCCGTGATCATGTGACCTGGGTCATGCTTGTTCCGGGTGGGTATTCCCCCTGTGCGGATCCCGGAGTGCCGACCGCGCGCAGTCCTGGGCGTCGGCCGTCCGGAGGACTGGCGGTCGGCCGCGAGCCGACCGTGTCTCGGCCGTCTCAGGAATCCGCAACCCGTAGGGGCCGTACCTCAGGGTCGTCTCAGGGTCGCGGCTCGGAACTGCCGGGGGCGCGGACCCGTTTTCAGGACAGAGAGCGGCAGTGGCCGCGAAGGAGGCGACGACATGTCGAAGAACGCGAAGATCGCCGCGGGGGGTGTGGCGGCCGGTCTGATCCTGCTGATCTGGCTGCCGTGGTGGGCCGCGCTCCTGATAGTCCTGGGAGTCCCGGCCGCCGCCTACCTCACGCTCGACCCGTCACAGCGGCGCAGGCTGCGCCGTGTCTCGCGCAAGGAGCTCGGCCGCTGACGATCACCTGGCTGTCGACGTGACAGGGGCGGACAGCGTGCACGAGTTGACGACATCCCCGCTCGCGGGCCTGCCTACGGTGTGGTCCGCGGGCGGACGCGTGCCTCGCACCACCCATGAGGCCAGCGCGTCGAACGCCGACCGGTAGCAGGGCAAGATCGGCCTGAGACGGTCCGGGTAGGTGTCGTACAGCCCGTCGACATGCGTGCCGCCCGCGATCGTGTAGTAGCGGTGCAGCGGGCCTCGCCCCTTCGCGTCGATCATGCGCGCGTACACGTCCGAGTCCGCCGCCTTCGGCAGCAGGGCGTCCAGATCGCCGTGCAGCGTGATCAACGGTCGGCCGATGCGCCCGGTCAGAGCGACTCGGGCCACGGCACGGTGGACGGACGCGGGGCGCGACGCGTAGTCGTACACGGCGTCGGACGCGCACGGGGACAGGATCTGGGCCGGGGTGGTTCCGGCGGTCGGGCCGGGGCAGCCGGGGTCATGGGCCGGGTCGAACTCCGCGCGGTAGATCTTCTGGGTGACTCCCCAGTAGGCCTGCTCGTGGTACGGCCACAGGAACTCCGAGCCGCGTGCGAAGCCGACCGTGTACAGGTCCTCGTCCCGGGCTGAGCCGAGCATCCGCGCCACCGCCGTGGGCAGGGAGGTGAGCAGGTTGGGGCCGTCGGCGGTCCACAGGGCGCCTTCCCAGTCCACTCCGCCGTCGTACAGCTCGGGATGGTTCTCGAGCTGCCAGCGCGTCAGGTACCCGCCGTTGGAGATACCGGTCATGTAGGTGCGACGGGGAGCGTGTCCGTAGCGCTGGGCCACCGCCTTGCGGGCGGCCCGGGTGAGCTGAGTGGTTCTCGCGTTCCACTCGGCGATCGCGTCACCGGGGCGCTTGCCGTCCAGGTAGAAGTCGGCGCTGCTGTTGCCCTTGTCGGTGGCGGCATAGGCGTAGCCCAGGGCGAGCACCTGGTCGGAGATCGCTGTGTCCGTGGCGTACTGCTTGCGGGTGCCCGGGGCGCCGGTGACGACGAGTCCGCCGTTCCAGCGGTCCGGCAGCCGGATCACGAACTGTGCGTCGTGCTGCCAGCCGTGTGTGGCGTTGAACCGAGAGGAGTCCGGGAAGTAGCCGTCGATCTGGATCCCGGGAACCCCCGTCGGGTTCCGGGTGCCGCGTGCCGTCAGTCCGGCCTGGTCGGCCATGTCGGTGTAGGGGGTGCCGGCCAGTGCGGTCGTCGTCAGATCCGCGAGACAGGCGTTTTGCTGGAGGGCCGCGCCCGGCACCCGCACCCGGTCCTGATCGGCGCAGTGTCGCTCGCCGACTGTCGTGGCCGTTGCGGGATTCGGCCCGCTCACGGTGGCGGCCAGCAGCGTGGCGGCGACGAACGGAACAGCCCGGGACAGGCGCATGAGGGCCTCCTGGCAGAAGGGAGACGGGGCATCGGAAACAGCGGAACCGCGAAAGCTGCCTCATCGTGCGTGCCCGGCTCCGCGCCAGCCATGGGTTGGGCCCACATGGAACGCGGCTGTCAGGTGGGGTCTCGGGACAGGGGTGCTGGAGGGGTGACGGTGTTGGCGGGGCGAGCATGCCGGTGCGTCGCCCCGTGCACGGGCTCAGAGCGGGCGTACAGCCATCTTGTCGAGCGCTTCCAGGAGCCCGGGCAGCTCCGGTCCGCGGCCCACGGGCAGGACCTCGCCGGGTTCGTCGTCCAGGAGCACGAACGCGATGTCGTCCGTCCTGGCGACGAGCGACCAGCCGGGGCCGTCCGCGCGCAGGGTCCGTGCGTCGCCAGGTGCGAAGGACGACCGGACACGGCCGAGGGGCGGTGGCGACTCGACGTATGCGCGTGCCTCCGCGAGGACTCGCAGGATGCCGCTGTGGCCGCCCTGCTTCTGGACCTGCCCCCTCTCGCTCGGCTCGCCTGTCTCGCCCTCCTCGGCGTTCCTGGGCTGCTCATCGGCATCGACGCTTTCGCCCGAACCCGAGCCCGAGCCCGAGCCCGAGCCCGCGTCCACGGCGGCGTCTGCCGCGCCGTCCGTCGTCGATGCATCCCCCGTCGACGCCGACGAATCGCCCGCCGACGCGCCGCCCGACGTGGCGAACTCGGTGTCGTCGATCTGCTCCCGCCAGGTCGCCCATTGCAGCGCGATCTCATCGGCGCCGAGGCGTCGCTGCGCAGGGCCCCACACGCTGGTGTCCGGCGGGGTCAGCGGCGGACCGTCCGCGATCTCGGGGTCGGGATCGTGCGGCGGCGGCACATTCGGCGCGGCGACGGCCACGGCCAGCGGCCAGCCGGGCAGGGCGGCGACGACCGTACGTTCGTCGGGCGACAGGTCGTACTCCATGCCGCAGTCCCACGACGCGATGGCGACGGCGACCAGGGAGACGTCGTCGATGACGACGGTCCATCGGGCGCCGTCGCCGTCCTGGCCGAGGACCAGGCCATAGCCGTCGGCGAGCGGCGCCATGCCGAGCGCCGCGCAGGCCTCCGGATAGTCGTCGCCCAGCACGCTCGGGAACTTCGCCGGCGTCAGCAGCACCGCCGTGAGCACGTACAGCGCATCGTCCGCGGCGGCGACGGCCTCCTCGTCCGTCCCGGCCATCCCAGCCTCCCCATCGGTTCGTCCATCGGCGCGCACCCTATTCCGCCCGGAAGCCGCTTGTCACGACTCCCATGCACACCCGGAGCTGCAGTTTTCCGGCCGGACAGGGCGAAACGACCGTGATTTTGCCAACGCCGTCAGGCCGCCGGGAGCCCGAGAAGGGACCGGGCCACGGTCTGCGGTGACTCGTCGCGCTCCCGAGCGAGGGCGATGACGGCTCGGCATGCCAGCTCGTTCACCCCGAACGACAGAGCTTCCGGGGACACCCAGCCGGCCGCCTCGTCGATCTGATCCTGGTCGTCCTCCGCACAGGCCGACACATAGACGGCAGCGGCCTCGAACAGATTGTGCGGGTGCCTGTCCTGGCCCGTCTCCGGCTTCGCGCGAAGGGCATGCAGGAATCCCACCCACGACTTACGCACCGTGCCCCACATATTGACCACCTTCCCCCTCATTGTGGTGCCAACGTAGATCGTTCATCTCATGCTATTCAACGTAGAGTTGGAGCCCCGGCGGCAGAAGGGGGGACGGCACGGTGAAGAGCTCGCCGCGGCCCGAAAGTCGCACGTGGGTGGTAGCCCTGCCGGTCCCACCGTGCTCGTGCGTCCCCTCGCGCCTCTGCTGCTCGACTCGCGCTCAGCCGTCGAGCGAGGCGATCGTCTCGCCCAGCCAGGTGATCTCGGCCTGGGACGCGTCGAAGTCGACCATGCGGCTGGCCTACCCGCGCACCCTGCACCGCAGCGCCGTCGGACTGAGGCGTGACTCCTGCCGAACATGCGCGACATCCTCGAAGGGCTGTCGATCGAGTGCGTCTGCCTTGATGGTGAGCTCAGTGGTGACCTCGCCGGCAGGGAAGCCCTGGGGATGTCAGGCGTACGTGTGGTGACGGTGCCCGGCGTCGGCCACAACGTCATGCTCGACCACCCCGACGTCTTCACGGCGGCGGTCGCCGGCCCAGTGTGAGCCGTTGCGCGGCCTCCGTCGCGACCGTCGCCGGGCGCGGTCCGAGCCGTCACACCTCCCGTACGGCCAGTGTCAGGAACCGGTCGTCCTCGTCGACGTACGACGTCATGCGCCACCCCGAACCGGCCAGCAGCGGCCGGAGGTTGGGCTCGGCGCGCAAGTCCTCCGGCGTGATCTGCCGGCCTTGGCGTGCCGCGAGCGCGGCCCTGCCGATCGGGTGGAACAGCGCGAGCGTGCCGCCGGGGCGCACCACGCGGGCCAGTTCCCGCAAGTTCTCGGCGGGGTTGGGCAGATGCGCGATGAGGCCGGCCGCGAACACCGCGTCGAGGGACTCCGACCGCACCGGCAGGGCGGCCACGTCGGCGAGCAGCAAATGCCCGTCCGCGTCGCGTCCGGCCTGTACTGCGGCTTCCAACATGGCGGGGGTCAGATCGGCACCCAGGACCGTTCCGGAGGGCCCCACGGCGTCACGCAACGGTGGCAGCGCGCGTCCCGTGCCACAGCCCGCGTCGAGCACGCGAGCGCCCTCGCGCAGCCCGAGCTCGCTGACCGCGGCCGCGTAGGCGGGCCCGTCGTCGGGGAACCGGCTGTCCCAGTCGGCGGCGCGGGCGCCGAAGAACTCCTGCACATGCGTGTGGTCGTCGCTCATGCTCCGCATGATCCCTCACCGGCGCCAATGGCATCGCTGTGCACACGTTCGAGCGTGACGCGGTCGTTCCGTTGCATCTCCGTGCCATATTCCAACAGCTTTCGAAATGCGCCCCCTTCGTGCGCCCTTGCTGGGGCTAGCGTCCCGGGGCCATGGGACACCTGGACCATGCAGCCCTCGGCTGGCTCACCCCCGTGCTGTCGTACGCGATGGCCTGCACCGGCGCCGCGCTCGGCCTGCGCTGCACCGTCCGAGCGCTCGGCGCCACCGGCCGCTCGCGCCGCAACTGGCTCGTCACCGCCGCCTCGGCCATCGGCACCGGCATCTGGACCATGCATTTCGTGGCCATGCTGGGCTTCAGCGTCAGCGGCACCGACATCCGCTACGACGTGCCGCTCACCATCCTGAGCCTGCTCGTCGCCATGCTCGTCGTCTGTGCCGGCGTCTTCGCCGTCGGCTACAGCCGGGACCGAACCCGCGCGCTCATCCTGGGCGGGCTCACCACGGGGCTCGGCGTCGCGAGCATGCATTACCTCGGCATGGCGGCCGTACGACTCCACGGTGATGTCACCTACGACCCGCTGCTCGTCGGGCTCTCCGTACTGATCGCCGTGGTCGCGGCGACAGCGGCCCTGTGGGCTGCGCTCAACATTAAGTCGCCCGTCGCCGTCACCATCGCCTCGTTGATCATGGGTGCCGCGGTCAGCAGCATGCACTACACCGGCATGTTCGCAGTCGGCGTCGACGTCACACCGTCCGACGAGGTCCTGCCCGGGGCCACGGCGATGCAGTTCATCTTCCCCCTCGCCGTCGGCCTCGGGTCCTACCTCTTCCTGACGTCCGCCTTCGTCGCGCTGTCACCCACGACGGGAGAGCGCGAGGCGTCGGCGTCGGCCCAACGGTCGGCCCAGAGCGCCGTCGGATAGCGCCGGTTCCGGACCGGCAAAGGCCCGGGAAGCACGCCCCCGAACCACTTCAGAGCGAGGAGGCCATGCGCACACCCCGCAGGACCACCGCAGCCGGCGCCGAGACGCCGTCCACACCGCCGGTGCGCGGCCGCCGGGCCCATGCCGGACCGCCGGCCGACGAAGGGCCGGAACAGGCCCAGGCAGGACCCCAGGACGAGCCGTCCGAGACCTCCACGCGCGCGCAGGGCTGGCGAATACGCCCGCGCACCGTCCGCGCCAAGATCATTTGTCTGCTGATGGTGCCCGTCGTGTCGCTGCTGGCCCTGTGGGGCTACGCCACCGTCACCACCGCGCAGGACGTCGCCGGGCTGCGCCAGTTGCAACTGGTCGACTCCGGGATCAGAGCCCCCGTCGCCGACGCCGTGACCGCCCTGCAGGCCGAACGCGCAGCCGCCGTGCGCTACGCGACCGACCCGTCCACCGGACGTGGGGACGAGCTGAGGAAACGCGCGCAGGACACTGACAAAGCAGTCGCGCGACTGAGGCTCGGCGATCGCGACACCGTCGCCGACAGCGGGGAGTTCCCCGCAGGAGTGGCCGGGCGACTTGAGGTCTTCGTCAGCGGCGCGGAGCAGCTGAATGCCGTACGGAAGGGCGCGCTCGACCGTCGTTCGGGTTGGGACGAGGTCTACGGCCGGTACACCGCGACCATCGCCACCGCGTTCGCGGTCGACGGCGCGCTCACCGGCATCCAGGACGCCGAACTCGGCTCGGACGCGCGCGTGCTGCTCGAATTCGCCCGCGCGGGTGAGGCGTTGGCTCGCGAGGACGTCCTGCTGGACAGCGCGCACCTCGCCGGACGCCTCGACGGACAGAGGCTGCGGATGTTCACCGGAGCCGTCGACACCCGCCGTACGCTCACCGAGTCCGCCGTCGCGGACCTGCGCGGCCCGCAGCGCGCGGCCTGGCAGAGCATCGCCGCCGGCCGCGACCACGCGACCCTGGCGGCCGTCGAGGACGGTGTCCTCGGTGCGGGAGCGGTCGACGCGGCGACGGACGCCGCCTGGAACAAGGCGCACGCACGCGTGCAGGGCGCGATGAGGGACATCGCGCAGGACGCCGGACACGATGTCGCCGAGCGCGCCGATCCGTTCGCCCGCGGTCTGCTCACCCCGGCCGGCGCCGCCGTACTCCTGGGCCTTGTCGCCGTGGCAGCCTCGCTCGTGATCTCCGTGCGCATCGGCCGCGGCCTCGTCATCGAGCTGGTGAGCCTGCGCAACAGCGCCCTGGAGATCGCCCGGCGCAAACTTCCCGAAGCCATGCGGAAGCTGCGCGCCGGCGAGGAGATCGACATCCGGGCCGAGGCGCCGCCCGGACCGCCCGCCGAGGACGAGGCCGGGCAGGTCGGCGAGGCTCTCGGCACTGTCCACCGGGCCGCCCTGCGAGCCGCCGTGGAGCGCGCCGAGCTCGCCAGCGGCATCTCCGGGGTCTTCGTCAACCTCGCTCGCCGCAGCCAGGTGCTCGTGCACCGCCAACTCAGCCTGCTGGACAGCATGGAGCGGCGCTCCGACGACCCGAACGAACTCAGCGACCTGTTCCGGCTCGATCACCTGACCACCCGTATGCGACGGCACGCCGAGAGCCTGATCATCCTCTCCGGGGCGGCACCCGGCCGGGCCTGGCGGATGCCGGTCTCCCTGACCGACGTGGTGCGCGCGGCCGTCTCCGAAGTCGAGGACTACGCACGCGTGGAGGTACGTCAGCTCCCCGAGACGTCCGTCGTCGGCGCGGCCGTCGCCGACGTCACCCACCTGCTGGCAGAGCTCGTCGAGAACGCCGCCCAGTTCTCCCCTCCCCACACGCGCGTGCGCATCATCGGCGAGCCCGTCGGCAACGGATACGCCGTCGAGGTCGAGGACCGCGGGCTCGGTATGGGCAAGGAGACCCTCGCGGAGGCCAACCGGCGCATCGAACAGTCCGAGGCACTCGACCTGTTCGACAGCGACCGCCTCGGCCTCTTCGTGGTCAGCAGGCTCGCAGCCCGGCACGGCATCAAGGTGCACCTGCGCACCTCGCCCTACGGCGGCACCACTGCCGTCGTTCTGCTGCCCACCGCCCTGCTGCACAGCGGTTCGGCGGAACGTTCCCCCAACGCGGCGGTGGAGGCACAGCGGCCGGTGGAACCCGAGCACGCGCGTGTGCCCGCCCCTGACCGGCACCAGGAACCCGTCCACGCGGTCGCCGACCGGCCGGCGCTGGCGGCATCCGCGACGGCGGGGACGGCTGCGACGTCGCGTACAGGCGCGAAGGCAGGGACAGCCTCGCCGGCCCCGTCGTCTGAGGCGGAGACCGGGAACCACACCGCACCCCCCGGAGTCACCACCTTGAGACTGCACCGGCCACCCCAGGACTCCGAAACCTCCGACAACCTCCCGCGCCGCGTACGCCAGGCCAACCTCGCCCCTCAGCTGCGCGGGGGACGTTCCACGGAAGAGTCGGGCGCGACCGTCCTCGACGACGACCGGCGCACCCCCGAACTCGCCAGGGACCGCATGGTGGCCTACCGCGACGGCTGGGCGCGCGGTGGTGGCAGGCAGCCCGGTCGCGGCGGCGAACCCGAAAGCGCCCCGCGCGGCGACAGCAGCAGTGAAGGAGACCCCGCATGATCCAGGATCCGAGCATGAGAGCCGCGCAGCGGTCCGGTGAACTCGACTGGCTGCTGGACGACTTGGTGCTACGCGTGAACGAGGTGCGGCACGCCGTGGTGCTGTCCAACGACGGACTCGCCGTCGGCGCGTCCACCGACCTGCGCCGTGAGGACGCCGAGCATCTCGCCGCGGTCGCCTCCGGCTTCCACAGCCTGGCCAAGGGCGCGGGCCGGCACTTCGGTGCCGGCGGAGTCCGCCAGACCATGGTGGAGATGGACGACGCCTTCCTGTTCGTCGCAGCCGCGGGCGACGGGTCCTGCATCGCCGTGCTCAGCGCTGTGACCGCCGACATCGGACTGGTGGCATACGAGATGGCACGCCTGGTCAAGCGGGTCGGTGAGCACCTCTACTCGCCTCCACGAGCCGCCGCGCGACCGCCCGCCGCGCGATGAGCCGGAAGGGCGGTCCGGCGCAGATGAGCGACGACCCCGAGCAGGGCAGCCAGTGGTACGACGGAGAGGCCGGGCCCCTGGTCCGCCCGTACGCCATGACGGGCGGACGCACCAGGCCCGGCCCCACCGGGGTGCGTTTCGACCTGATCGCCCTCGTCACGCTCGCCGGCACCGCGCGTGGAACCGACGACGACACCATGCTCGGGCCGGAACACCGGGCTCTCATCGAACTGTGCCGACCCGAGACGCAGTCGGTCGCCGAACTCGCCGCTGGCGCCGACCTCCCCGTGGGCGTCGTCAGGGTGCTCCTCGGCGACCTCATGGAGCGGGGCCGTGTCACCGTCAGCCGCCCGGTACCGCCCGCGCAGCTTCCCGACGAACGGATCCTGCGCGAGGTGATCGAAGGATTGCGAGCGCTGTAGACGCGAAGGCAGGGCCCGGCGACAGAGATTTCGGAACGAGCCGTTCCCGTGCGACGCCACTCGTGCACCCGTACGGGCATCGAACGGGAACGAGGCGGTCACATCGGGGAAAAAGCGGTCCAACCCTGCGAGAGGCAGGCGCAGTTGTCATGATGCTGACTTCGCACAGCGACGGACCGGCTTCGCACAGCCACGTCGACCGATGCCAGTACTCCCGAGAGAAGTGATCGATGGTCTCCGAGCACTCCGAGGACTACGTGCAATCCGACGCCTCCGACGACGACACGACCGCCCTGGCGCTCAAGATACTTGTGGCCGGCGGATTCGGTGTGGGCAAGACCACCCTGGTGGGCGCGGTCAGTGAGATCAGGCCGCTGCGCACCGAGGAGATGCTCAGCCAGGCCGGTCAGCTGGTGGACGACACCGGCGGCGTGGACCGGAAGGTCACCACGACCGTCGCCATGGACTTCGGGCGCATCACCATCCGCTCAGGTCTGTCGCTGTACCTCTTCGGCACTCCGGGGCAGGACCGCTTCTGGTTCCTGTGGGACGAACTGGCGCAAGGAGCCCTGGGCGCGGTCGTCCTCGCGGACACCCGCCGCCTGGAGGACTGCTTCCCCGCCGTGGACTTCTTCGAGCACCGGCACATCCCGTTCGTCGTGGCCGTCAACTGCTTCTCGGGCGCCCGGACGTACGGCGCCCACGACGTCTCACGCGCCCTCGACCTGGACCGTGGGACACCGGTCGTGCTCTGTGACGCCCGGGACCGCGACTCGGGGAAAGAGGTGCTCATCCGACTCGTCGAGTACGCCGGGCGGATGCACACCGCCCGGCTGCTCAACTCCGTCAGCTGACCGCTTCGGCCATGCCTGTGGCGGGGGCCGGCCGGGCCCCGCACCGCAGTCAGTCGGCGACGTCCCGCTCCGCCAGCACCTTGTCGATCGTGACGCGGACGAGGAGTTCCCCCGGGACGCCGTTGCGGGCCCCGAACTCCTCGGCGCGCTCCTCACCCATGTAGCGCGCCCCGATGCGACTCGCCCAGTGCTTCAGCTCGTCGAGGTCCTCGGAGACCCGGGCGCGGCCCTGGACCACCACGAAGGAGTAAGGCGGCCGGTCGTCGTCCACGCACAGCGCCACCCGGCCGTCCCGGACCAGATTGCGGCCCTTCACGCTCGAGCTGCCGGTGTTGAACACCAGTTCGTCGCCGTCGAGCACGAACCAGATCGGCGTCACATGCGGACTGCCGTCGGCCCGCACGGTCGACAGCTTCGCGGTGCGCGTGCCGTGCGAGACGAACGCGCGCCATTCCTCATCGGTCATCTTCTTCGCCATGCCCCCATCCTCCTTGCCCGAGGGCCGGATCGTCGGGAAGGGTGGCGAAGAGATCCTCCGGTGCAGGGGGAGACATCTACACGGGGAGACCGGATCATGGCGCAGAACCAGGGCCTCGATTGGCTGCTGGACGACCTTACGAAACGTGTCGACCATGTGCGACACGCGCTGGTGCTGTCGAACGACGGTCTGGTGACCGGCGCGAGCACGGGTCTGCGGCGCGAGGACGCCGAGCATCTCGCCGCCGTCTCGTCCGGGCTGCACAGCCTCGCCAAGGGATCGGGGCGGCACTTCGGCGCGGGAAGAGTGCGTCAGACGATGGTCGAGTTCGACGACGCCGTGCTGTTCGTGACCGCAGCCGGCACCGGCAGCTGTCTGTGCGTGCTCAGCGGTGCGGAGGCCGACATCGGCCAGATCGCCTACGAGATGACCCTCCTCGTCAACCGCGTCGGCGAGCACCTCGACGTCGATTCCCGACAGCCTGAGCGGTCACCGCTGACAGACCTCTGAACTGCTGATCCGTCGTCCCCCGCGGAGTTATCCACAGGCCCGCCACGCGATCTGGCGGACGGGCTACGGTTTTGTCACGGCGAGCGCACGGAGCGTGAGCCACTGACTCCACGGGGGAGATCGACCATGTCGGGTAACACTGTCACGGCCACGCACCCGCACACCCTGGCCGCCTGCACGCTGAGCCGCGCGTCCCGGGAACTGGGTCTGAAGCGAGGGGAGCTGGAGCTCGCCGTTCAGCTCGGGATCATCCGGACCGTGCCCGACGAGGGAGGCGGAGGCCGACGCGTCCCACGGTCCGAGATCGACCGGATGAGCTCGGGCGACGGTTTTCCCGACTCCCTGCTGGAGCGAGTGAAGGTCGTCGGTACGACGGAGGGCGCGGACGTCATGGATGTGTCCGCCGGCAGGTTCACGCGCCTCGCCCGCCTGGGCCTGGTGGTGCCGGTCAGGTGGTACCTCAATCGGTACCGTGCCGTGGTCTGGCTGTACCTGGCCGAGGAGTTGAAGCGGTTCGCCGCGGACGAGAAGAACACCTCACTGCTGAACGACCGCCGGATGCCCGAAGGATTGCGCGGCCTGCTGGACGCGGGCGTGGACCTGCGTCCGCGCAACTGGCGAGGACGCCACCGCGGCTTCCTGCTGCGCCAGGCCGAGGACCCATGGGGGAGCGCCGGCGCACTGGCTGCCTTCCTCGATCCCGTCCAGGTCGCGGAGATCGTCCCCGATCCCTATGAACGCTCCCATGTGCATCGCTTCCGCCCGGGCCCACCGGCGTCCGGCACCCCGGGTTCGCCGTCCTCCCTCATCGCCGAGCGGATCATGACGGCCGACGACCCGGACGAGATCGGCCTGCTGCGGGCCGACCTGACGGAGGTTCTGGCGCACGCCCGGGCACTGCGGCCCGCACCCCGTCCCACGGCCGAGCGGGCGTCCGCGCCGACGCATCCCGACCACATCGGGTCGCAGCGCCGGCACGAGGAACCGGAACCGTCCCGTGGCCTGCTGAGCTGGCTCCGCCGCAGAACTCCTCGGACTACAGCGCCCTGAACAGCCCCTCCTGGACGACGGACACCAACAGGCGTCCCTCCAGGTCGTAGATCCGCCCACGGGCGAGCCCTCGCCCGCCGGTGGCGATCGGAGACTCCTGGTCGTACAGGAACCACTCGTCCGCGCGGAACGGCCTGTGGAACCACATGGCGTGGTCCAGCGACGCGATGTCGAAACTCCGCGGGCCCCACAGGGGTTCGACAGGGATCCGGACGGCGTCCAGAAGAGTCATGTCGCTGGCGTAGGTCAGCGCGCAGGTGTGCACGACCGGGTCGTCTCCCAGCGGCCCGACCGCGCGCATCCACACCGCACTGCGCGGCTCGGCGTCCTTGACGTCCTCCACGGTCCAGCGCAGCCGGTCGACGTAGCGGATGTCGAAGGGCTGCCGCCGGGCCATCCGCTCCAACTGCTCCGGCAGTGTGCCCAGATGCTGCCGGATCTCGTCACTGACCGTCGGCAGCGACTCCGGGGCCGGGACCTTCCGGGCCGGCGGCAGCTGGTGCTCGAAGCTGCCCTGTTCAGGCTTGTGAAAGGAGGCGGTGAGATTGAAGATCGTGCGCCCCTGCTGCACGGCGGTGACCCTGCGGGTCGTGAACGACCTGCCGTCCCGCACCCGTTCGACCTGGTACACGATCGGCACGCCAGGCCGCCCCGGCCGCAGGAAGTACGCGTGCAGCGAGTGCACGGGCCGGTCGCCCTCCGTGGTGCGCGCGGCGGCGACCAGCGCCTGGCCGGCCACCTGGCCGCCGAAGACCCGTTGCAGGGACTCGTGCGGGCTGCGGCCGCGGAAGATGTTGACCTCGATCTGCTCCAGGTCGAGCAGGTCGACGAGCCTCTCGGCCGGGTTGGTCGTCATGCGTGGGAATCTCCTGTGCTCACAGCTGGCCTACGTCGGTGACGCGGACCACGGCACGGCCCTCCGCGTCGGAAGCGGCGAGGTCGATCTCGGCGCTGATGCCCCAGTCGTGGTCGTCGTTCGGGTCGTCGAAGATCTGGCGGACCCGCCACAGACGGTTCGCCGGCTCCTCCTCGATCACCAGGAGCTTCGGACCGCGGGCGTCGGGACCGGTGCCGAGGTCCTCGTACTCGTCCCAGTACTTGTCCATCGCCTCGCCCCAGGCGTCGGCGTCCCAGCCGGCGTCGGCGTCCATCTCGCCCAGTTCCTCGACCTGGTCGAGGGCGGCGAGCTCGACGCGACGGAACAAGGCGTTGCGGACGAGGACACGGAAGGCACGCGCGTTGGTCGTGACCGGCTTGACCTCGTCGGCTTTCTCCTGGGCCTCCTCGGCGGTCATCTCCTCCGGGTTGGCGAGCTGTTCCCACTCGTCCAGCAGGCTGGAGTCGACCTGGCGCACCATCTCGCCGAGCCACTCGATCAGGTCCTGGAGGTCCTCGGACTTGAGGTCGTCGGGGATGTTGTGGTCGAGGGCCTTGTAGGCGCTGGCGAGGTAGCGCAGCACGATGCCCTCGGTGCGGGCCAGCTCGTAGACGGACACCAACTCCGTGAAGGACAGCGCCCGTTCGTACATGTCCCGGATCACCGACTTCGGCGACAGCGGGTGGTCGCCGACCCAGGGGTGGCTCTTGCGGTACGTGTTGTAGGCATGGAAGAGCAGCTCCTCCAGGGGCTTCGGGTAGCTGATGTCCTGGAGGCGCTCCATACGCTCCTCGTACTCGACTCCGTCCGCCTTCATCGCGGCGACGGCCTCGCCCTTCGCCTTGTTCAGCTGGGCGACGAGGATCTGCCGCGGGTCGTCCAGCGTGGACTCGACGACGGACACCATGTCGAGGGCGTACGACGGCGACTCCGGGTCGAGCAGCTCGAACGCGGCCAGCGCGAAGGTCGACAGCGGCTGGTTGAGCGCGAAGTCCTGCTGGAGGTCGACGGTGAGGCGGGCGATGCGGCCGGTGGCGTCCGGCTCGTCGAGCTTCTCGACGATGCCGCCGTCCAGCAGCGAGCGGTAGATCGCGATCGCGCGCCGGATGTGCCGCAGCTGCTGTTTGCGGGGCTCGTGGTTGTCCTCCAGCAGGTGCCGCATCGCCTCGAAGGCGTTGCCCGGCCGGGCGATCACCGACAGCAGCATGGTGTGCGTCACCCGGAAACGGGACGTCAGCGGTTCCGGCTCGGATGCGATGAGCTTCTCGAAGGTGTTCTCGGTCCAGGCGACGAAGCCCTCGGGTGCCTTCTTGCGGACGACCTTGCGGCGCTTCTTCGGGTCGTCTCCGGCTTTGGCGAGCGCCTTCTCGTTCTCGATGACGTGCTCGGGCGCCTGCGCCACGACGAAGCCCGCCGTGTCGAAGCCCGCTCGCCCGGCGCGGCCGGCGATCTGGTGGAACTCACGGGCGCGCAGCGTGCGGACACGGTTGCCGTCGTACTTGGTGAGAGCCGTGAACAGCACTGTGCGAATGGGGACGTTGACGCCCACACCGAGCGTGTCCGTGCCACAGATGACCTTCAGCAGGCCGGCCTGCGCGAGCTTCTCCACCAGGCGTCGGTACTTCGGCAGCATGCCGGCGTGATGGACACCGATGCCGTGCCGGACGTAACGGGACAGATTGCGGCCGAACTTGGTGGTGAAGCGGAAGTTTCCGATCAGCTCGGCGATCTGCTCCTTCTCCTCGCGCGAGCACATGTTGATGCTCATCAGCGCCTGCGCCCGCTCCACGGCCTGTGCCTGCGTGAAGTGCACGATGTAGACGGGCGCCTGCTTGGTGCCCAGCAGTTCCGTCAGCGTCTCGGTGAGCGGGGTGAACCGGTACTCGTAGGAGAGCGGGACCGGGCGGGTCGCCGAGCGGACCACCGATGTCGGGCGGCCGGTGCGGCGGGTGAGGTCCTTCTCGAACATCGAGACGTCGCCGAGCGTGGCCGACATCAGGATGAACTGCGCCTGCGGCAACTCCAGGATCGGGATCTGCCAGGCCCAGCCCCGGTCGCCCTCGGCGTAGAAGTGGAATTCGTCCATGACGACCTGGCCGACGTCCGCCTGCTTGCCGTCGCGCAGTGCGATCGACGCGAGCACCTCGGCGGTGCAGCAGATGACGGGGGCATCGGCGTTGACCGACGCGTCTCCGGTGAGCATGCCGACGTTCTCGGTGCCGAAGATCTTGCACAGCTCGAAGAACTTCTCCGACACGAGCGCCTTGATCGGCGCGGTGTAGAAGGTGACCTCGTCCCGGGCCAGCGCGGCGAAGTGGGCGCCTGCCGCGATCATGCTCTTGCCGGAGCCGGTGGGTGTCGACACGATCACGTTCGCGCCGGAGACCACCTCGATCAGCGCCTCCTCCTGGTGGGGATAGAGGGTGAGCCCACGCTCCTCGGCCCACGACTCGAAGGCTTCGTAGAGGGCGTCGGGGTCGGCGGTCGGCGGCAGCTGATCGATGAGGGTCACCCACCCATCTTGCCTGCCCTCCTGCCTCATCGGGGAATCGGCTGCGAGGTCGAAGATCGCGAACGCTACGCTGTGTCGCCGACGACAAGTCAGCGATACCGGTCAACTGGACAGCGGCACACGAGGAATGGGGCGGGCAACGGCCATGATGGGACCAGCACACTCACTGTCGGGCGCCGCCGCCTGGCTCGGGGTCGGAGCGGCCGCCACCGCGGCCGGGCACGGAATGCCCTGGCCCGTGCTGCTCTCCGGCGCGCTGATCTGCGCCGGAGCCGCACTCGCCCCGGATCTCGACCACAAGGCGGCCACGATCTCGCGGTCCTTCGGCCCGGTGTCGCGGTGGCTGTGCGAGATCGTCGACAAGCTGTCGTACGCCGTCTACAAGGCGACGAGGAAGCAGGGCGATCCGCGTCGCTCCGGTGGGCATCGCACGCTCACGCACACCTGGCTGTGGGCGGTCATGATCGGCGGCGGCACCTCGGCGCTGGCGATCACCGGTGGCCGCTGGGCGGTGCTGGCGATCCTTTTCGTGCACATGGTGCTGGCCATCGAGGGTCTGCTGTGGCGGGCGGCCCGGGGCTCCAGCAGCGACGTCCTGGTCTGGCTGCTGGCGGCGACCAGCGCGTGGATCCTCGCGGGCGTGCTGGACAAGCCGGGCAACGGTTCGGACTGGCTGTTCACGGCGCCCGGCCAGGAGTATCTGTGGCTGGGGCTGCCCATCGTGCTGGGCGCGCTGGTGCACGACATCGGGGACGCGCTGACGGTGTCCGGCTGCCCGATCCTGTGGCCGATCCCGGTGGGCCGCAAGCGCTGGTACCCGCTGGGACCGCCGAAGGCCATGCGGTTCCGGGCCGGCAGCTGGGTCGAGCTCAAGGTGCTGATGCCGGTGTTCATGCTGCTCGGCGGGGTGGGCTGCGCGGCGGCGCTCAACGTGATCTGAGCGGGCGGCGGCGTGGGCGGCACCGTCGCGGTGACCCGCCCGCGCAGCCGGACAGCCGCAGGCCGGCGACCTCCGGGGTGCTCAACCGTCTACCGGTGGGATCAGCCCGCTTCTCCCGTACCACCGCCGTAGCGCCGCTCGAAGGCGGCGACGCGGCCCTCGGAGTCCACCGTTCTGGCCTTGCCGGTGTAGAAGGGGTGACTCTCCGAGGAGATCTCGACGTCCACGACCGGGTAGGTCGCGCCGTCGTCCCACTCGATGGTCTGGTCGCTGGTCGCGGTGGACCGGGTCAGGAAGGCGTAGCCTGCGGCGCGGTCACGGAAGACGACCGCGTGGTAGTCGGGGTGCTTGTCCTGCTGCATACGAGCTCCTCGGGTGGCGGCATCGGCGGGGCCGATGGCCTGGGGGCGGCGGATGAAGCGGGTGGGGCGGCCACCGCGATCGCGGGGACCGCGGGACGAAGCGGGCGGGCGTCCAAGGCACGGGCGCCTCGGGTGCCGCCTTCGTCAGCCGGACAGGGAGTCCTCGTCGACGATGTGCATGGCGGCCTCCTCGGCGGACGCCGCCGCGCCGTCGATGCCCACGTCCGTCGCGACGAGCGCGCTCTCCTCGTCCTCGTGGGCGCCCTCGTCGGGTGCCACGAGACGGCCGGAGCGCAGGGCGCCGACCTCGTTGTCGAGGAGTTCCCCGTCGGTGCCCTCGGCATCGCCCATGCCGTCGCCGTCCGGCGTGGCAAGGTCCGGCATCTCCTCGGCCAGACGTTGGTCGAGGGTCTCGCCCTCGTGGCGCTCGGCGGCCGTGACACCGGAGTGCTCCACGGCCCATGGTCGGTCCGGTGGGGACCAGCCACGGTCCAGGGGGTCGTCGACGCCGTCGTTCTCCAGGGTGTCCTCCGCGTCCAGCAGCCCCGTGTCCTCACGCTGATCGGAAGCGTCGGGCTGGTAGACGTCGTCACCCCATCCCTCGGCGCTGTTCACGGGTACCTCCAGGTGGTGCGGACGGGCCTGAACCCACCGCGGCGAGCGACGGGCCGTCGCGGCGCGGGGCACAGGCCGCACCCGGCGCGAACCGCGAGGTTCCCGGGTGCTCCCCGAACCGGTGCCGCTATCCAGCCTTCCACCCCTTTTCACCCCGGCGCAACGGCACGGGCAAGGGCGACCACTCCGGATGCACCCGGGCCGGTTCCGTGCGGTCACGCCGGGCGAAGGCGGCGGGGCCGAGTTCGGTGCGCCGGACACGGATGCCTCGGCTTGGCGGTCGCGGACGCCGGCCGGGTCATGGCGGACCCCGGCCTGGCGGTCGCGGACGCTGACCACGTGATGGTGGACCCCGGCTTGGCGGTCGCGGACGCTGACCACGTGATGGCGGACCCCGGCTTGGCGGTCGCGGACGCTGACCACTCGATGGCGGACGCCTGTTTGGCGAGCGTCGACGCCGCCCAGGTCATGGCGGGCGCCGGCCTGGCTATGGCCGCAGTCGGACTCGGCCGGCCCCACCCCTTCGAACCAGCCGGGCCACAGCCCGTCACCACTCGTCGGAACCCCGTGCCGACGGCTGCCGGCTCCGGCGCCCCCGGCCCTCACCCCCGCTCACCCGTGCCAGGACCGCCACAGCGCCGCGTAGGCACCGTTTGCCCCGACCAGTTCCTCGTGGCTGCCCAGCTCGCTGATCCGGCCGTTCTCCACGACGGCGATGACGTCCGCGTCATGGGCGGTGTGGAGGCGGTGGGCGATGGCGACGACCGTGCGGCCGTCGAGGACGCGGGCCAGGGAGCGTTCCAGGTGGCGGGCCGCGCGCGGGTCGAGAAGGGACGTCGCCTCGTCCAGGACCAGCGTGTGCGGGTCGGCCAGCACCAGGCGGGCCAGGGCGATCTGCTGGGCCTGGGCAGGGGTGAGCGCGAAGCCGCCCGAGCCGACCTCGGTGTCGAGGCCGTCGTCGAGCGCACGCGCCCACGCGTCGGCGTCGACCGCGCCCAGCGCCGCCCACAGCTCGACGTCGGCCGCGTCGGTGCGGGCCAGGAGCAGGTTGTCGCGCAGGGAGCCCACGAACACATGGTGCTCCTGGTTGACCAGGGCGACATGGGAGCGGACGCGCTCAGCGGTCATCCGGGACAGTTCGGCCCCGCCGAGGGTGATCCGTCCGTCGCGGGGCGCGTAGATACCGGCGAGCAGCCTGCCCAGCGTGGACTTGCCGGCGCCCGAGGGACCGACCAGGGCCAGCCGGGTGCCGGGCGCGACCTCCAGGGAGACCTTGCGCAGCACGTCCACGCCCTCCAGGTAGCCGAAGTGCACCCGGTCGGCGTGCACGTCACGGCCGGCGGGGGCCAGCTCGGTGTCCCCGGTGTCCGGCTCGATGTCCCGGACCCCGACCAGCCGGGCCAGCGACACCTGGGCGACCTGGAGCTCGTCGTACCAGCGCAGGATCAGGCCCACCGGGTCGACCAGCATCTGCGCGATCAGCGCGCCCGTCGTCAGCTGGCCGACCCCGATCCAGCCCTGGAGGACGAAGACGCCGCCGATCATGAGGACGGAGGCGAGGACGGTCACGTGGGTGACGTTGATGATCGGGAAGAGCACCGAACGCAGCCAGAGCGTGTACCGCTCCCACGCGGTCCACTGCTTGACCCGCAGGTCCGACAGTTCGACCCGGCGGGCGCCGAGGCGGTGGGCCTCGACGGTGTGCCCGGCGTCCACGGTCTCGGCGAGCGCCGCGGCCACCGAGGCGTACCCGGCGGCCTCCGAGCGGTAGGCGGCGGGCGCCCGCTTGAAGTACCAGCGGCAGCCGATCACCAGCAGCGGCACGGCGAGCAGCACTGCGGCGGCGAGTGGCGGCGCGGTGATGATCAGCCCGCCCAGCAGCAGGGCAGCCCACACCACGCCGATCGCGAGCTGTGGCACGGCCTCGCGCATGGCGTTGGCCAGGCGGTCGATGTCCGTCGTGATCCGGGACAGCAGGTCGCCCGTCCCGGCGCGCTCCAGGACTCCGGGCGGCAGTCCGACCGACCGTACGAGGAAGTCCTCGCGCAGATCGGCCAGCATCCGTTCGCCGAGCATCGCCCCGCGCAGCCGCACCTGCCGTACGAACACGGCCTGCACGACGAGCGCGGCCACGAACAGGCCGACGGTGAGCTCCAGATGGAGTTCACGCTCGGGGGCTCCGTCCGAGACCCGCTCGACCAGACCGCCGAGCAGCCAGGGGCCCGCCATCGATGCCAGCACGGCCACCGTGTTGACGGTGACGAGCAGCAGGAAGGCACGGCGGTGCCGTTGGAACAGCTCCACCACGTAGGCGCGAACGGTTGTGGGGGCGCCGACCGGCAGGGTGTTCGCCGTTGTCGGGGCCGCCGGGTCGTACTCCGGTGGCGCAACGCCGATCATGCCGACTCCTCGATCTCTTCCAGTTCCTTGAGTACTTCGTCGAGCGAGGACGCCTTGACCGGTCGGTCGCCGGCCGGCCGGTCGCCACGAACGGTCTTCGTCTCCGCAGCCTCCTCCTCCGTCTCCCGTGTCACCACGGCCCGGTACCGGGGCTCGGCGTGCACCAGTTCGCGGTGCACGCCGACCGCCGCGACCTCGCCCTCGTGGATCAGGACGACCCGGTCGGCGCGGTCCAGGAGCAGGGGAGAGGAGGTGAACACCACGGTCGTGCGCCCGGCCCGCAGCTTCCGCACGCCGAGCGCGATGCGGGCCTCCGTATGGGAGTCGACGGCCGAGGTGGGCTCGTCCAGGACGAGCACAGACGGGTCGGTGATCAGCGACCGGGCGAGCGCGAGGCGCTGGCGCTGGCCGCCGGACAGGGACCGGCCGCGCTCGGTGATCCGGGCGTCCATCGGGTCCTCGGTGTCGAGCGAACCCTGGACCAGTGCGGCCAGGACGTCCTCGCACTGCGCGGCCGCGAGGGCGTCCTCGGGGCGGACGTCGCCCGATCCGGGCACGTCGAGCAGTTCGCGCAGGGTGCCGGAGAGCAGTACCGGGTCCTTGTCCTGCACGAGGACGGCCGTACGGGCGCTGTCGAGCGGCAACTCGTCGAGCGGGACGCCGCCGAGCAGCACCGAGGTGCCCTCCTCGGAGGGGTGCCCGCCCAGCCGTTCGGCCAGCCGCCCCGCCGCGTCGGGGTCGCCGCACACCACGGCGGTGAACCGGCCCGAGGGCGCGAGCAGTCCCGTGGCCGGGTCGTACAGATCGCCGGACGGCACCTCCGCTCCGTCGCGCGACCCGCCGGTGTCGGTGGCCCGCTCCAGCGACAGCACGCGGGCGGCGCGCCGGGCCGAGGGCCGGGAGAAGGAGTACGCCATGGCGATCTCCTCGAAGTGCCGCAGCGGGTAGGTGAGGATCATGATCGAGCTGTAGACGGTGACCAGTTCGCCGATGCTCACCTGGCCCTGCCGGGCGAGACGGACGCCGTACCAGACCACCGCGATGAGCAGCAGGCCCGGCATGAGCACCTGGATCGCGGAGATCAGGGACCACATCCGGGCGCTGCGCACGGCCGCGTGGCGTACTTCTTGGGAGGCGCTGCGGTAGCGGTCGAGGAAGAGTTCCTCACCGCCGATGCCGCGCAGGACGCGCAGGCCGGCGACGGTGTCGGAGGCGAGCTCGGTGGCGCGGCCCGCCTTCTCGCGCTGGAGGTCGGCCCGTCGGGTCGCGCGCGGCAGCAGGGGCAGTACGGCGATCGCCAGTACGGGCAGGCCCACGGCGACGACCGTGCCGAGTTCGGGCTGGTAGAGGACCAGGCCGACGCAGACCACCACGATGGTGACGGCCGCCGCGGTGAACCGGGACCAGGCCTCGACGAACCAGCCGATCTTCTCGACGTCCCCCGTGGAGACGGCCACGACCTCACCGGCCGCGACGCGCCGGGTCAGGGCCGAGCCCAGTTGCGCGGTCTTGCGGGCCAGGACCTGCTGGACGCGGGCGGCGGCCGTGATCCAGTTGGTGACGGCGGCGCGGTGCAGGAAGGTCTCGCCGATCGCGTTGCCGGCGCAGCACAGGGCGAGGAGCCCGCCCGCGAGGGCGAGCCGGCCGCCGGAACGGTCGACGACGGCCTGCACGGCGACGCCGACGCAGAACGGCAGCGCGGAGACGGAGAGGAAGTGCAGCAGTCCCCAGGCCAGGGCCTTGAGCTGGCCGTCCAACTGGTTCCTGAAGAGCCACCACAGGAATCGGGGACCTGAGCGGGCGTCCGGCACACCTGGGTCGGGGTACGGAAGGTCTTGAATCTGCATGACGTCCCAGTGGCTCGTGTCAGTGAGGGAGGAGGGATGGGGTTGAGTGACGGCCGTTGCGCGGAACGGGCAGCGCACGGCGGCAGCAAACCGTGACAGGTTCGCGTCGTAGCGTCGCCGGACGCAAACGGTTTTCCAACGGGCCGGTCAGTTCCGGCCCCATGCCGGACGCCGTGCGACCATGGACCGATGCGGAACGGCGGAACATGGCGCGCGACGGTCGCGACGGCGGTACTCGGAACCCTGCTGGCGACCGCGACCCTGACGGCGTGCGGCGGCGCGCGGGACGGAGCGCGGGACGGGGCCGGCACGGACGTCGGCGATTCGGCGCCCAGACGATCGGCCGAGACCACCGATCCGACGCGCATCCCGGGTGTCGGCGACCGCTGGCAGCGACGCATCCCCGCCGACTCCCGCCAGGTCGTGGCGGTCTACGGCGACGGCAAGGACTCCGCGGACTCCACCGTCGTGCTGTACACCAAGCACGGCACCGACTGGGAACGCGTCCGCGCCTGGCCCGCGCACAACGGGAAGAAGGGCTGGACCACCGACCACCGCGAGGGGGACAAGCGCAGCCCCGTGGGCGTGTTCACGCTCAGCGACGCGGGCGGCGTACTGCAGGACCCCGGGGCCAGGCTGCCGTACACCAGGTCGGCGGCCTTCGCGGCGCCGCGCTGGTGGGCCAAGTCGCACTGGCACGACTTCGACTACGTCATCGCCGTCGACTACAACCGCGTCAAGGGCACCCCACCCAACGACCCGACCCGCCCTGAGGGCGACGACCGCGGCGGGAGCATCTGGCTGCACATGGACCACGGCAGTGGCACGTCGGCCTGCGTGAGTCTGTCCGAATCGGGGATGCGGTATCTGCTGCGCACGCTCGATCCGGACCTGCATCCCGTGGTCGTGATGGGGGACAAGGCGCACCTGAAAGCCGCACGCTGACGGGGAAGGCGTCAACTCCTCTGCATACACGCCCGGTTCGGAACCCCGGGTGGACACGAAGGGTGGTCACCGGCTGACCGTGGCCGGGCACGTCGACACCTCGCACGGCCGGGTGACGACCACCGTGAGCCATTCGCTCACCAACGACTCCGCGCACCGCTGGACCGACGGCGAGAACCTGGACGCCCTCGACGCGACCTGGACGGACGACCTGTCGGTCACCGTGGAGGGGCGCGGGCAGGCCCGCACGACCCGCACTCGGCGGACGTACACGATGGACGGCTCGATCGGCATCGGTGCCGGCGACCGGTTGCGCACCGTACTGACCCTCGGTGACCGTGCCTCCGTCGTGACCACGCAGGACGGGCGACGGACGCACTGGTCGCGGGTCGACGACACCTACACGGGCGACGCCGCCTGGACGTTGAACGTGCCGCGCGACCAACGGCACGCGGTCGCTGCGACGAGCGAGTGGTATCGGGCGTACGGCTCGGACGGCTGCCACGACCGTTCTCTGACGAGCGCTCAGGGGGTGCTCACGGAGGACCGAATCCGCTGCTGAGGCGGGGTGCGTGCGACGCGTCACGCGGGGCGTGATTTACGCGGATGCAACACGGCGGTCTCGTGCGGGACCAACATCACCCGCACAGTGATCCGAACGGAATGCGCTTTCCGTATGGCAGAAGTCCCCACCGTTCCGGGGGACTTCTGCGTGCCGCCGTCCCCAAGGAGTTCCCGTGCCGCCGCCCGTACCGTCCCTGCCGCGACGCGTCGCACGCATACTGCGTACCTCCCTCTTCGCGCAGGTCGCCTGCGCCCTCGTACTCGGAATCGTCGTCGGGAAGCTGTGGCCCGGGTTCGGCGCCGATCTTCAGCCGCTCGGCGACGGTTTCATCCGGCTCATCAAGACGGTCATCTCGCCGCTGGTGTTCTGCGTGGTCGTCGTCGGCATCGCCAAGGCCGGTGACCTGAAGGCGTTCGGCCGGATCGGACTGAAGGCCCTGATCTGGTTCGAGGTCGCCAGCACGCTCGCGCTGGTCATCGGCCTCCTCGCCGCCAACGTGGTTCAGCCGGGCTCGGGGATGAACGTGGACCCCGCCACGCTCGACGCCTCGGCGGTCGACGCGAAGACGGGCGGCGGTCATCTGCCGTCGACGACCGAGTTCGTGCTGGAGGCCGTCCCCACCTCGTTCGTCGGCGCCTTCGCCGAGAACTCCCTCCTCCAAGTCCTCGTCCTGGCCTGCCTGGTGGGCGCGGCGCTGCTGCATCTCGGCCGCACCAAGGTGCCGCAGGTGCTGCCCGCCATCGAACAGGCCCAGGAGATCATCTTCGCGATCGTCGGTTTCGTGATGCGGCTGGCCCCGATCGCGGTGTTCGGCGCGATGGCCGTCCTGATCGGCAACTACGGGCTCGGCGTCATCGAGACCTACGGCAAGCTGATCGTCCTGTGCTACCTGGCCGCCGCCCTGTTCATCGGCCTGCTCGCCCTCGCCCTCAAGGCGGTCACCGGCCTCAGCCTGTGGAAGTTCCTGCGCTACATCCGCGAGGAGATGCTGCTCGCCCTGGGCACCGCCTCCACCGAGTCGGTCCTGCCCCGGGTGATGCAGAAGCTGCGCAAGGCCGGCGCCCGCGACGACGCCGTGGGCCTGGCGCTGCCGACGGGCTACTCCTTCAACCTCGACGGCGCCTCGCTCTACCTGTCCATCGGCACGCTGTTCATCGCCCAGGCCGTGGGCGTGGACCTGAGCCTCGGTCAGCAGATCACCGTCGTCCTGGTGCTGATGCTGACCAGCAAGGGCATGGCGGGCATCCCCGGCTCGGCATTCCTGGCCCTGTCGGCCACCGCCTCCTCGCTGGGCGCGATCCCGGCCGGCGCCGTGGCCCTGTTGCTCGGCGTGGACCGCATCATGGACTCGATGCGCGTCGTCACCAACCTCCTCGGCAACTGCGTCGCCGTCTTCGCGGTCGCCCGCTGGGAGGGTGCGCTGGACAGGGAGCGGGCCAAGAAGATCCTCGACGGGGAGATCGGGGTCGACCTGGAGGACGAGGAGCCGGCCGGGCGGCCACCGGAGCTCAAGAAGGAAACGGCCGCCGAGACCGGCTGAGGCCGAGTACGCAGGCACAGCCTTCTCGAAGGGCCGTGGCCGCCGCTCCGCAGTACGGGAGGGGCGGCCACGGCCCCTTCCTGCTCACGCGGCGGCGCTCAGCACCCCCGTCCCCCACCTCCGTCGATCAACGTATCCAGCAGCTCACCCAGCACCGACCGCTGGTCGTCCGTCAGCGGCGCCAGGATCTCCTCCGCGGCCGACCGGCGCGCGCCATGCAGCTCCCGCAGGGCCTTGTGGCCGTCCCCGGTGAGTTCGATGCGGATCACCCGGCGGTTCGTCGGGTCCGGCGCGCGGCGCACCTTTCCGCTCGCCTCCAGGCCGTCGACCAGCGTCGTCACCGCACGCGGGACCACTTCCAGACGTTCGGCGAGGTCGGCCATCCGGGGTGGCGAGTCGTAGTGCGCGAGCGTGCGCAGCAGGCGGGACTGGGCCGGGGTGACACCCAGGCCGCACTCATGGAGGTGCCGTTTCTGGATCCGGTGCACCCGGCGGGTGAAGCGCAGCAGCTGCTCGGCGAGCGGGCCGTCGGGATCGGAGGTGGTCATGGGGGAACAATATCAGGACAATGTTCATTGTGAGTATAGGTAACAATGAGCTAAGCTCCGTCAGCGGCCCAGGGGGCCGTCCGTCCGCATCGCCACACCTCCGTAGGAGCCCATGCATCCCGACCACGAAACCGCCTGGACGTCATCCGCCGCGCAGCAGGAACAGCCGCGGCAGGTGCGTCGCATCCTCAGACTCTTCCGTCCCTACCGTGGCCGCCTCGCGGTCGTCGGTCTGCTCGTCGGCGCCTCGTCGCTGGTCGGCGTCGCCACGCCGTTCCTGCTCAAGGCGATCCTCGACGTCGCCATCCCCGAGGGCCGCACCGGCCTGCTCAGTCTGCTCGCGCTCGGCATGATCCTCAGTGCCGTCCTGACCAGCGTCTTCGGCGTGCTCCAGACCCTGATCTCGACGACCGTCGGCCAGCGCGTCATGCACGACCTGCGCACCGCGGTCTACGGCCGCCTGCAGCGCATGTCGCTCGCCTTCTTCACCCGCACCCGCACCGGCGAGGTCCAGTCCCGCATCGCCAACGACATCGGCGGCATGCAGGCGACAGTCACCTCCACGGCGACGTCCCTGGTCTCCAACCTGACCAGCGTGGTCGCCACGATCGTCGCGATGATCGCCCTGGACTGGCGGCTGACCGTCGTCTCGCTGCTCCTGCTGCCGGTCTTCGTCTGGATCAGCCGCCGCGTCGGCAACGAACGCAAGAAGATCACCACCCAGCGCCAGAAGCAGATGGCCGCGATGGCCGCCACCGTCACCGAGTCGCTCTCCGTCAGCGGCATCCTGCTCGGCCGCACCATGGGCCGCTCCGACTCGCTGACCAAGGCCTTCGCCGACGAGTCCGAGCAACTCGTCGACCTCGAGGTGCGGTCGAACATGGCCGGCCGCTGGCGCATGGCCGTCATCACCATGGTCATGGCCGCCATGCCCGCCTTCATCTACTGGACCGCCGGCGTGGTCCTCCAGGTCGGCGGCCCGCAGGTCTCCATCGGCACGATCGTCGCCTTCGTCTCGCTCCAGCAGGGCCTGTTCCGCCCGGCGGTCAGCCTGCTGTCCACCGGCGTCCAGATCCAGACCTCGCTCGCGCTCTTCCAGCGCATCTTCGAGTACCTCGACCTGCCCATCGACATCACCGAGCGCGCGGAGCCCGTCCACCTCGACCGCGTGAAGGGCGAGGTCCGCTTCGAGAGCGTCGAGTTCGGCTACGACGGCAAGAGCGGCCCGATCCTCGACGGCATCGACGTCACCGTCCCGGCGGGCGGCAGCCTCGCGGTCGTCGGCCCGACCGGCGCCGGGAAGTCGACCCTCGGCCACCTCGTGCCGCGGCTGTACGACGTGACGGGCGGCCGGGTCACCCTCGACGGCGTGGACGTGCGCGACCTCGACTTCGACACCCTGGCCCGCGCGGTCGGCGTCGTCTCGCAGGAGACGTACCTCTTCCACGCCACGGTCGCCGACAACCTGCGCTTCGCCAAGCCCGACGCCACCGACGAGGAACTGCACGCGGCGGCGAAGGCGGCCCAGATCCACGACCACATCGCGTCCCTGCCCGACGGCTACGACACCGTCGTCGGCGAGCGCGGCCACCGCTTCTCCGGCGGGGAGAAGCAGCGCCTGGCCATCGCCCGCACCATCCTGCGCGACCCGCCGGTGCTCATCCTCGACGAGGCGACCAGTGCCCTGGACACCCGTACCGAGCACGCCGTTCAGGACGCCATCGACGCCCTGTCCGCCAACCGCACCACGGTCACCATCGCGCACCGGCTGTCCACCATCCGGGGCGCCGACCAGATCGTGGTCCTCGACGCGGGGCAGGTCGCGGAGCGGGGCACGCACGAGGAACTGCTGGAGCGGGACGGGCGCTATGCGGCGCTGGTCAGGCGGGACGCCCAACTGGAGCCCACGGGGTGACGTTATGCCAGGTTTGTAAGCATGTGCGGGATACCGTGCCCGCATGTACTTGAACACTCCGCCACGGAGCACGATTCGACTGACGCGCCGGGGACGTATGGCTCTCATCGCCGCCGGCGCCGTCGTGGCCGGCACCGCCGTGGCGGTGCCGCAGTTGGTCATGGGCGAGGAGGAGGCGGCCCGGCCCACCTCGCTGGTGATCCCCGAGGGCTGGCGCGCCGGCCAGGTCTACACGGCCGTCGACAAGGCCCTCGCCCTGCCGTCCGGCACCACGAAGAAGTCCCTCGACAAGCTCGACCTGAAGCTGCCGAACGACGCCGACGGCAACCCCGAGGGCTACTTCTTCCCGGCGACGTACCCGCTGGAGAAGAACGGGAAGAAGGCGACGCCGGACTCGCTGCTGTCGGCCATGGTCGACACCGCCAACCAGAAGTTCAGCGGCGCGCCCATCGCCGCCGGGGCGCAGCGCAACGCGATGAACGTCTATCAGGCGGTCACGATCGCGAGCATCGTCCAGGCCGAGGCCGCCACCAAGGCGGACATGGCCAAGGTGGCCCGGGTCATCTTCAACCGGCTCGAACGCGGGATGCCGCTCCAGATGGACTCCACCGTCAACTACGCCCTGAAGCGCTCCACGCGCCGGACGACCGAGGCCGACACCCGGATCGAGAGCCCCTACAACTCGTACCAGCGCATGGGCCTGCCGCCCACGCCGATCGGCAGTCCGGGCGACGAGGCGATGCGTGCCGCGATCAGTCCGGCCGCCGGCGACTGGCTGTACTTCGTCACGGTCAAGGCGGGCGACACCCGCTTCACGGCCGACTACACGGAACACCAGCGCAGCGTCGCCGAGTTCAACGCCCGGCAGAAGAAGGCGAGCCCGAAGCCGACCGGGTGAGCCGGCGGGACGTCACGCGGATACTGGCCGGTGCCTCACGCGGCCACCGGCTCCTCGGCCAGCAGCCGCCTGATGTCCCGTACGGCCGCACGGCCTGCCCGGTTGGCGCCGATGGTGCTGGCGGAGGGGCCGTAGCCGACCAGGTGGACACGCGGGTCGGCGACCGCGCGCGTCCCCTCCACCCGGATGCCGCCGCCCGGCTCGCGCAGGTGCAGCGGGGCGAGATGGTCGACGACGGCGCGGAAGCCGGTCGCCCACAGGATGACGTCGGCCTCCACGCGCTGCCCGTCGCTCCACTCCACCCCGTCCGGTGTGATCCGCTCGAACATGGGACGGCGGTCCAGGACCCCGTCCGCCAGCCCCTGCCGGACGGCGTCGTTCAGCGGCAGTCCCGTGACCGAGACCACGCTCTTCGGCGGCAGTCCCCGCCGGACCCGCTCCTCGACGAGCGCGACCGCCGCCCGGCCCACGTCCTCGGTGAAGGGACCCTCGCGGAACACCGGCGGGCGCCGTGTGACCCAGGTCGTGGCCGCCGCGTAGGGCGCGATCTCCAGCAGATGCTGGGTGCCGGAGGCGCCGCCGCCCACGACCACGACCCGCCGACCGGCGAACGCCTGCGGCCCCGGGTACTGCGCGGTGTGCAGCTGCCGCCCCCGGAAGGTCTCCTGTCCGGGGTAGCGCGGCACGAACGGCCGGTCCCAGGTGCCGGTCGCGTTGATCAGGGCCCGCGTCGCCCACGTTCCCGCCGAGGTCTCGACGAGCAGCCGCCCGCCCGGGCCCTCGCGCACGGCACGCACGTCGACGGGCCGCCGCACCCGCAGGTCGAAGGTCCGCTCGTAGGTGTCGAAGTACTCCGCGATGACCTCGGTGGACGGCCGCGCGGGATCGGCGTCGGTCAGCTCCATACCGGGCAGCGAGTGCATCCCGTGCACCTTGCCGTACGTCAGGGACGGCCACCGGAACTGCCAGGCGCCGCCCGGACCGGGGGAGTGGTCGAGGACGACGAAGTCGCGGCCCGGCTCGAAACCGGTGCGCCGCAGGTGGTAGGCGCTGGACAGACCTGCCTGACCAGCGCCTGTGACGACTACGTCGACCGCTTCGACCGCTTCGACCGCCTCAGTGTTGTTCACGCTTCTACCAACGGCCTTGGGGGCGCGGATCTTCCCCGGGGTCTACCTGCGGGCCCGCGTGATCGACGGCGGCGGGTCGCCGTTGTAGCGCGGGTCCACGAAGTCGCCGAAGCCCACCTCGTAGGGCATCCCGTGTCCTTCGCCCCCACCTTTGCCCACGTTCGGGAGGGGGCGTCGGTGTCGGCCTTGACGAGTCACGGGTGAGCGCAGGGCGGTGCCGCGGATGCGGAGGAGGTGAGGGAGAAGTGGGGCGTCAGCAGCCGCGGCGACACGCGGCGGAGGCCACCCGCAGCAGGTCGATGTGACCGCGAGTGGTGAGCAGGGCTGAACGCAACATGCCGCCGAAGGAAGCAAGATGGCGTGGTCGTGGTCAACGGTGTCCCGCGAAGTGGACCTTGCGTATCGACCCCCGGCCGTCTCCTGACGTGTGGACTCCGCCGCATGGGCGAGGATGGAGGGCATGTCAGACGCCTTCACCACCCGAGTTCTGAACGTCGCTTCCGGCTCCTCGGAGCGGGTCGTGGACCTCACCCGCGACTGCGAGGCCTTCCTGCGGGAGGCGGCGGCGGGCCGCAACGGGCTGCTGAACGTCTTCGTGCCGCATGCGACGGCCGGTGTCGCCATCATCGAGACGGGCGCCGGCAGCGACGACGACCTCCTGGCCGCCCTGCACGCCCTCCTGCCCGCCGACGACCGCTGGCAGCACCGCCACGGCAGCCCCGGCCACGGCCGCGACCACGTCCTCCCGGCCCTCGTCCCGCCACACGCGACGCTGCCCGTCGTGGACGGACGGCTGGAACTCGGCACCTGGCAGTCGGTGTGCCTCGTGGACACGAACAGGGATAATCCGAGCCGTCAGGTGCGCTTGAGCTTCATGGGGTGAACCCCGAGCGGGGCTGTCCGGGCGACCGTCTGTCCGCTTGTCGGCGGTCGGGGCTCGGGCCCTCCTCGTAACGGCCGCAGCCCTCCGCGACCAGGCGCTTGCCCATGGCGGTGATCACCGCGTCGCGGCGGCCGATCTGGAAGGAACCGGCGCCCGGGAGCGCCGCGTACTCGGGCCGGGGCTGGGGCCGGGGGCAGAGCCTCCGCCGCCGCCCGGCTTGCCCCGCAGGTGGTTCGCGATGCGGGAGCGCATGCCGTCCATCGTGAGCCGCGCGGGTCCTGCTTGCCCGGCTCCCACTCCTCGTGGCCGATGACGGAGCGTTCGCTCCAGTCGTGGTGGCGGCAGATCGCGGCCGAGACCGTCTCGATGGCCTCCTTCTGCGCCTCGGGCCAGGGGTCCCTGCCGTCGCCGAGGCTGATGCACTCGAAGCGTAGAAGTGGCGGTTGCCGTCGGTGTCGGCCTCTTTGCCGGGCGGCAGCTTCGTTTCGTTGACGGCGGCGGGCAGGATGTCGCCGTCGCCGAGCCCCGCGTGGCTGGCGCGGCCTTTGCCGACCATGTGGACGTGCCCCTTCTTGTCGATCACGCCGTGGCACAGGGGGCCGGGCGGGGGTGCGTAGCCGTCGTAGCACAGGACCACGGACGAGTCGGTGCCCGAAGCCACGGTGTGGTGGATCATCACGCCGTTCATCGGGCCCCAGGGGCCTTTCGCATTACGGTTGTGCGTACGCCAGTTGCGTACCTCGTGGACCGTGACACCCTCCGCGCGGAGGATCTCCACCAGCCGGGACGCGCTCAGTGGCTTGGTCATCACTTGTCTCCTTCCACTGCGGCTTCGGCCTCTGCCGTGGTCTGGGACCGGGGGTTGGGCGCGTCGATGGCCTCCGCCGCAAGGGCCTCGGCGGCCGGCGCCGCCTCGTCGCGGCCGGGATGCTGTGCGCGAGGCGGCCGCCCTTCGCACGGCCCGACAGCCCGGAACCGACCTTCATCGGGGCCAGCTAGATCTCCAGGATGGCTGTCCTGGAGGCATGGCCTGCGGGCGGGACGCGCGCACGCTGGCCGACTGGCGCACCCGCGCGGGAGCCGGGCTCGAGATCAGGTTCGGCGCGCGATGCGATGCGGCCTGGACGCGGATCTGGCAGACCCGGGTCGGCTATCGCGTCGAGATCACCGCACCCGGAAGCCGCCCCAACGGGCCGCCGTCGCTGACAAGTTCGACGCCAGGGGCACCTCTTCACGCGGATGGTCCCGGCGCGACAGCTCTCGGCGCTGCACGCCTGCCTCATGCCCGCATTCGGTGACGCGCGCGAGTGCGTCGCGCCTCAGGGCCGCCTTGCTCAGCGGCTGGCGGCGAGCGCCGAGAGGACGGCGCGGGTGAGGCGGGCGACGTAGGCGTCGTCGGTGGGTCCGCCGACCGCGAGCATTCTGAAGTACAACGGGGCGCCGAACAGGTCGACGGCCAGGCCCATGTCGATGTCGGCCGGCAGCTCTCCGCGGTCGATCGCTTGGTGCAGCACCGTCGCCACCGCGGCGCGCCGGGGGGCGAGGACCGCCTCGTGGAGCGCGGCGCTGAGCGAGGGGTTGCGGGCCGACTCGGCAACCAGGTCGGGGACGATCCGGCCGACGAGTGGATGGTGGAGGTCGGCCATGGTGTCCCGGACGAACCGTTCGACGTCGTCGCGCAGTGACCCGGAGCCAGCCGTCGCGGGGAGGTGTTCGGCGGCGGCCTCGGAGACCAGCTCCACGACCATCGCCTCCTTGGAGGGCCAGCGGCGGTAGAGGGCCGCCTTGCCGACGCGGGCCCGGCGGGTGACGGCCTCCATCGACATCCGCGCGAACCCGGTCTGGGCGAGCTCCTCGAACACCGCCCGCCTGATCGTCTCGGTCACGGACTCCCGCAGGACCGCGGAGCCCGTGGGCCTGCGGTCGACGTCGTCACGGCTGGTCGATTCCACTGCGGGAGATTAACACCGAACGGAACGGTTGCGTTCCGTCCGGGCCGGGTGTACGTTCCGGCGCGAGACGGAACGGCTCTGTTCCGTTCCATCTCGAAAGGGGTCCCGATGAAGTTCCTCTTCGACGACGCGGCGTTCTCGTTCCAGGCGCTGCGCACGGCCGGGCACGCCGCTTACGCGGGCGCCGATCTCGGCGAGGTCCTGGCCGCCTCCCGCAACATCCCCGACGGCGACGAGGAGGCCTGGTGCCGGGGGTGGACCGCCGTCGCCGAACGCCTCCACCGTGTCGGTGCCGAGGCACTCGCCGCCGGCCACCGGGTCAGCGCCCGCGAGTCCCTCCTGCGGGCCTCGAACTACTACCGCACCGCCGACTTCTTCCGCGTCGAGGACCGGGACTCCGACCTCGAGTCGGCCCGCCTCGCCCGGTGCTCACGGCAGACGTTCGCGCAGGCGGCACAGCTGTTCGACACCCCGGTCGTGCCCCTGCGGATCCCCTACGAGGACACCACCCTCCCGGGATACCTGTTCCTCGTGGACGACACGGGCCGCAGCCGGCCCACCGTCATCCACCACGGCGGATACGACTCCACCCTGGAGGAGCTGTACTTCATGGCGGCCGGCGGGGCACTGCGCCGCGGCTACCACGTCCTCGCCTTCGAAGGCCCCGGCCAGCAGTCCGTCCGCCGGGAGCAGGGACTGGTCTTCCGGCCGGACTGGGAACACGTGGTCACGCCCGTGGTGGACCACGCCCTGACCCGCCCGGAGGTGGACCCTGAGAGGCTTGTGCTGTTCGGCACCAGCTTCGGCGGACTGCTGGCCGCCCGCGCCACGGCCTTCGAGAACCGCTTCGCCGCGTGCGTCCTGCACAACGGGGTCTACGACTTCTACGAGGTCCCCCTTCGCGGCCTTCCGCCCTACCTCGGCGAGTGGGTGACGGACGGCCGGGACGACGTGGCCGGGCCCGCGCTGGCCGTCACCATGGCCCAGAGCACCCAGGCGCGCTGGTTCCTGCGGCACGGCATGTGGGTCTTCGGGGCCAAGACGCCCCCCGAGGCGCTGCGCGCCTGCGCTCCGTACAACCTCGACACCGCGGCCGCGCACATCACCTGCCCCACGCTCGTCCTCGACGCGGAGAACGACCTGCCCTTTCACGGCGAGGCCCGGCGGGTGTACGAGGCGCTGCGCTGCGCGAAGGAGCTGATGCTGTTCACCGTCGCCGAAGGGGCCGGCGAACACTGTCAGGAGGGCGCGGCACTCCGCTTTCACCAGCGGGTCTTCGACTGGCTCGACGAACGTCTGGCCCGCGCATGACCGTTGGGGCGGACACCCGGTCGGCCACGGCGGACGGCACCCGCCGCCGGGCCCGCACCGTCCTGGTCCTGCTGGCGCTCTTCATCGTCGTCAACGCCGCTGACAAGGCCGTCCTCGGCCTGACCGCGGGCCCCATCAAGGACGACCTCGGGCTCTCCGCCACCGAGTTCGGCACCATCGCCAGCAGCTTCTACCTCCTGTTCAGCCTCTCGGCCGTCTCGGTCGGCTTCCTGGGCGACCGCATCCGCCCCCGGCCCCTGCTCGCCGTGCTCGCCCTCGTCTGGGCGGCGGCGCAACTGCCGATCCTCCTCCCCGCCACAGGATTCGGAGCCCTCGTCGCCACCCGGGTCGTGCTCGGTGCGGGTGAGGGGCCGGGCTTCCCGCTGGCCAACTACACGGCGTTCACCTGGTTTCCGGAGAAGCGGCGCGCGCTGCCCTCGGCCGTCGTGGTCGCGGGCGGCGCGGGGGGCACCGTCCTGGCCGCCCCGCTGGTCGTCCTGGTCACCAACACCCTCGGCTGGCGGGCCGCGTTCGGCCTGCTCGGGGCCGCCGGGGTGGTGTGGACCCTGGTCTGGCTGCGGGTCGGCGGTGGCGGGCCGTACGCCGCACACCTGGGCCCCGGACCGGCAGACGACGAACCGGCGGCAGGGGACGTCCCGGCGGTCTCCGCCGACGGGGCGCGTCCCACGGTCCCCTTCCGGCGCATCGTCACAACGGGCACCTGGCTCGGGGCGACCTTCTCCACCTTCGCGGTCATGTGGACGCTCTCCCTGGGGTTCGCCTGGCTGCCGCTCTTCCTGGAGGACCAGGTGGGCTTCAGTGACGCGGAGATCAGCGGGATCGTCGGTCTGCCGGCCCTGTCCATGGCCGTCCTGGTCCTCACCGCGGGTGCCGTCGCGCACCGGCTGCTGCGGAGAGGGGTGACCGCCCGGGTCGCGCAGGGACTGGTCGGCGCGCTGCTGCCGCTTCTCGCCGGCATCTGTCTGTTATTCGCGACTCGGGCCGGTCCCGCCGTCCTCCTGCTGCCGTTGCTGGTCCTGGCGTTCTCCGCGGGCAACGGACAGACCCCCCTGACCAACGCGGCGATCGCGGACATCTGCCCGGTCGGCCGGCGCAGCGCCGCCCTGGGCCTGTCGTACGCCCTCGCCGCGCTCTCGAGCCTGCTCGCCCCCTATGTGACCGGGCGGATCATCGACGCGGCGCCCACCGAGGCCGCCGGCTACGGTCGGGCCTTCGACCTGGCCGCCTGTCTGCTGATCGCCGGTGCCGTGGTCTCGGCGCTCCTGATCCGACCCGACCGGGACGCCCTCACCCTGCTCGCCGCACACCCGGCGACGTCCAGCGCGTCCGCCGCCTCCAGCGTGTCCGCCGAGTCCAGTGCGGACGCGGAGCCCACAGCGAAGGAGTGACCCCCGATGCCCGTAGACATCGCCGTCGTCCACGGGGCGCGTACCCCGATCGGCCGATACAAGGGCGCACTGAGCTCGACTCCCGCGCACCGGCTGGGCGCCCTCGTGATCCGCGAGGCGGTCGTCGGCGGTGGGCTGGACCTCGGCGCCGTGAGCGAGGTCGTCCTGGGCTGCGTGGGCCAGGTGGGCCCCGACGCGTTCAACGCTCGGCGTGCGTCCCTGGCCGCGGGGCTACCCGTGACGACCCCCGCGTACAACGTCAACAGGCTGTGCGGGTCCGGACTGCAGGCCGTCTGGTCGGCCGCGCAGAGCCTCACCGTCGGCGAGGCGGACGTCGTCGTGGCGGGCGGCAACGAGTCGATGACCCGTCAGCCGCTGCTCGACTACAGCGAACGGGCCCCCGACGAGGTTCCCGGAGAGCCGACCGTGGACGGCACCGTCTCCCTGGTCACCGACCCCTTCGGGCGTTACCCGATGGGCATGACGGGCGAGGTGGTGGCGGACCGGTACGACATCTCGCGGCAGCGCCAGGACGGGTGGGCCGCCGAGAGTCAGCGCCGGGCCGCCGTCGCCGTCCGCGAGGGACGTTTCGACGAGCAGATCGTGCCCGTGGCCACCCAGGGCGGCGTCGTGGAGCGGGACGAACATCCCCGGCCCGGCACGACGGTGGACAAGCTCGCCGGCCTGGCTCCCGTGTTCGCGCAGAACGGCACGATCACCGCCGGGAACTCCGCCGGCATCAACGACGGCGCTGCCGCCGTGCTGCTGATGCGCTCGGCCGATCTCACCCCCGGCGCCGCACCGCTGTGCCGGCTGCGCGACGCGGTCGTCACCGCGCTGGAGCCGGAGATCATGGGCGTCGCCCCGGCCGAGGCGATCCGCGGCCTACTGCATCGCAACGGCCTCACCCTGGAAGCGATCGACGTGATCGAACTCAACGAGGCGTTCGCCGCCCAGGTCCTGGCCGTCATGGACGGACTCAAGCTCGATCCGGACCGCGTCAATCCGAACGGCGGGGCGATCGCACTCGGCCATCCCATCGGCGCCACGGGAACCGTCCTGTTGCTCAAGGCGGCTCACGAACTGCGCCGCACGGGCGGCCGGTTGGCCGTGATCGCCCTGTGCATCGGCGGCGGCCAAGGAATCGCCGCACTGATCGAGAACCCGGACGGCACCCGATGAGCGAGTACGTCTGGCATCCCACGCCGGAGTTCACCGAACACGGCAACATCGCGGCCTTCTGCCGCAAGCACGGCATCGACGGCGGCTACCGCGAACTGCAGACCAGGTCCGTCACCCACCCCCAGTGGTTCTGGGAACGGGCCGCGGCGGACATCGGCATCGTCTGGCACACGCCGCCGACGCGCGTGTGCGACGACACCGGAGGCATCGCCTCCACCCGCTGGTTCCCGGGCGGACGCACCAACCTCGTGGACTCCTGTCTCCACCGCCATCTACGGCAGGGGCGCGGGCGGGCTCCCGCCCTGCGCTGGGAGCGGGAGGACGGCACGCAGGGGGTTCTCACGTACGACGAGGTCGCCGCCCGCAGCGCCCGGGTGGCAGGCGGACTGCGCGCCCTCGGGGTCGTGGAGGGCGACCGGGTGGCCGGGTATCTGCCGGCCGGTCCCGAGGCCTTCGTCCTGCTCTTCGCCTGCGCGCGCATCGGCGCCGTGCTGGTGCCGCTGTTCTCCGGCTTCGGCACCGGGGCGATCGCCGTACGGCTTGTCGACGCCGGGGCGAAGGTCCTGGTCACCGCGGCGGCCGCCACCCGGCACGGCCGCCGGTACGACATGGAGACGGTGGCCCGTACAGCACTGGAAAAGGCCACGTGCGTACGTCATCTCGTCGTCGTTCCAGAAGAGCCGGGCGCCCCGCTGGATCCCTCCGGGCAGAGCCGCCGGAACGTGCCGTCCGCACCCGTAGGGGCGGGCGCAACGCCCCGTGCATCGAGGCCCTCCTGGGCGGGCGACGTGTCGCTGGACGAGCCGACCGCCTCGCCGGGGCCCGCGACGACGACCTGGCACAGCCTCTCCGGCGCCGAGCCCGCCGAGACCGTCTCGCTCCCCACCGGCACCCCCTTCCTCCTGCTGCACACGTCGGGCACCACCGGGCGGCCCAAGGGCGCGATGCACACCCACGGCGGCTTCCCGGTCCAGGTCGGCAGCGAGACCCGGTACAACCTCGACCTGCGGCCGGACGACGTGGCCTTCTGGGTCACCGACCCCGGCTGGATCATGTTCCCGCTCGTCGCCGTGGGCGCCACCCTCGCCGGCGCCTGCGTCCTGGCGTACCAGGGCGCGATCGACCATCCGGACGTCACCCGCCTGTGGCGGCTGCTCGACGACCACGGGGTCACCGTCTTCGGCAGCTCGCCCAGCCTGGCCCGCATGCTGATGGGCCACGACCCGAAGCATCCGGCGCCGTCCCGGTTGCGCGTCCTCGGCTCCACCGGCGAGCCGTGGACCGAGGAGGCGTGGCGCTGGTACTTCGCCGACTTCGGCGGCAAACGCTGCCCGGTGATCAACATCTGCGGCGGCACCGAGGTCGGCGGATCCCTGCTCGCCTCCGCGCCCACCCTGCCCCAGTCGCCGTGCAGTTTCTCGGGGCCCTGCCTGGGCATCGACGCGGCGATCGAGGACGACCAGGACACCGAGCCGCCCGAAGGACACGTCGGTGAACTGGTCGTGCGGCACTCCTGGCCCGGAATGACCCGGGGACTGTGGCGAGCGCGGGAACGCTTCGCCGACACCTACTTCGGCCGGAGGCCGGGCCGCTGGTCCCACGGCGACCTCGTCTCCCGGACCGGTGACGAGTGGTTCGTCCATGGCCGCCTCGACGACATCATCAAGGTGGCCGGCAAACGCCTCGGGCCCGCCGAGGTCGAGGACGCCGTCGTCGGCGACCCGGCCGTCGCAGAGGCGGCCGCAGTCGGGATACCGCACTCCGTCAGGGGCGAGGCCCTGTGGTGCTTCGCGGTCCCGGCGGCCGGGTGGCCCATCGGCGCACCGGAAGCCGAGCGGATCCGCGGACGGGTGGCCCACGCGCTCGGCCCCGCGTTCCGGCCCAGCCGGGTGGTCGCCGTACCGGAGCTGCCCAGGACCCGCAACGGCAAGGTGATGCGGCGGCTCATCCGCAGCCTCGTCACCGGCGAGGCGCTCGGTGACCTGTCCACTCTCGTCAACCCGGCCGGCCTCGACGCGATCCGTACCGCCCTGCAGGACCAGTGAAAGCGGGCAACCCGCCCACCGACCATGGGGGTTCCATGCCGACGATCGACATCCTCCTGCCCGGCTTCGCCATCGACACCGACCAGGGCTATCCCGCCTTCTGCGGGGTGTTCCTCGTACGCGGCCCGGACGCCGCCGGACGGCACCGGAACATCCTCGTCGACGCCGCCCACGTCGGCCGCCGCCCCTTCCTGTGGAACGCGCTCGCCGCACACGGCCTCGACGCCGAGGACATCGACACCGTCGTCCTCACCCACGCCCACTGGGACCACGTCCAGAACATCGATCTGTTCCCGCAGGCCACCCTCGTCCTCCACCCCGACGAGCGCCGGTACGCGCACACCCCGCACGCCAACGACTGGGCCACGCCCGCCTGGACGGGGCTGCTCCTCGAACAACTCCCCGTCCGCGAGGTCACGGACGGGGAGGAGATCATCCCGGGCGTGGACGTCATCGGCCTGCCCGGCCACTCACCCGGCAGCATCGGCGTGGTCGTGCAGACCGAGCGGGGGCGCGCCACCATCACCGGCGACGCCCTGCACTTCGCGTACGTCGCCCTCACCAAACGCAACCCCCTGGTCTTCTGGGACGCCGACCAGGCCGCCCGCAGCATCGAACGGGTCCTTGCTGTGTCCGACGTGGTCTACCCGGGCCACGACCGGCCGTTCCGGCTCACTTCGGACGCCGGCATCGACTACCTGAAGCCCTTCGCGCTCACCCTGACCGGACTGCGGCCCGACACCGTTGGACTCCGCTTCGCCGACGCCTCGTCACGCCCGCTGTGGGTCATGCCGGGCGTCAAGGAGCAGGCCACGCTGTACGAGAAGAACGCCGACGAGATCCAACGACGCATCAACCGGGTGCCGAAGGTGGTGCGCCCAGTTCCGCGAGAAGCCGGGCCAGCGAAGGGCTGAGCCGGTCGAAGAACGGATCGGGTGCCTGGCGCGGAAAGAAGTGACCGCCAGGGACGGTGGTCATGCGGAAGCTGTTCACGTACCTCCCCCAGGCCCGCACCGTGCCTGGGGTGACGAGCGGGTCGTCGACGCCCGCGAAAGCCTCGACGTGGAGCGGCAGCCGGGCCCGTTCGTCGTCCGGGTCCGGCAGTCCCGCCCGGTGGTGGGTCGCGCATACCCGCAGGTCGTCGCGGAGGATGGGCAGCAGCACCCGCAGCCAGTCGTCCCGTCCGAGGAACCGCGGACTCAGCCCGCCGAAGTCCACCAGCATACGGGCCAGTTCGTGGTCGTCGTACCGGTCGGGCGGCGGCAGCGACGGCGCCACGCACGGCGCCGCGTACGCCCCGAGGAACAGGGCCTCGGGAGGGCGGCCGCCCTCGCGCAGCCGGGCTGCCGTCAGCGCGAAGGCCACCATCGCGCCCATGCTGTGGCCGTAGGCGGCCCAGGGCCCCTCGTCGAGCCGAGGCGCGAGATCGCGCCCGAGGGCCTCGATGACCTCGCCCGCGTCCTGGAAGCGGGGCTCGCGGTAGCGCGCCTCGCGGCCCGGCAACTGCACCGGCAGGACGTCGACGTCGAACGGAAGGCGACCGGGCCACGAGCTGAAGAACGAGGCGCCGCCGCCCGCGTGGTGGAAGCAGAACAGCCTGAGCCGGGCGTCCTCGCGGGGCGCCCGGCCGAGGCAGGACGCCGGAGCCGTGGTGGTCATGCAGGGGCTCCGGGCAATGTACGGGCGAGGCGGCGGCGTGCGCGCAGGACCCGGGCCCGGGCCGAGGCGGCCCGGCGGACGCGGCTCGCCGTGCCGGCCATGCGCAGCGCCTGCGACAGCAGCCACAGCCGGGTCTCGGCAGCCTGATCGGGCCGGTCGCCGAGGGCGTCGTTCTCGACCAGGCGCAGGTGCGGCACGGTCTGCTCCAGCAACCGGACGTCGGACGGCGGCGCGACCTCGTCGTCGCGGCTCGCCGCGTACGCGACCGGGGTGCGCAGTCGGGTCAGCCGCTCCTCGTCGACGCCCCAGTCGGCGAGGGTGGCCGGGAGCCGGTCCACCGGCGTCCGCATCACGTGGGACAGGGTCAGCGTCATCAGGCGGGGCAGCGGCGTGCAGTGCGCGGCGCGGGTGAAGAAGTCGCGCACCGGTGCCCCGGCGGTCGCCAGTCCCCGGATGCGATCGTCCTCCAGCGCGTGTCGCAGGGCGAGATGCCCGCCGAAGCTCAGGCCCACGACACAGGTACGGGAGGCGTCGGCGGCACGGCCGAGCAGGTCGAGGAGATACGTGAGCATGCGCGTGCTGTCCGATCCGTAGGTGAGGGTGTTCTCGCCGAGGCCGGGCAGTTCCGTGACCACGACGGCCGCGCCGAGCCGGTCGGCTCCGGCCAGCACCGGGGCCCACTGCTCCTTCGTACTGGTGACGCCGCCCAGAACAAGGATGAGCGGGAGACTGCTGCGCTGGGACAGCCCTGCGGCCCAGCAGGCGAAGCCCGCCCCGTCGAAGGGCAGATCGAGCCGGGAGATGCCGCGGACGCGTTTGCGCCAGCGGTCGAAGGCCTCCACGCCGGCGTTCTGTGCCGCCTGCCGGCTCGGCCCATCCACGTACGGGAAGCGGGCCATCATGTAGTAGCGAACCGCGTCCAGATCGCGGCCGCGTGCCTCGGCCGCCTTCGCGAGCGACGACCACTCGTGGGTCCAGACGCCGGGGCCTTCGCCCTTGGGGTCCTCATCGAGGTTCCGCATCACCCGGTGGACGACATCTCCGGGGATGCCCTGGGCGTACGCGTGGGGAAGGGCGAACCTACGCAACTCGGCTACGGGGATCACCGGGCCGTTCCTTTCTCTTCGGGTACACGTGCCTCTTCCGGGACACGCGCCGGGACCTCAGACGCGCCGCCGGTCCCCGTGCCGTTCCCACCGCCGGTGACGAGGCGGGCGAGGCCGGCCCGTATCCGCCTGCCGAAGCCGGGGGAAAGGACGAGGTCCAGCTGGGTGTCGAGGAACAGGGCGCGGAAGTGCAGGCAGGCCTCGGGTTCGGCGGGTACGAGTGCGGGATCGACCTGGGGCGTGGTCACCGGCCCGCCACCACTTCGTACATCTGCCGGAAGGTCCTCGTCTCCAGCATGTCGACCACTGGGATGCGTCGGCCGACGAGGTTCTCCACGACGGTCACCAGCCGCAGCAGCAGCACCGAGTCCCAGTCGGGGAAGTCGTCCAGGGGGCGGTCGAGGTCCTCGGCCCTGACCTGCAGGCCGAGTTCTTCCTCCAGGAGAGTGCGGAACTCTTCGGTGTCGGCGAGGGCAGTGGTCATGCGGAGTCTCCGTCGAACGGCCCGAACGCGGCTTGCAGCCGCAGATGGGCGGGGGCAGGGGTGATGTCGCCGAGGTCGTGCCGCAGGGTGACCGCGTCGGGGTCGTCCGGATCGGTGCCGGTGACGGCGAAGCCGTGCTCGGCGTAGAAGGAGGCGAATGCGGAGTTGCGGGGCGTGGGCCGATAGCGGCCCGTCACGGCGCCCGCGCCGGTGTCACGGGCGAACTCCAGCACCGCCGTCACGCAGGCGCTCTCGATGCCCCGGGAGAACACCCGGCAGCTGAGGACGAAGTTGTCGATGCGCAGCACCTCCGCGTCGCGCCGCAGGAACAGGGCGCCGACCAGGCCGTGGTCGCCGAACCGATCGCGCGCCCGCACCGCGATCACGTGCAGCCCCGGGCGCTCCATCCGCGCCGACACCTGCGGGACCTGCAGGCGTTCGGTGGCCAGGTGGAACTGGTTGGTGCGCAGCGTGAGCTGGGAGAGCCGGGCGATCTCCGACTCCTCCGGCGGCCGCAGGAGGACCTCCAGCCCGAGTCCTTCCAGATAGTCCTGGTAGGAACCGAAGTCCTCGCGGAATTCCTGCCGCAGGGCCTCGGTGCGGTAGCGGCCGACCCGTTCCAGGTCGGCCTCGGTGAGCTCGAACAGGTCGAACCAGCCGTCGGCCAGTAGCGCCGAGGGGTGCAGGGCGGGCTCCTCGTCGACCCGGACGACGGCGATTTCGGGCAACTGCTCGGCGACCAGCCCGCACTCGAAGAGGCTGTCGTCGACGAAGACGAAGCTGTCCAGGCCGAGCCCGAGCCGGTCAGCAATGTCGCGGAGATTGTCGTGCTTCGCCTTCCAGTTGGCGTTGACGCGGACGAAGTCGTCCTCGCGCAGCACCATGGCCGGATGGGTGCGCAGCATTTCGCGCACCGCGTCGGTGTCGTTCTTGCTGCTGACCGCCAGCAGCACGCCCTGCGCGCCGAGTTGCCCGAGCACCCGTTGGAACTCCTGGAAGGCCTCGCCCCGCAGGCCGGAGCCGAGGTCGACGCCGCCGGGCCCGTCCTCGCCGAGCACCCCTCCCCACAGCGTGCCGTCCAGGTCCAGCACCAGACACTTGCGGGTGCGGCCCAGCCGCGCGCGGACGACGTGGGCGGCCTCCCGGGCGTAGGCGGCGAGCAACGCGTCGGACAGCCGGGCGCGGGCGTACTGCGCGGTGCGTGGATCGCACGCGGGAACGCCCTCGGCCACCAGCGGATCGAGGTCCACGACGACCACCCCGGGGTGCTGCTCGGCGAGGGACAGCAGACCGCGGTTGAAGTCCCGCCACACCGCGCCGAGCCGGGCGCGGGAGCGTAGGTCGACCAGCTGGTGGGTGTAACGGCGGTGCAGTGGCACGGTGTTGAGGACGAGCAGGCCACGCCCGGCCTCCTGGTGGGTGCGCACGGCGCCGGCGACGAGCGCAAGCCGGGCCCGTGCCGCTGCCTCGACGTCCTCGACCCGCCAGGGCACGGTGACGTCGTCGAAGACCGTGTACGCGTCGAGCAGACACAGCGTGAGTTGCGGCTGCTCCTCTCCGGTCACCGCGGGCCGCATCAGGTCCTGCAGATAAGAACCGTACGGCGCGACTTTCGCCTCCAACAGCATCCCGTGCCGGGCCAGTTCGGCGGTGAGGGGGGCCACAAGGGGGGCTACCGTGGAGTGGCCCGTGACGGTGACCGTGACCACCGGCACGTCGGCGTGGCGGCATACCTCCTTCGCATCGAGCCGGGCCAGCAGCTGGCCCGCGGCCGGCAGGTCGGTCGTGGGCATGCGTGCCAGCAGGGCCCGTACCCGTCCGTACTCCGTGGCGAGCGTGCCCGCCCGATGCAGGGCGCGCAGGGCGCCGAGAGCCTGGGGGTCGTGCCAGGTGCCGGAGGCGCCGAGGGTGCGGTTCTCGGTCTCGGTCATGAACGCTCCAGGGCGATACCCGACTTGATCCACTTGCTGGACTCGATGGCGACCGCGACCGCGCGCCCGGGGCCGTCCCACTGCCGCAGCAGCTCGGCGAGCTGGAGGAACGGCAGTGCGTTGCCGTTGTTCCCGACGGTGCGCACCACGTTGATACGCCGGGCTTCCGGGGAGGGCATGCCCGCGGAGATGCGGTCGCTCATCCGGCCGGAGAGCTGTGGGGGCAGCAGGAAGTCCACTGCGTCGGCGCTCCAGCCGAGGTCGTCCAGGAGCTCCCAGAACATCTGCCCGGCCATGACCGGCACCGCCTCTTCGATCGCCTTGTAGTCCTCGAAGACAGCCGTGCGGTCGCTGTGCCGGTCGCCGAGCCCGAACCAGTCGATGACCTGGCCGGGCTCCCGGCCCAGGCCCACCAGCCGGTTGAGCACCTGCCGGATCTCGATGCCCTGGCCCCAGGCCTCGGTGCTGAGCACGGCCGCGCCGGCCCCGTCGCCGAAGAGCACGTAGTTGACGAGTTCGGCGGACGTACGGCTGCCAGGGTCGAAGTCCGTCTGAAGATGCTTGGCACACACGTCACCGCCGATCACCAGCGCGGTGGTGCAGCGTCCGGCCAGCAGCAGGGTGCGGGCCACGTCCAGGGCCTGTACGGCACCGGCGCAACCGGACTGGAGCTGGTACGTGGGGACGTTGTCGACGCCGAGCCGGTCCGCGACCAGGTTCACCGTGGCGGGCATCAGATGGTCCGGGGTGGCCGTGCCCAGTACGACGCAGTCGACGTCACCCGGCTCCAGGCCGGCCTCCGCCAGCGCCCGGTCGGCCGCGGTCGTCGCGATGTCGGCCAGGCTGTGCCGTATCTGGCCGGTCGCCAGGTCGACGGCGAAGTACCGGCTGATGTTGCCGGTGAACATCTCGGCCCATGTCTCGTCGACGCCGACGAGTTTGGCCAGGGTCGCGTTGTCCACCGGGTCCCCGGGCAGGCAGGTGCCGACCGAGGCCAGGTACGTGGTGGGAGGTGCCATCAACGTGTTCCTTCCATAGTCATGGGAAGGGGGGTGGCGGAGCCGTGGGGGAGTTGGCTGCGCAGGTACGCGACCAGGTCGGCGACCGTGCGCAGGCTGGCGAGCAGGTCCTCGATCGGGAGCGACCCGAGTTGCGGCAGTGCGTCCTCGATTCGGGTCTTCAGCTCCATCACCCGGATCGAGTCGAAGCCCAGGTCCTCGTGGAGCCGGTCGTGGTCGTGCACGTGCTGCGGGTCGTGCCCGCCGACCTGGCACACCAGACGGCGTGTCAGCACGGCGAGGGAGTCGGGCGGGTTCCCCGCCGGGGCCGGCGGGCACGATTCCCCGCGGTCCGCGCCACTCGGTTCCGCGGCGGTGTCCGCGTCGGCGGGGACGGATGGCGTGGACGGTTCCGGAAGTCCGGGCGCGGCACCGGAGCGCCAGGACCGGAACGACTCGTCGAACAGGTACGGCGGCAGTCGGCGCGGCACCCGGTCCTCCGCGTCGTACAGCAGGTCCCAGTCCGGCGTGAGACCGGCGCACCACAGCTCCCCGAACAGCTGCTGGGGGCGGTGTCCGGGAGCGTGCTCTCCCGGGTGCGCGCCGTGCAGGCTCACGGCATGGTCCCCGTCCGCCCGCAACGTCGACAGCAGCGGGGTGAGCACCGCGCGCGGGCCGATCTCCACCACATGGGTGACGCCGGTGGCGAGGAGCGCGCCCGCGGCCTCGGCGAACCGGACCGGCTCGGTGATCTGCCGCGCCCAGTACGCGGCGTCCATGGTCTCCTCGCCGCTCAACTCACGTCCGTACACCGTCGAGAACACCGGGAGCGCAGGCCGCCGGTCGGACACGTCCGCGCACTCCCGGCGGAACTCCTCGACCACGGGCCGCATCAGCGGCGAGTGGAAGGCATGCGAGACGGTGAGCCGCCGGACGGACACCTTGCGCTCGGCCAACTCCCTCTCCACCGCGACCAGTTCGGCGAGATCCCCGGCTATCACGGTGCTGCGCGGGCCGTTGAGCGCGGCCACGCCCAGCCGCGCCCGCCCCACCAGCAGCGGTTCCACCTCCGTGGCGCCCAGGCTCACCGCGAGCATCCCGCCGTCCTTGGGCAGCTTCTCCATCAGCGCCCCGCGCCGGGCGACCAGCCGCGCCGCGTCCGCCACGTCCAGCGCCCCGGCCGCGCACGCGGCGGCGAACTCGCCGATGCTGTGCCCGATCACGTACGACGGTCTGATCCCGGCCTCGGTCAGGGTGGCGGCCATCGCGTACCCGACGGCGAACAGCGCGGGCTGGGCCAGCCGTGCGCGCTGGACCTCCGCGTCTCCGTCGAGCACCTGGTCGCGCACGGACACTCCGGTGTGCGGGGCGAGCAGCGTGTCGATCTCCTCGAGGTGGCGCGCGTAGGCGGGGCACGACCGGTACCAGGACGCGGTCATACGAGGGTGCTGGGCGCCCTGCCCCGTGAAGGCGAACGCCACCGACGGCACCCCTCGCCGCCCGCCGTCCACCCGCGCGGTCCCCTCGGCGCGCTCCGCGGCATTCCGCAACCCGGCGACCAGCGTGGGCAGATCGCCCGCTGCCACGGCCGCGCGGTGCGGCAGCCGGGACTTGACGCGGTTGCTGGTCCAGCACAGCTGCGCCAGCTGGCTCCCGGGACGGCGGGACAGGGCGTCGGCCTGCGCCAGCAGATTCGCGCGCAGCCGCTCCGGGGTGCGGGCGGAGAGGGTGAACACGCCCGGTGCCGCGTGCCGGCTGTGGTGGACCGCGCGGGGCGCGGAGCCCAGCACCGCGTGCGCGTTGCTGCCGCCCATGCCGAAACTGCTCACCGCGGCGTGCACGGTGCCGGACGGCAGCTTGAGCGGCGACCTCAGCAGGGACAGCCGGCGCCCGGCCAGTTCCAGTTTCGGGTTCTCGTCGTCGGCGAACCGACTCGGCGGCACCGTGCGGTGGTGCAGTGCGAGGACGGCCTTGATGAGCCCGGCGATCCCGGCCGCGCCCTCCGCGTGCCCGAAATTGCTCTTGACCGAGCCCAGCGCGACGCTTCCGCCGCCGCGGCCACTGGTCAGCTCGCCGAGCGCCTGGGCCTCGATGAAGTCGCCCAGCAGCGTCCCGGTGCCGTGCGCCTCCACGAAGCGGATGTCATCGGCGGTGACGCCGGCCCGCCGCCACACGGACTCGATCAGCCGCTGCTGCGCCCAGCGGTTGGGCGCCGTGATGCCGTTGCTGCGCCCGTCCTGGTTGATCCCGGTCTCCTTCAGCACGGCGTACACCGGCTGACGGTCCGCCAGGGCGTCGCTCAGTCTGCGCAGTACCAGCACCGCCACGCCCTCGGCTCGTCCGATCCCGTCGGCGGAGGCGCTGAACGGCTTGCAGCGGCCGTCCGGCGCCGAGAGACCGGCCTGGGCGTAGAAGATGTTGATGACCGGCGTCATGATCAGGTTGGTGCCCGCCGCGAGGGCGTGGTCGCACTCTTTGGCGCGCAGCGCGTTCACCGCGAGGTGGACGGCGACGAGCGAGGAGGAGCAGGCCGTGTCCACCGCCAGGCTGGGGCCCTTGAGGTCGAGATGGTACGAGACGCGGTTCGCGCCCATGAAGTAGCCGTTGCCCGAGCCGTGACGAGCGGTGATCCGGTCGTAATCGGCGAGTTGCAGGAACGCCCACTCGTTGGCCATCACGCCGACGAACACGCCGGTCTCGGTGCCGGCCAGGTCCTGCGGAGCGAGCGCGGCGTCCTCGATGGCCCGCCACGAGCACTGCAGCAGCAGCCGTTGCTGCGGGTCCATGGCGGTGGCCTCGCGCGGGGCGATCCCGAAGAAGCCGGGGTCGAAGGCGTCGGGGTCGGCGATGAAGCCGCCGCGCACCGTGTTGCTGCGGCCCCGCGGCCGGGCCTCGCGGGCGCTCTGCGGGGCGGCCGACGCAGTGGCGTAGTAGCGGTCGGCGTCCCAGCGCTGTTCGGGCACGCGGTCCGTGCCGTCGCGTCCGTCCATGAGGAGCGACCAGTACTCCTGGGCGTTGCGGGCGCCGGGGAAGCGGCAGTCGAGGCCGACGACCGCGATGGGTTCGCGTTCGGTCATGAGGGCTCCTCGTCGTGCTTCGTCTTGTCGGCCAGGCGCTCGGCGAGGTGACCGGTGATCGCGTGGACGGTCGGGAAGTCGTACGCGATGGTGGGGGCGACCGCGAGCCGGTAGTGCTGTTCGATCTCGCCGCAGATGCTGATGGCCGCGACCGAGTCGATGCCGTAGTCGGCGAGCGGGGTGTCGGGGTCGATCTCGTCGCACGCCCGGTGCAGGTGGAAGGCCACCCGTTCGGTCAGCCACAGCTCGAGGTCGGAGGCGTTCCCATGCGGCGAGGGACGGTCCAGGGGTTGGGGGGTGGCGGTACGCGTGCCGGGGGCGATGCTCATGGCGTACTTCTTTCTCGGGATCTCGGACGCGGATCTCAGGGGCGGGGAGACACGGCGGCGGTGGGCGCGGGTGCCGCGTCCGTGGCGGGCAGCAGGGCGACGACCGCGGGTGCCAGGCGCTGGTGCAGCATGGGCAGGCCGCCGTCGAGGAAGAGCCGACGCATGAGCGTGCGCTGCGTCTTGCCGCTGGTGGTCTTGCGGATCACCCCGGGCCGTACGAGCACCACGCTCACCGCGGGCAGCTGGAACTGGCGGCTGAGCAGCGCCTGCACGGAGGTGGCGAGGCGGGCCAGGGCCTCCTCGTCGCTGGTCGCCCAGGCCCTGAGCTCCTGCACCACGACCACGTGGGCGCGTTCGGACGTCTCGTCGGGGACGCTGAACACCGCGCCGCCGCCACGCCGGAACGCGTCCCCGGACTCCTGGACGGCCTGCTCGATGTCCTGCGGGTAGAGGTTGCGGCCGTGCTGGATGAGCATCTCCTTGATCCGCCCGGTGACATAGAGCTCCTCGTCGTGCAGCGCCCCGAGGTCGCCGGTGCGCAAGCAGCCGGCCCGGCCGTCCGCCGTCACCGCCCGGAAGATCTCGGCGGTGAGCTCGCTCCGGTTCCAGTAGCCGGCGGCCACCGACGGTCCGCGCAGCCAGATTTCGCCGACCTGCCCGCCGGGCAGCACCCGCAGGGACATCGGGTCCACGATCAGCACTTCGGTGTCTTTCGGGCGGCCGCAGCTGACCAGGGTGCGGCTCAGGCGGTCGGTGCGGGCGGGACGCAGCTCGTCCTGCTCCAGGGCCTGGGCGTCGACGGTGAGTTCCAGGTGCGGCGACTCGGGGTCGTTGCCGGAGACCAGCAGCGTGTTCTCGGCCAGGCCGTAGCAGGGCAGTACGGCCTCGGCGCGCAGTCCGTTGCCGGCGAAGCGCCGGACGAAGGCGCGCAGGGTGTCGGCGCGCACCGGCTCGGCCCCGTTGAGCGCCACCCGCAGGCTGGACAGGTCCAGACCCGCCGACTGCTCCTCGGAGACGCGCCGGACGCACAGCTCGTAGCCGAAGTTGGGCGAGGCGGTGCCCTCCACACGGTAGTCGTGGATCATGCGTAGCCAGCGCCCCGGCTGTTTGATGAACGAGATCGGTGACATCTGCACACTGGTGCCTCCCACCCACAGCGGTTGCAGTGTCATGCCGATGAGCCCCATGTCGTGGTAGAGCGGCAGCCAGCTGCCCGCCACGACGCCCTGCGGCGTCTTCATGGCGGAACGGATGGCCTCCTGGTTGGCGGCGAGATTGGTGTGCGTGACCATCACGCCCTTGGGCTCGCTGGTGGAGCCGGAGCTGTACTGGAGGAAAGCCACGTCGGTGCCGCGTACCTGGGGCGGGGTCCACGGGTCGGGATCGGTGCCGTCGTCCTCGTCGACGCCGGTTGACAGGCACACCACGTCCTGCTCCCCCGAGGCGGCCAGCCAGGCGCTGATGGCCTGCCGGTACTGGGGGAGGGTCAGGACCGCTCCCACCTTGGCGTCCCGCAGGATGCCGCTGACCCGGGCCAGCCGTTCGCCGGGCTCGTCGGGCAGTGGGGCCGGAATGGCCGTACGGCCGGCGTAGAAGCAGCTCAGGAAGGCTGTGACGAAGTCCAGGGTCGGCGGGTAGAGCAGCAGGACCGGGCGAGAAGGGTCGCCCTTGGACGCTTGGCGCAGCCGGGCGGCCACGACGCGGGCCCGCCGGTCCAGTTCGGCGTAACTGAGCTCCTCGGGCCTCATCCCCAGGCCGTCCTCGTGCAGGTACACGAAGGCGGCACGGTCGGGATGGCGTTCCACGCCGGCTCGTACGGCGTCCGTCAACGTTCGGGGGTCAGGCTGGTGAGGCACAGGCTGTCCTTTCCGCGGTTGGTACTGGTGCGGTGTGGAACCTTGGGGAGGCACCGCGTGCCACCCGGTGACATCAGCCTTGAGGTGCCGTGAAAAGGAGACGTAAAGCGAAAATTGGCGCGCACGTCACGGGTTTGGAGTCTTCGGGGTGGTCGTTGTCCCAGCGGATGCAACGGTGGGTGCGCCAGCTGGCACAGTCAGTGCTGGCACGCAGTGCCTACCGAGGCGGCGAAGGGGACGGTGATGGTGGATTCGGACGCGGCATTCGAGGAGGCGGCCCCCGGGGGCTCGTCACCTGATGTGGGGCCGCTTCCCGGAGGTTCCCCAACTGACGGGAGACCGCTTTCTGTTGGCCCTTTGTCTGCGGTGGGCTGGCGCGCGGTCCATGAGGCGGTGCTGCGGCACGGATACGCGGTCTGCCACGGCCGGCCGGACGACTGGGGAAGCGGAGGGGAGATGGCGCCGGCCGTGCGTGAGGTGCTCGGCCCGGACTGGCCGCGCTACCGGACGGCGCGCGAACCCCTCGTACGGGCAAGGCTTCTGGGCTCCCGGTTGTTGCTGCGCCACGCGGTGGCCGTCGTGGCGGACACCGCACCGGACCGAGTGGTCGTGGGCCGTGACGGCCACGGGCGCCCGGTCCTGCACCGGCCCGCCGGACTGGATGTGAGCATCAGCCACACGGCCGGGATGCTCGTGGTCGGCGTCGCCCGCGGCCGCCGGATCGGAGTGGACGTCGAGGCCTCGGACCGCCCCCTGCTGGCACCCGGACTCGCCGAGAAGTTCTGCCACCCGGAAGAACTGGCGGAAGTGCGCGGGCTGCCGCCGGCAGAGCGGAACCTGAGGCTGGTACGCCTGTGGACGCTGAAGGAGGCCTACACGAAGGCACTCGGCGTAGGCCTGGCGCACGACTTCTCCCGCCTGCGCCCCCGGCCCGAACCGCGGGACGGCGGCTGGCGGTTGGACCGAACGGCAGGAGACTGGCACCTGCGCTGCGAACAAGTCGCTGGCCGCTTTGTGGTCGCCAGCGCGCTGGGCCCAGAAGGCGGGTAGGCCGACTGCGCGCCTCACCGTACGACGGTCTTTCGACAATGGTCCGGGATCGAAAGGCGGTGGCCGACTGTCAGGGCGCCCGGTCCGCACGGCGGTCGTTCGGCCGCGCGCCGGGCCCGGACGGTCCGTGACGGCTCGTGGAAGTGCGCCCCAGCGGGGAGCCGGCAATCGAGTCAACGATGTTTCGATACACCGTTGACTCGATTGCCCACCAGGTCTAGCGTCGACAACACACGGCAGTAGAACGGCACTCGGCTCACGCACCCCTCTTCCTTTCGAGGAGCGGAATCCGTGACATCTCAGCCCCGCCTCAAGCTCGCCGAGCACACCCCGCAGGCCGCGCACCCGCACCGATGGCGCGTCCTCGCGGTCCTGCTGGTGAGCCTCCTCCTCGTCGTCCTGGACACGTCGATCCTGAACGTGGCCCTGAAGACACTCGCCGAGCCGGCACCCGTCGGCCTCGGGGCCAGGCAGAGCGAGCTGCAGTGGTCGATCGACTCCTACACCCTCGTCTTCGCTGCCCTGCTCTTCACCACTGGTGTCCTCGCCGACCGCTGCGGCCGCAAACGCACACTGCTCGCCGGACTTGTCGTCTTCGGCGGCTGTTCCCTGTGGTCCGCCTACGCCCGCAGTGCCGACGAACTGATCATCGCCCGGGCCGGGCTGGGCGTCGGCGGCGCCCTCGTACTGCCCGCCACCCTCGCGATCATCGTGGCCGTCTTCCCGCCCGCCGAACGCGCCAAGGCCATCGGCGTCTGGGCGGGCGCCGCCGGACTCGCCGTCGCGCTGGGGCCCATCACCGGCGGTGCCCTGCTCGAACGGTTCTGGTGGGGCTCGGTGTTCCTGATCAACCTGCCGATCGTCGTGATCGGCGCCGTCGCCACCCTGTTCGTCGTACCCGAGTCCCGCGATCCCGAGCGCACCGGCTTCGACCCCCTCGGCGTAGTCCTCTCCGTGGCCGGCCTGACCGTCCTGGTGTACGGCGTGATCAAGGGCGGCGAGTCGAACGACTGGGCGGACGCCACGGTCTGGGGGCCGATGCTCGGCGGCCTCGCCGTCCTGGCTCTCTTCACTCTCTGGGAACGCCGCAGCGCGCGCCCCGCGCTGGACCTCGCCCTCCTCCAAAACCGCCGCTTCTCCGCCGCCGTGACCGTGATCGGCCTGGTCTTCTTCGCCCTGCTCGGCGCCACCTTCTTCCTGGTCTTCTACTTGCAGAGCGTCCGTGGTTGGACCCCGCTGGAGGCCGGCTGCCTGCTGCTGCCCCTGGCCGTGGCCCAGTTGGCGTTCTCGCCGCCGGCCACGCTCGCCGCCAAGCGCGTGGGGGTCCGGCCGGTGTGTGCCGGCGGCATGCTGCTCGCCTCGCTCGCCTTCCTCGCCGTGGCCACCATGGACGAACACACCGAGGTCTGGGTCATCGAGTCCGTCCTCTTCGTCATGGGCATCGGCATCGCCTGCGTCATGCCCCCCGCGACATTCGCCGCGATGTCCGCCGTAGCCCGGGGCCGCGCGGGTACCGGAGCGGCGGTCAGCACCACCTTCCGACAAGTGGGCGGAGCCCTCGGCGTCGCGGTCCTCGGCTCGGTGCTCTCCGTTGCCTACCGCTCCCGGGTCGAGGACCACCTGACGCCGCTGCCCGCCCCCGTCCGCGACACGGCGCGGGAGTCCGTCGCGGCCACCCTCACCGTCGCGGAGAAGCTGGGGGCGCCCGGCTCCGCGCTCGCGGCCCGCGCCGTCGACGCGTTCGTGTCCGCGATGCACCTCACGGCCCTCGTCGCCGCCGGCGTCACCTTCCTCGGCGCCCTCGTCTGCCTGCTGCTCCTGCCTTCCCGTACGGCAGCCGGGACGCCCGGCGCCGAAGAGCCGACCGCCAACAAAGAGGTCCACACCACGGAGGTCTGAACCGCATGCCGCCACACGTCGAACGTCCGGCGGCTGCCCCGGGACACACTCCCCGGGGCGGCCGCCAGCGCGACCCCGCCGCCGACCGGGCAATCCTGGACAGCACGCTCGGCCTGCTCAGTGAGGGATGCAGCTTCGGCGACCTGTCCATGGACCTGGTCGCACAACGCGCCGGCGTCGCCCGGGCCACCATCTACCGCCGCTGGCGCAACAAGGAGGAGCTGGTGCTGGCCGCGCTGAGCACCCTCGATCTCCCCGTGCCGCCGCTGGAAGGACTCGGCCTGCGGGACCAGCTGGTGGCTCTGGTGGACCAGCTGCGCCACCGCGGCCAGGACACCAACCTGCACCGCCTGATCGGCAGCCTGCTCGGTGAGGCGGTGCGCCGCCCGCAGCTGGTCGAGAGGTTCGAGGACACCGTCGTCGCCGCACGACGCGAAGCCATGCTGCGGGCGCTGCGGGACGGCGTCGCGAGCGGTGAGCTGCGCGCCGACCTCGACCTGAACGACGCGGTCGAACTGCTCACCGGTCCGATGGCCGCTCGGCTGATCCTTCGTCAACGCCCTGTGGAATCAGTGGCGTTCGCCGAGTCGATCGTCGACACGTTTCTGAACGGAACCCGCACCACCCGTGCCGGGACAGGCCCCGGCACGGCACCGGATCACCTCCCACCACCACAGGAGCCGCTGTCATGAAGTTCCTCTTCGACGACCCCGCCTTCGACTACCAGGCGCTGCGCACCGCGGGTTACGCCGATTACGGCGGTGCGCAGCTCGGCGAGGTCGTCGCAGTCGCCGCACACATCCCCGACGGCGACACCGAAGCCTGGCGGCACGCGTGGGCCACTCTCGCCGAACGCGTCCACCGGCTGGGCACCGCAGCCCGTGACGAGGGCCGCACCGTCGACGCCCGCTCCGCCCTGCTGCGGGCGCACAACTACTACCGGACCGCCGAGTTCTTCCAGCGCGAACAACCAGGGGACCCGGAGGCCCTGCGACTCATGGGACTGTCCAGGGAGACCTTCGCCGATGCGGCCGAACTCATGGACCGGCCACCGGAGTTCGTCCGCATCCCCTACGAGGACACCTCACTGCCCGCCTACTTCTACCGCGCGGACGACTCGGGCGAGCCCAGGCCGACCATCATCCACCACGGCGGCCTCGACTCCACCGTCGAGGAGGGCTACTTCTTCGTGGCGGCGGCGGCCCTCGCCCGCGGGTACCACTGTCTGTGCTTCGAGGGGCCCGGGCAGGGGTCGGTCCTGCGCGAGCAGGGGCTGGTCTTCCGCCCCGACTGGGAGAAGGTGGTCACGCCGGTCGTGGACCACGCACTGTCCCTGCCCGGCGTGGACCCCGACCGTCTGACGCTGATGGGCACCAGCCTCGGCGGCCTGCTCGCGGTGCGGGCCGCGGCGTTCGAGCACCGGCTGGCCGGCTGCGTCGCCCATGACGCGGTCTGGCAACTGGGCGACGTCGTGGGGCTGCCGCCGTTTGTCCTGGAGTGGGTCGAGCAGGGATGCGACGACTTCGCCGACCCGGTGATGTGGGGGATCGCCGCCCGGCAGACCTTCACTCGCTGGCTGCTGCGGCAGGCGCTGTGGACCTTCGGCGCCGATACCCCGTCCCAACTGCTGCGCAGGCTGACCGCGTTCGGTCTGCCGGAGGTGATCGGCCAAGTGCGCAGCCCCGTGCTCGTCCTCGACGCGGAGGAGGACTTGTTCTTCGCCGGTCTGGAGCACGCGAAGAAGGTGTACACAGGGCTCGACTCGCCCAAGACGTTGCATGTGTTCACGGCCGACGAGGGGGGTGGGGCGCACTGCCACTCGGGTGCGATGCGGCTGTTCCACGAGCGGCTCTTCTCCTGGCTGCTGGAGACACTCGGGGCGGACCGGCCGGCGGCGGCCTGACCGGCGGCCGCCCGATCGGCGGCGCAGACGCGAGCATGCTCTCGGTCCGGACAGCCCGGCCCGCTCACCGGCGGGCCGGGCTCTTGGCTGAATGTCGTTCGGCCACCCGGTAGGTGGCGGTGGATATTTCTCCGGCCGCCCGTATCCGGGCCTTCAGATTTTCATTCCCCTTAATGGCTGTGTAACGGAAAGCGCTGGCAGCATGCAACGACCTCGCATATGCTGCACGGCACAGCAGTAAACTGCTGTCCATATGTGGCCCCATGCCTGGGGTCGAGCGGGGGAACCGGAATCTTAATTGAATGCGTTTCGCGCATTCGGGGGGTTGTCGTGTCCGTGCCCTGTTTACAGGCCGACCTTGCGCTCCGCTACGAGCTGCTGGGGCGGCTGCGGGTCACCCGTGGCGGAGTCGACCTGACGCCTGAGCAGCCCAAGCTCACCAAACTGCTCGCCCTGCTGCTGATCAGGGCGGGCAAGACCGTACCGGGGGAGAAGCTCGTGGCGGAACTCTGGGAGCAGGGTCCGCCGCGCTGCGCCTTCGCGAGTCTGCGCGTGTACGTCTCACAGTTGCGGAAGATCCTGAACGGACCGACAGGAACGTCTCCGATCGCCACGACATCGCCGGGATACATTCTCGATGTGAGCGGCGCCACAACAGATTTCCAAGAATTCGAAGTGCTCTACACTCGTGGCCGAGAACGATACGGCGCGGCCGATTTTCTGCATGCCTCCGAACTTCTCCGCAGGGCGTCGTCGCTGTGGCGGGGGCCTATTCTGGAGGGAATTCAAGGGTCGTTGGACATCGAATCGTTCGCGGCCGTGCACGAGGAAAAGCGGCTGAATTGCATCGAGCTGAGTATCGACTCCACGCTGGCACTCGGTCGCCATCACGAGGTGATCGAGGACCTGAAGGGCCTCCTCGTCAGGCATCCGCTGCGGGAGCCCTTCTACCGCCAGTTGATGGTCGCCCTGTACCGGGCGGGCCGTCAGGGGGACGCGCTGGGGACGTACCGCAGCGCCCGCCGGATGATCAGAGAAGAGCTCGGCGTCGAGCCGGGACCCACCCTGCGCCTCGCCCACGAGGCCATACTCCGGGCGGATCCGGCACGCTTGGAGGCCGCCGGCGTCATCCCTGCCATCCGCTGAAACGCGGGGCCGCGCACCCGTGCGCGCTTTAGACGTCATTTGCGGTCGCTTAACTGCCCACGGATAGCGTGCAGTTGACCCCCGCACCAGCGGGGGGAGCTGGGATGCCGTGCTCAGCCGTGTACGAGCCGGCACCGGCCACGGTGCCGTGACCGTGGCCCTGGTGCTGGTCTCGGAAGTCCGTCGAACCCATTCCGCGCAGTCCGCCATTGCCCCCGTTCTCGCCCTTGATCACGTCACGCCCTCACCCGAACGCGTTTCTCGCCACCCGCCGCGCCGACGCCGGCTCCGCGGTGCTGCTGGAGGACAGCCCGGTGCTGTGGCTCTTCGGAAGTTCACCTCGGATGCGTCTGGCCCGCCAACCGGCAAGTCCACGGTTGATGTCGGCCCGGACCTCTACGAGGGCGATGTGAGCCGCAGGGCCGGACCGTACGGACTCGGCCAGCGTGTGCCGATGCTCGCCGTGGCGCAGCGTCGGCGTCAGGACGGGGTCCCCGGGTCGGTGTACCGCAGCAGGGCGCCCACGCCCTCGTACAGCCTCAGCTCGCTCTCCGGTACGACGACCAGCTCGGCACCGGTGCCGACGAGGGCCCGGACGAGGGCCTCGTCGGCGCGTTCCTCGCGCGGGGCCCGCACGCCGAAGGACATCAGCTCCGCCTCGGTCAGGGCGAGCTGAGTGGGCTGGGAGCCCGCCCAGAGCTGCAGCGAAGACCCTGGCGGCCGGTTCAGCAGCAGTGCCGCGACCTGGCCACGCTGGAGGGCGGCGACGGTGGCGGCCAGCCCCTCCGTCATGGGTCCGGCCAGGGCGCGCCGGCCGATGAAGATGTCCACCAGTTCCCGGTCGTGCGCGGCCATGCGGCCGCGGAAGACGCCATCGAGCTGCTGCTCCAACAGGGCGCGTCCGGTGTCGGTGGGGGTCCGGCCGCCCACGCGTACGACCTTGCCCCGCAGGGTGTGCGGCAAGCGGCGGATCAGTACGCTGCACGCCCACTCGTCCCCACCCACGACGACGGCGTCGGCATGGGCGCGCCGCGCCTGTTCGTCCAGCTGGTGGCCGAGCCGGAGGGAGGTGCGGTGCCAGGTCGCCACTGCGACCCTGCGGTGCAGCCGCTCACCCGGGGTGACGGTGGACGCGGGCCAGGTGCCGGTTTCCGCCTCAAGAGTTACCCAGCCGTGGGTCTCGGCGGTCGGAAGACCGCCGTAGTGGACGACTACGGCCATGTAGGGGATCTCCGGAAGGTGCTGGGCGACCAGGGGTATCGCGTGCGGCAGGGTGCTGTAGCGCGCGGAGTCGTGCTCGGGCGGCCTGGGCAGCTCCCCGTCCAGGACGACCGTGCCGTGGGTGGCGAAGACGGCCTGACCGTGCACCCCCGGTACCTCTGTGTCGGCGCCGACCACCTCCTCCAGTACGTTCAGCAGCGCCCGGTCCGAGCCCTGACGGGACAGACTCTCGCGCAGTCGCCGCCAGCGCAGCGCGATCGCTCGCTCGGGATTCGCGACGTTTCGGGAGGTGTCCAGGTACACGGAGGCGAACGGGCCCGGCTCCGCGTAGAGGGGGTCAAGGAACGACAACCTCATGGCAACTCCTCGTCGATGGTTCCCCCTCCTTTGATGATGCGCGCCCGGCAGGCCGCTGAGCAGCCGGGCTCCGTAGCCGGATGAAGGAGCAGTCTGCGCGGGAGCACCAGATCGTGGTGGGGGCCGCCTTGCCCCACGTGAATACCGGCTTCTGAGCCGTATTCGACAGACCGAGCGGCGCATTCGTGAGCTTGGGTTCGGTCCACATGACCGGAAGACACTCGACGCCTTCGAGGGCATCGCCCGCCGGACCGAGAGCACAGTGGGGTGATCCCGCAGCCGTCGGCTCCTGCAAGACCTCGGTTGAGACGGCCCCGGGAGGCGTATCGGTAGGATCCGGCTTGTCCTAGCGGAGGTTGGCGGACACCAACAAAGACAACGTCAACCGTCAGATTCGACTGAGCTTCCTGGGCTGAGCGTGCTCGTCCTGGGGGCGGCCGCCAAATCTCCGCACCTTGAGCGCCCGAAACGGAGACGCTTTACGCGGTACGGACCTGAACGTGATCGACCTGAACGTGATCGACCTGAACGTCATCGAACGCCCTTGCGGCGGATGCGGAAAGTGCCTGCTCTGCGTGTGGCGGCTGTCGCGGATGAAGCTCGCCACGTCGTCCCCTGAGCGCCGGCGGGAGGATGTGCTCACGGTCGCCCCCGCCATCGGCGGCCACATCATCGGCCACCGAGGATGACCGCAGCTGAGGCCGGCAGGGTGAGCCACGGGGCCAGCGCGTACTGGGGCAGGGTGTCGGCGGCAGTCCACGTACACCGCGGACGTGAAGGTGAAGAGCGCGGTCACAAGGTTCGTCGCGCTTCGGTCCGCGGTGGCGATCGGCGGCGCCGCACGCCGTTCCACCGATGATGACCGGCGCGGATGCGGCGACGACCGTTGGCGCTGGACGCGCGGTGAACAGCGGCCTACGTAACTCGGCTCCGTTTCGCACCACTTGATGGCTCTTCCTGCGGCACCTCTCGACCGTCAGCGGCCGCGATCTCCGGGAAACGTCAGGATCCCCCCAGCGGCGCCACGGAGATGGACACGCTGCCGCTGCCCCTGTTCCCGACGTGACAGGTCTGGCGGACCGAGAGAGGCAGGAGCGGTGTGGTCGATGGACAACCTGCCGGCCTCGCAGGGTGGTTGGCGAGTGCCGCCCCGCACTGCGACAGCGCGGCCGATCCTTGAGCTAAAACAAGTCGTTCGACCGACTTTTATTGACCTACCATTCGACCGGTTTTTAAAGTGGTGGCCATGGCGACCCTGGAGGGAGAGGCGATGGGCGATATCGAGAGCGGCCTCGGAGCGCGGACGGCCGTTGTGGGGGCGATCGGCGACTCGGCATCCCCGGCCGACGCCTTCCTGATCTCCATGCGGCTGAGCTGCCGTGGTGTCCGGCCCGTGAACCTCGGGACAGGCTTGACGCTGGATCAAGCGGCGGCAGAGATGTCCTGTCACTGGGGCGCGGAGGCGCTGCTTCTCATCTGCACTGGTCGTACCAGGACTGTCGTTCGGCAGCTCTCCGGTCTTGCGGACCTGGCCGCCGCCGGAGCCATCGGCCGGCCGGTCTTCGTGGGTGGGGCACGGGGCAGTGCCTGGCGGGAGCTTCAGGAGGTTGCCGCACCCCTGCGCAGGGCCGGTGTCGCCCAGGTGCTCGCGGACCTGGCCGATGCGGCCTACCTGCTGCCCGTTCGCCGGGCGACGATGCCTGACGTGCCGGCGGCCTGGGGTGCGGGGGTCGGCTCCAGAGTGGCGTGAGCCCATCTGAGGAGTGGGCAAAAACCATCCGACCGATATTTTTTAGTGAGGCTGACAATGATGGCGAAGCAGGAGCGGTCCGAACGAACGCTGGAGCGGCTCGTGGTGGCGGCCGCCGAGCAGTTCGCCGCTCAGGGTTTCGGCAGGGCGTCGCTGGCGGAAGTGAGCAGTTCGGCCGGCGTGACCAAGGGGGCCCTCTTCTTCCACTTCTCGACGAAGGACGACCTGGCCGACGCGGTGCTGGCGCGCGGCCAGGACGTTCTCGAGACGACCGTGGAGGAGCTGCGCGAAACGGAGTCGGTCTTCCTGCAGGTCGTCGTGGACGTGACGCACATCCTCAACCAACTTCTGCGCCATAACGCGTTCGTCAGGGCCAGTGTGCGCATCACCCGTGAACGCGCCAACGACGATCCGACGCCGCTCGACTTCTACCCGCTCTGGCTCGGGCGGCTGTGGAAGCTGCTGGAGCAGGCGCGAAGGAACGGAGAACTGGGACGGTCCGTCGCGGACGCCTCGGCGCGCACGATGGTCACAGCGGCTGTGTCCGGCGTCGAGACCCTGACCTGGATGCGGGTCTCGCATGCGGAGACCCAGCAGTGGCTGAGCAACTTGTGGGAGCTGGTACTGCCGCTCCTGCTGGCCGACGACGTGGAGTGGAAGGTGCGGACCGCCGCTCCGCTCACGGGCGCCCCGCAGGTCGAGGACAGGTGCTGATGGGCGGCTGCTCGGCAAAGCGGCGAAGCAGACCGTCGACCTGATCGAGCGAGAAGGGGGGCGGGCCTTTCCCCTCCGGGCCGAACTGGGCGTACAGGGAGCCGGGTTCGGCATCCTCGTCGACAACGCGGCAGCCGGCGGATCCGCACGGATCGGCGAAGTGACGCCCGAGCTTTTCGACCGGCTCCTCGCCGTCAGTACCAGGGCGTTGCTGTTCATTGTCCAGCGGACGAGTGTCGGTGTGGCTGCGCTGAACGCCTGGGCCGAGTCCCCAACCGGGGCGGCGTACGACATTTGCGGTCTGACCAGGGCCGGGTGCCCGCTCGAAGGTCCCGGCCTGGACTGGATGGCATAGAGTGTTCAGCCGGCCACGAGATCCGCCCGCTCGCCGACGGGCAGCCCGATTGAAGCGTGCAGTTCCGGCGAGCCCGCCGGATCGAACCGTGCGACGCGGCGGGCCGGGACGATCCCGGGAAGGAGGTACGTCCACATGTCCGCTACGCGCTCGTGCAGATCCTCACGTCCGCTGCGGACCTGAGAGGTGATCTGCACGCCGGCGAACGAACCGACGATGTAGACCGCGGCATCGGTGATGTTGACCTCGGGTTTGACATCCCCGCGCCCCTGCGCGGGAGCAAGGCAGTCCCTGATGGTCTCGATCCACTTGTTGTAGAGCGTGGGGTTGGGATCGGTGAACGAGCCCAACTCGATCACGAGCCGGATGCCGGCCCGGACGCGAATGCTGGTACGCAGGTCGTGAGCCATCCGATGGGTGATGTCGATGGCGGTCTGCACGCCTGGGCGCTCGGCGTTCTCCAGTACGGAGGCCACGTCGAACTGATCGGACATCAGTTCCTTGGCGAGAGCCTCCTTGGACCGGAAGTGGAAGTACAGGGCCCCCTTGGTCACTCCGGCGTGCTGGGAGATGTCCGTCAGGCTGGTGATGCCGAAACCGGCGGCGTCGAAAGCCTTCGCCGCGCCGTCGAGGATCGCCTCCCGGGTGACCTCTGCTCGTTCCTGCCGTGCTCGTGCCACTGCCGCCTCCTGACTGCCGCGGTGCGGATGGTGGTCTTCCATCCTTCCGGTGATCACCGCGGCTTCCGCTGCGGTCAATCTTCCTCCTACTTGCCAAAAAATACCAGTCGCCTAGTATTCTTATGGCCATCGCTTGGGGCGCTCATCGCCCGCGATTCTGCAGTTTTCCTGCTCAACCCC